>NZ_JBEPOO010000001.1:0-303854 GCF_040546815.1 Devosia sp. 2618
GCAAGGTCTGCAAAAAACATACGGTTCTCAATACAATGTCGAAATAAATTCAAAACCCCCGTTGGCGAAAGCCAGCGGGGGTTTTGCGTTTGAGCCATGTGTTGGAAGCTTAGGGCAGGCTCGAAGGGACATTGCTGGTGATCCCTGTATCCATCGACGTCGTACACAGCACAGAATGCAGGCGTTCGTCGCGAATGGCGACGGGCCAGATAATGGCTCGATACCCAGCATTGGCGCACACCTCCCAAGCCCAGCAGGCCTTCCAGCATATCCACCCCACCGAAACGGACCTGGCCCCGCCAACAGCTCTCCCCCCCCCAAAAAAAACCAAACAGCCAAAACTAAAAGTTCATAGTCTCGCCATCCAATCAAAGGCATATGGAATAAAAACAGGATCAAAATATGCGCGCACTGATCGTTCTCATCTTCCTGATGTTCACGCCGCTTGCTGCGTTTGCCCAAACGACAGCACCCAGTGCGGATGCCAGCATCGATGAGTTGATCAGCATCATTGAGAATGACGACACGCGCGCTGTCCTGATCGAGCGTCTACGGCAGACGGAAGCCGGCGTGCCTACTGCCCCCGTCGAAGCGCCGCAGGATCTCAGCATTGCGCGGCAGTTGGCTGAATATACCCGTGCCGTGGCAGAGGGAGCGTCCGCGACGTTTCGGTCCTTGGGGCAGGTGGTGTCTGATCTGCAGCAGGGGCTCAGCGGTACCCAGAACGCCGACATCACAGCTTTGGCCAATATCGGCTTTGGCCTGTTAATTGTTGGTGCGGCGCTGTTTGGCAGTTTTCTCATTCTGCGCATCACCGTGTCTTGGCTTGAGGGCTATATCGGGTCGCGCATTGTCGGTCGTGGTTGGTTGTTGCGCATAGCCGGGGCCATTGGTGGCGTGGTGCTCGATCTGGGTGCTGTGTTGCTGGCCTGGGGCATTGGCTATTTCGTTGCCTTGGCGTTTGTGGGCGATAGCCCGGGGCGGATGGGGATCAACCAGTCGCTGCTGCTCAATGCCTTCATGCTGGTCGAGCTGACCAAGATGGTGGTGCGGGCTATTCTGGCGCCAAGGCATGAGCCGCTTCGGCTTATCCCGGTCAGCGACAGTAATGCCGCCTATTGGCAGTTCTGGGCCGCGCGGATCATCTCGCTGGTGGGCTATACCTTCCTGTTCATCGCGCCGGTCGTTTCGGCAAATCTGTCGCCCGGCATCGCTGCAGCGATCCAGGTTTTGGTGATGGCAACGGCCGTGACGATTGGCATCATCATCGTGCTGCAGAACCGCGATGACGTCCGCAACTGGCTGACCGAGATGGCGCAGACGCGGGGCAATAATGGCTATGGGCAGGCGTTGATCCTGCTTGGTCGATACTGGCACCTGGTGGCCATCGGCTATCTGCTGGCCTTGCTTGTTGTCTGGTTTGCCAATCCGGAGCAAGCCTTGCCGTTCATGCTCGGTGCGACGCTGCAGTCGCTGATCGCCATTGTTGTGGGCGTTATCATTGTTGGTTTCATCGCGCGCTTTGTTGGCATCGGCCTCCGTGTGCCCGACGATATCAAGCAGCGCCTGCCGCTGCTGGAGACGCGCCTGCAGGCGTTTGTCCCGACTGTGATGCAGGTCGTTCGCTGGGTGGTCATTGTTGGGGTGGTGGTGGCCATTGCGCAGGCCTGGGCGCTGTTCGATTTCGTGGGTTGGATCAGCAGCGATGATGGGCAGGCGGTTGCCGGTTCGGTGATCTCGGCCATCCTTATCATTCTGGTCTGCTTTGCGATCCATATCGCGATGTCGTCGTGGATCGAGTACCGGCTCAATCCAAATTTCGGTACGGCACCGACGCCGCGCGAGAAGACGCTGCTTGGCCTGTTCCGCAACGCGGCGACCATCGCCCTTGTGGTGTTTGGTGTGATGCTGGCACTGGCGCAGATCGGCGTGAATATCGCGCCGCTGCTCGCCGGTGCCGGTGTGATCGGTCTGGCGATCGGCTTTGGCGCGCAGAAGCTGGTGCAGGACATCATCACCGGCATCTTCATCCAGTTCGAGAACGTGATGAACGAGGGTGACGTGGTGGCCGTCGGTGATAAGTCGGGCGTCGTCGAGAAACTGACGATCCGCTCGGTGACCATCCGCGACATGAGCGGCACCGTTCACCTGATCCCGTTCTCTTCGGTCGATCAGGTGTCCAACATGGTGCGCGGTTTCTCGTTCTACGTGGCCGAGTTCGACGTGGCCTATGACAGCGATATCGAGCAGGTGAAGCAGGTGATGCGCGATGCCTTTGAGGTCGTGATGGCCAGCGAGCACCGGGATGTCATCATCGACGTGCTCGATCCGCCAGCGCTGGTGTCGATGACGGCCAATCAGATGAAGCTGCGGTCGCGCATCAAGACGTTGGCTGGCAAGCAGTGGGGGCCGGGGCGTCTCTATAGCGAGACGGTCAAGCGCCTGCTGGCCGAGCGAGGTATCATGGCGCCGAGCCAGACGATTACCTATCGCAGTGTCGATGGCCGCCGTCTGCCGCCGCCAGATGACATGTCTGAATCGGAATGATGGGGATGTTGGGGGCTTTAAGGGCGCGTTGACCGCTTTGTGATCGGGGAACCGGTTAGCCTTAAGCCGGTCTTAATCTGATCGGTTAAAATTGTGATACGCGCCAGTTGCGGCACAGCCGGCGCAATCGTGACTTTTTACACGCGTATCACGAGGCCCGCCATGAACCCTCCCGCCGGCAAGACCGTTGCCCGATTTTCCCGCTTTTCTGCGCTGGCCCTGGCTGCAGCGCTGAGCCTGACCACTATTGCGCCGGCCTTCGCCAATAGCGCCGATTTCGTGCGGGGCCTTTGGCCCGCTGCGGAAGCGCGCGGCGTTAGCCGCTCCGCCTACGAAGCGGCCTTTGCGGGTTATAACTATTTGCCCAAGGTCATGGATTTAACCAAGAGGCAGCCCGAGTTCAGCCAGACCGTGCAGCAGTATATCGACCGTCGCGTGACCAATGCGCAGGCCCAGAAGGGGCAGGCAATGCGTTCGGAATGGAACCAGACGCTGACCGGCGCGCAGCAACGCTGGGGTGTGCAGCCGGAAATCGTTTTGGCGATCTGGGGCATGGAAACCAATTTTGGTGGCTTCATGGGCGGTGAAAACACCATCCACGCGCTGGCGACGCTGACCGAAGGCGGCTACCGCACGGACTTCTTCCGCGAGGAACTGTTGACCGCGCTGCGCATCATTTCCGATGGGCATGTGCAGCCGCGCAATATGGTTGGCTCCTGGGCGGGCGCCATGGGTCACACCCAGTTCATGCCATCGAGCTTTATGCGCTATGCGGTCGACTACAATGGCGACGGCAGGAAAGACATCTGGAACTCGGTGCCGGATGCGCTGGGCTCGACGGCAAACTATCTCAAGAGTTTCGGCTGGCGGCCGGGTGAGACCTGGGGATATGAGGTCAAGCTCCCCAATGGCTTTGACTTTGCGAGGGCTCGCCAGCTCGAGCGTGCGCCGCTCAGCCAGTGGCAGAGCATGGGTATTCAGCGTGTCTCCGGGCGGGCGTTCCCGCGCGGCGGCGATGTTGGCCGGCTCTATATGCCGGCGGGCGCCAATGGGCCGGTTTTCTTGCTGCTGCATAACTTTGATGTGATCAAGCGTTACAATAATTCGGACAGCTACGCGCTGGCGGTTGGTCATCTGGCGGACCGTATTCTGGGTGGTGGCAGCTTTGCACAGGCCTGGCCTTCGGGCGATTATGCGCTGACCAAAACCCAGCGCGCGGAGGTGCAAACCCTGCTCAATCGAGCTGGTTATGATGTCGGGTCGCCAGATGGTGTGATCGGTCCCAAGACCCGCGCGGCCGCCATGGCGTACCAGGCACGGGCCGGTTTACCTGCTGACGGACACATCTCCGGACGCTTGCTGGATGCGCTGAAACGTTAACCTTTGGTTAACCCTTTGGGATCAACCTGTGGGGGCTTAAGTAGAGGGCAGGCAGTCTCCGTTATTCGAGGCGCCTGCCCTCGCCCATTGCGGGCCGCCGCTTCCAATACTGCTAACCACAAATGCCGAGTGCCCCGGCTCGTCTATTCCGGGGGGAGGGCTGTTGGCCCGTCACCACAAAATCCCCCGCTTTGGCTGATAGCCAGGCTTTTCAGATGCTTTTCGGTCCCTTGAGTCCAATGTCCCCATTGTCCGCCCTACGTCTTTTCATCGCTGCCGCCGCCCTCGCGCTTCTGCCGGTGCAGGCCTTTGCGCTTTCCATCATGGATCCGTTCAACATTCCCGCGGCCATGGATGGCGGCACGGTCAAGGTTGGCGACGGCATCGCCTATGCCGATGGTCCGCGCCACAAGCTCGACGTCTATGCGCCTGAAGCGCGCGGCGCTGCGGCGCCGGTCGTGTTCTTCATCTATGGTGGCGGCTGGAACCGCGGGGAGCGCTTTGAATATGAGTTCGTCGGGCGCGCTCTGGCGGCACGCGGCTTTGTCACGGTCATCGCCGACTATCGCCTCGTGCCCGAGGTCAAATATCCCGAATTCCTCGAAGACAGCGCCAATGCGCTGCGTTGGGTGCAGAACAATATCGCCAACTATGGTGGCGACCCCAATCGCCTGTTCCTCGCGGGCCACTCGGCGGGCGCATACAATGCGACCATGCTGGCGCTCGACCCGTCCTTCTTGCGCGACTATGGCGTCACCATGCCGATCTTGGGCGTTGCCGCGCTGTCCGGACCTTATGACTTCTACCCATTTGAATATGGCGAAGTGCGCAATGCTTTTGGGTCGGCGGCCAGCCCTGAAGGCACGCAGCCGATCAACCTGGTGACCAGCGCGACCCCGCCCATGTATCTGGCGACCGGGACGACCGATCCGATCGTGCGGATGCAGAACACCGAACGGTTTGCCCAAAAGCTCAAGGATAGCGGCGTCTGGGTGACGACGCGCTATTATGAGGGCTTTGGCCATATGGAGCCGGTGCTGGCGATGGGCGCGATGTGGCGTTGGCGCATGCCGGTGCTCGACGACATGGTGGCGTTCTTCCAGATGTTTGGCGCCTTCCCGAGCGGCGTGCCCTATGTGGCGGTCGCGCCGAATCCGCCAGAACAATTGCCGGAGTCCATCGCGCCGATGGATCAGATCATCCAGCAGATGAACGCCATGTTCCAGCCCATCGAGTAGTTGGATCGAGACAAAGAAAAACCGCCCGGAACGTGTTCCGGGCGGTTTTTTTGTATCTGGCTGACTTAGTCGGCTTCGTCGGCCGAAACGGAATTGAGCTGGCCGTACTTTTCGACACCGATCTTGTCAAGCAGTTCGAGCTGAGTCTCGAGGAAGTCGATGTGACCTTCTTCGTCGGTCAGCAGGGCTTCGAACAGGTTCTTGGAAACGTAGTCGCCAAGCTGCTCGCACAGTTCGCGGCTGGCCTTATAGGCAGCGCGGGCGTCGTATTCGCCGGCGAGGTCGGCTTCCAACACTTCCTTGATGGTCTGGCCGATTCGCAAAGGCGCAACGCGCTGCAGATTCGGATGGCCTTCGAGGAAAATAATGCGCTCGATCAAACGATCGGCGTGGTGCATTTCTTCAATAGACTCTGCGCGTTCCTTCGAAGCCAGCTTCTTGTAGCCCCAGTCGTCCAGAAGACGAAAGTGCACCCAATACTGATTTACCGCGCCGAGTTCGAGAAAGAGGGCCTCGTTAAGCCGCTCGATGACTTGTGCTTCGCCTTTCACGACGTACTCCACTCTGTTGCTTTTTAAGCTTGTCTAAGCCAGAGGGAAGCGACACTACGTCGCCAGTCTCCAAGGCTTGCTGCGAGTGGTAGTTTTCGGTGACGCGGACGATAATGTCCACCACATTCGGCACGCAACCGCTGCATTTGGCACGACGGTTGAGTTCGCTATAGACCTTGGCAGGCACCACCAGCTGCCAGGGGTCGGCCCTGAGTAGGTCGAGAACAATGTCCTCGATCTCTTTGCTGGTAATCATATTGCACTGGCAGACGAGCATGGTGGCTAGACGGGGTCATGTGGGCTTGCTGGCCCGCATAAAGCGTCCGTATTAGGTGAATGTCAATGTCAGATATTGTCGCGTACCCAGCCGGGCGTTCAAATTGCGGGCTGCGCGTCCAGCCATTGCGTCAGCAGATCTGCCGGCATGGGGCGGGCCATGTGATATCCTTGGCCCTCGTCGCAGCCCAGTTCGCGCAGGTGCTCGTAGGCGTGTAGCGTTTCGATGCCCTCGGCGCAGACGCGAAAACCAAGGCCGCTGGCGATCATGATGATGTGGCGCAACAGGAAGTCATCGTCGCCGGCTTCCTTGAGCGGGCGGACGAAGGACTGGTCGATCTTGAGCACGTCGGCCGGAATGCGGGCGAGGTAGCTTAGGTTGGAATAGCCCGAGCCGAAGTCGTCCAGCGCGACGTCGATGCCGGCCGAGCGCAGGCGCTTGAGTTGCTGGACGGTGCGCGCCGAGTTGGTGGCCAATGTGCCTTCGGTGAATTCGAGTTCGACATTGCGCGGGGCGAGGCCCACGGCATTGCAGCGGCGCAGCAATTGCTCGTCGAAACCATCTTCAGACAGGTTTACCGGCGACGCGTTGATCGAGATGCGGAGGTCGTGTCCCGCGTCGAGCAGTTCACGGTTTTGCTGCAGCGCCGTGGTGATAACCCAATCGGTCAGCGGACCAATGAGTGCGGTCTGTTCGGCCAGCGGAATGAACTCGGCCGGCGAAATGGCGCCGAGCTCGGGATGGTTCCAGCGGATCAGTGCTTCAGCGCCGTGGCAACGGCCGCTCTTGAGTTGCACGCGCGGCTGATAGTGGAGGCTCAACTGATTTGGGCCCGACAAAGCATGCGGCAGATCGGCAAGAATGCGGAAGGCTCGCAGGTGCGCCGCGTCGGAGCGATGATCGTAAAACGACAGGCCGGCATCGGTGCGGCGACTGTCCTGCGCCGCCACGAGCGCGGCGCGGAGGGATTCGGCGGCAGGGCGGATGGCTTCGATGGGCAGAAGGCCGACACCGACATGGGTCTTGATCGGAATCTCGTTGACCGAAATGGCGCCAGCAAAGGCGGCCGCAATCCGTGCGGTCACGCCGGGTATTTCTGCAATGTCATCGACCGGTAGCACAAAGGCGAAGCTGAGGACGCTGACGTGGTAGACGGCGACATCATCGTCGAGCAGCGAGCCCAGTAGCGCAGCGCCGGCGCGGACAAAGTCTTCGGCGAAGGCCATGCCCAGGGCGCGCAGAATTTCGTTGTAGTGCTTGGCTTCAGCCAGAGTGACCAGCACGAGCATGGCGGGGGCATCGTCGTGCACGAAATTTTCGAACTGTTCGAGAAACTGCAGCCGATTGGGTAGGCGGGTCACATGGTCGTAGCGGCCGAGGCGAACTTGGAGTTCGGATTCGAGGTAGGCGCGATCAGCCATAGGCAGATCTGCCAGCGCTGCAGCCGTCAGTCCTTCTGCCATCAACATTGCTGGCTGCGCCAAGCGATCGCTCCCACGACCGGTCCGGCCATGCCACTACTGTGGTCGAGAGGCCTTAAATAGGGATGAATCCGTACGTGTAAGTCTTTCGATGCGAAACATTTTTAGCCGTTAAGCCGTATATTACTGACAGGCTTCTACGGGGCAGTCATGGCTATTTCTATTCTCAGCATTATCAACTTCCTCAGCCCCAAAGATCGTGGCTCGCGCAGAATTGCCCATAATGTCCCTTACGGAGCCGAGGCGCGGCAGCAGTTGGACATTTACGCCCCGCGCGAAAGCGGCGGGCCGAGGCCCGTGGTGTTCTTTATTTATGGTGGGTCGTGGAGCGACGGCGACCGCAGCAACTACACGTTTGCTGGACGGGCGCTGGCTGCCTTGGGCTATGTGACGGTGATTGCCGATTACCGACTGTTGCCGGAGGTGGAATATCCCGGCTTCGTTGATGACTGTTCAGCGGCCTTCGCGTGGGTGTGTGAGAACATTTCCAGATATGGCGGTGACGCCAACCGCATTGCATTGATGGGCCATTCGGCGGGCGCCTATAACGCCACCATGCTGGCGTTGGACCCATCTCAACTGGCGCGCCGGGGACTGCTGTCGCGGGTGAAATGCCTGGTGGGGCTATCGGGGCCCTATGACTTTTTCCCGTTTGATGGCCCGATCACGTTGCGCACCTTTGGTGCGGTAAGGGAGCCGCTGGCGACGCAGCCTATCAACCACGTCGGCGCCGCCACGCCGCCGATGTTTCTGGCGACAGGCGACAAGGACACGCTGGTCTATCCGCGCAATACGGTGGCACTGGCAGCCAAAATCCGTGCGGCGGGTGGCGACGTTGTAGAGCAACACTACCCTGCGCTCGGCCATCCCGGTCCGCTCATGGCGCTTGGACGACCCGGGCGACGCATGGCGCCGGTTTTGGCGGATGTCGCAGACTATCTCGCGGCGTATTTAGGACAGCAGCCGGCACCGGCAAGCGCCCAAAAAGAAAGCCTCACGCAATAGCGTGAGGCTCGTAATGAAGTTCGACAGCAGGGACCCGTTGTCGGGTCCCTTTTTCTAGAGCAGGAAGTCTGACGCGATCAGGCTTTTGACGTCGAGCAGCTGGATCGAGAAATCGGCCACGCCGTCGCCGTTCACGTCGCCATAGACGACAACGCCATCGGCCGATTTGACGTAGCGCAGTTCACCGGCGGTGAAGCTGAAGCTCGAGGTGCCAACGAACTTGAACGCCTGGTTGCCGGCGGCAAACTCGTTCGCGTCCAGCGCGCGCAGGTCGATGACATCGCCCTGAGCGCGGCTGAAATCTTCGATCGTGTCGCGGGTTTTGCTGGTGACGCCCGAGTCGGAGAGCTTTTGATAGATGAAGGTGTCTGCGCCGCTACCGCCATTGAGGAAGTCGGAACCGGCGCCGCCGATCAGTTCATCATGCCCAGCGCCGCCGAGCAGGATGTCATTGCCAGCGCCGCCGTCGAGATAGTCGTTGCCGCTGCCACCATCGAGCGTGTCGGCGCCGGCACCACCATAGAGGCGGTCTTCGCCGACGCCGCCGTAAAGCTTGTCGTTCCCGGCGTCGCCATAGAGCTTGTCGTTACCCGCATCGCCGTAAAGAGTGTCGTTGCCGGCCTCTCCGCGCAGGGTGTCATTGCCAGCCCCGCCATAGATAAAGTCGTTGCCGTTGCCGCCCCAGATGCTGTCATTGCCGGCATCGCCATAGAGCTTGTCATGGCCATCCATGCCCCAGATCTTGTCGTTACCGAGACCGCCATTGATGACGTTCTTGCCCTTGTTGCCCACGAGGGTATCGCTGGCATCGGAGCCCTTGAGCGACAGGTCGTCGAGGCCGATCAGGCGGGCGGATGTAATGTTGGCGCGCAGCTCGATCGAGACCGACGATTGCACGTGTGAGCCATCGACGAAATCGATCTTGGCATTCTCGTTGAGAATTTCGGCCCGGACGCGAGCGGCCTTGCTGCCTTCACCAAAAGTGATGTTCTGGAAGCCAGCGGTGGTCTGGATCTGGTATCCGCCCGAGGTGGAGGTGTAGGTCCAGGTATTGCCGACAGCGACCTTCACACCCTTCTCGCCTTCGCCGACCGAATAGAAATTGTCATCGATGACGAAGTCCGAATAGACGACGCCGGTGATGAAAATCTTGTTGCCCGACTTGCCGAAGTTCTGCGTGATCATCGACGTGTTGTAGCCGCCGAACAGGCCGGTGGCTTGGCCAATGCCGATCTCGACGAAATTGTCGGACAGCAGATTCAGCCGATGGCCAGCACTTCTGAACAGCGCTTCGTGCGAGCCGATCACGGCGGTGGTTGCGGTGACTGAACCGCCAAGGTTTTGGTAGACGATGTTCTCGCCCAACGCCCACGAGCCAGAAAGGGTGTATTTTGCTGCAACGCTGCGGCTTGTAATCGTGCCGTCGCCGATCCCCTCATGCGCGAACTTGTTTGTGGCAAGCATCCAGCTCGAATGGCCGCGTGCGGCGTCCACCAGATAGTAGTTGGTGGCGAGTGGCGCCTTGGTCGTGTTGGAAATCTGGCCGCCGCTTATGCCCTGGTTGAGGGAAATGCCGAGGCGTGCCGCTTCGGCGCCCGGGTCCATGCGAGCATTGTTGATGAGTTCGAGCATCAGTTGTTCGCGTGCGGATGGCTCAGCCATGGTCTTTACCTGTGAGATCGGAATAGACCTTGAGGATGGCAGAGTTGATGGCCTTTACAAAGGCGAAATCTACTCAGGATGCCAAGTTGAGCAGGGTTTCGTTCATCCTCTATTCAGCCTTGATCTGTTCGGCTGCCTTATGGCGGCGGGCTGCGATGATCGCTGCCGAAGCGGCCGTGCGGTGGGACGAGGAAAAGAACTCGCGGTGGGCGAGGATCATGATGGTCAAGAGACACGTGACGATCGGCAACCACTCGGCAACAAACCACGCAACGGTGGCGACGGAGAAATAATAGGCGCGGATGCCGCTGTTGAAGTTGCGGGCCCCCAGCGCGTTCATTGCGGTAATAGCGTCGATTTCTTCGGGGGAAGTCGGGCTCGCATGGTCGAGTGCGCCGAGCATGATGCAGAAGTGGTTGAACTGGCGCAGCGACAGCGTGAAGGCGAAAAATGCCAGCACGAACATGGTCAGCATGACGACCAGATGCAGTTGCACGTCGAGCACGGTGTAGGTGCGCTCAAGCGACAGCGAATCCAGCGCTGCCATCAGGGCAGGGACCTGACCGAAGACGGCGAAAATCGCCAGAATCAGCAGCACTGCGGTCGAGGCCAGAAAACTCACCGAACCCATGATGTTGCCCGACAGGATCGCATCGAACGGCGACTCGCGCAGCGCCGCATTGGCGACCCAGCGGCGGCGCTGCATGTTCATGATCACCGACAGCGACGGGCGCAGCTTCTCGATCTGCGGCACAATGATGTTGTACGCAAAATAACAGATCAGCGGAAACAGGGTGGAGATCAGAATGGTCGACACGGGAGGCCCCCACAATTGCGTGTGGCCTCCCTTATAGCCGCCAAAAGGTAAAGGCAGCGTCGTCAAATAGGGCGGGGATGGCGGCGGTGGATCGCCTCGATTTCGCCCAAGAGCTCGGTCGACAGGTTCAGGTCCTTGGCGCCAATGGCGGTGGCGAGCTGCTCGGTGCTGGTTGCGCCGATGATCACCGAGGTCATGAATGGCCGAGTGAGTGCGAAGGCGATGCCCAGCTGTGCCACATCGATGTCATGACGCTTTGCCAGGGCGAGGTATTCCTTGCCGGCCGTTTCGGAATGCTCGTTCAGCCGCCAGAAGCCTTTCTGGTAATCCCCACGGCTGCCTTTGGGCATTTGACCATCGAAATATTTGCCGGTGAGCAGGCCACCAGCAAGGGTCGAATAGGCGAGCAGCCCGACATCTTCGTGATGGCTTATTTCGGCCAGGTCGTGGTCGAAGTGTCGGCGCAGCAGGCTATATTCGTTCTGGACCGAGGCAAGGCGCGGCAGGCCCTTGGCTTCGGCGATGCGCAGCCATTGGGCAATGCCCCAAGTGGTTTCGTTGGAAACACCGGCGTGGCCGAGTTTGCCTTCCTTGACCAGATCGCCCAACGTTTCGAGCATGTCTTCGATATTGTCGAGGACATCGGCGGTGTTTTGCGAATGCGGCGCGAAGGTCCAGTAGCCTTCAAAATTGTAGCTGCCGCGGCCCGCCCAATGGATCTGGTAGAGATCGATATAGTCGGTCTGCAAGCGGCGCAGGCTGTCCTCGAAAGCGCGGCGGAGGGTCTTGCCATCGGTACGCGTGCCGTCGCGGATAAAGTCGACCGGGCCACCGGCAACTTTGGAGGCCAAAATCCATTTGTCGCGCTTGCCGGTCTTTTTGAACCAGTTGCCGATGATTTCTTCGGTGCGCCCAGACGTTTCGGGGCTGCGCGGCACGGCGTAGATTTCGGCGGTGTCCATAAAATTGATGCCGGCGTCGAGCGCCATGTCGATCTGGGCGTGGCCTTCGGCCTCGGTGTTCTGGCTGCCCCAGGTCATGGTGCCCAGGCAAAGTTCGGTAACCCGCAGGTCAGTGCGGCCAAGCGGCTTCAATTTCATAAGATTTCTCGGTAGGCGGAAGGGAGGAGCGCCATACTACTCAACGCGCCCGAAAATGACATGTTTGGTGCGGCAAAAATTTATCGTCAAAAAAGCGTCACGTAGAACCGCTTTTGGGGTTGAGCTATCCGGCGGTTGCCCCTATATACCCCTCACGTCGCGGCCACGGTCGCAGTGATGATAGCCCAACCGGTACTGTTATCAACTATTTGACGCGGGATGGAGCAGCCCGGTAGCTCGTCAGGCTCATAACCTGAAGGTCGCAGGTTCAAATCCTGCTCCCGCAACCAACGCACCCCTAAATGCTCCGGCGTTTAGGGGTGTTTCCTTTTTGTCGACCGGCAATTTGGCAAGCAGGCCATGAGCTTGGATGTTCACCGGCTGGCGCGGACCTATGGGCGTGAGGACGACTTTGTCGATCATGCCACGAAGCGTTTCGAAAAGGGCGTCGCGGGGATGGCCTTCTCGGATGCCATCCAAATGCACACGCAGTTCCTTGATAGTGCGGCTATACCTCTCCGCCGACGAAGGGTGAACGGTAAGCGGCTCCATTTGCGGCGTCAGCGCTTCGAGCTGCTCGAGCAGATCAGCGCGCTCGGCCTCAAGCTTTCGTAAGCGGTCTAAGACAGCGTCAGGGGCATGGCCTTCCACAATCAGGTCGACCAGCTTTTCAATGGTCTGCTTAAGCTCATTGCTGCGATGCTCGATACTGCCGCGCTGGTCGCGCTTGGTGGCCAGCAACTCACGGCGTGTCTCATGGTATTGAGCGACATATGCCGCGATAATTTCTGGGTCGGCCAGATAGCTATCGAGCGCCGCGAGCACCCGATCCTCGACATGTGCCCGTGTCACGGTGCGGTTGTTGTCGCAGTCGCCACGCTCGCGATTGCCGCTGCAGCCAATGCGGCCTGCGCCTATGACAGTGTAGCTGGCGCCACAAATGCCGCATTTGGTGAGCCAGACAGGATATGCTTTGCCTTTGCGGCGACCGGGCCACGATCGGCGCTGCGTTCGCTTTTGCGGGCGATCGAAAGGCCAAACACGGTGCGATCAACGATGGCCAAGTGCGGCGCTTCGCTGTGTTGCCATTCCGATTCTGGATTGAGGCGGGAAACACGCTTGCCGGTTGACGGGTCTTTGATAAAGCGCTGCCGGTTCCAGACGATCTCGCCGATATAGAGTCGGTTCTGCAGGACGCCGTTGGCGCGGGACTTGCTGCCGTTGAGCGTCGAGGAATTCCACTTGCCGCCGCGCGGCCCCGGCACACCTTCGGCATTGAGCGCGGTCGCGATCTCGCGCGGCGTCCGGCCGCCAACATAGTCGGCGAAGATGCGACGTACGATCTGCGCCTCTCGCTCGTTAATTTCGTGTTCGCCTGGGCGCCTAGGAATGGCGCGATAGCCATACGATAGGCCGCCACCCGAGGCGCCGGCCGAGACACGAGCCATGAGGCCGCGGCGGGTCTTGTTGCCGAGCTAGATTAGGAACATTTCGGACATGAGACCCTTGAGGCCCGCATGCATGGCGGTAACCGTGCCGTCACTGACGGTCATGATGCGGACACCAGCGAAGGTCAGCTCGTCGCGGATGCTGTGCAGGTCGGCTTGTTTTCGAGCAAGGCGATCAAGGTCTTCGCAGACTAGGACGTCAAAACGCTTTTCCTTGGCCATGCGCAGCATACCGGCAAGGCGTGGGCGATTATGGACGCTGGCGCCGGACACGGCTTCATCGGAGAAGGCTGCGACGACATAAAGGCCCTGGCGCTCGGCCCAAGCTTCGCACCAAGCGACTTGGTCTTCGCAGGAGCGTTCGTTCTGGAGGTCAGAGCTAAAGCGGGCGTAGATCGCGGCGCGGGCCGTAGATTTCATCTTGGCTGGTATCCCGCAAATGGTCCTCAATGGCCTGTTGGCGCGCTAAGGCTTTCACGAACTCGAGCATTGCAGCATTGGTGTTCATACGCTGACCCTCATGCTGGGCTTCTGTCAACGGTGGGTGCCTGTTGGTTGCGGGTCTCATCGTGGATCTCGCCAAACACGGTCCGCGAGCTGAAGGCTGGCATACCGCTGCATGGGCGACGCAAGCGTCACCATGACCTCCAGTTTGTGTTCCATCTAAGCAACCCGCCGTCTTGCCGTCGCGCCACAATAAAATATCGGGAAAGCAGCAATTCTGCAGAAATTTGGGTTGAGAATTCTGCCCTTGTGGATTTTTCACAAATTGAGGCAAGTTATTGTTATAGCGTCGATATTTTATCTACAAGTTTGGAAAAGTATTTCCTTGCGTGTTGATCTCAGTATTTCTTCCGCCCTCGGTCTAGCACAGCCTCCCGCCGCTGCGCTGTGCGCACATTTAGGGAAGAAATCTCGACGGCGATTAATATACGGCCTGTTCTTGCGCTACCGGTGGGCATGTTTTGTCTGCAAGAGCGTCCGGGCTCTGCCGGAAGGTACCCGATCTCTAGTTCTTGCAGTCGACGAAAATGGTCGCCTCACTAGCGGCTTCATCACCGACGGTTACCCGAACCTTCCGCTCGGGGCTGGGTGAAGTAGCTGGCTGTCGGCGTGGATAGAACTTCGCTTGATGCATCCACACTCTCTCGGGAGGCATGCTTTGGATGGCGAAATGCTTAAAACATCAGGCAGGTAACGACCGTAACCGGATCCGTTACCTTGGCGTAATCAGTATTTCACCAATTATTTCAATGAACTAAGTTTGGGTATATTTATATGTTACAGATTTACAGTAATAGATGTATATACATACACACATACACATACCGATCGTCACAACCTCGAGCTGCTGGTGCACGACTTTATCGCCAGCTTTGTAGACTAGCCTCCATCCGCCACCAGGAGAGTGCGGTAAAGCGGCAGCACGCAGTCGTGCGTCAATGGTGCCAGTTCAATGTCGACAACAGCGTTGGGATTGACCCAGGTGATTTATCAATCTCTGCGCCTGCCCTCGGTTCCTGCACAATCGCAACCTGGAACAACTCCGCTTCGATAGTCGCGTCGGCTTCATGCGCGGCGGCGGCCGAAAACCGGCCTAGGTAAGCTGGCGCACTGCGGGTTATCGTCAGCCCCAACTCTTCCCGCAGCTCCCGAATGAACGCATTGATCGGCTGCTCTCCGATATCGATCTTACCGCCGAGCTGCATGAAAGCGCTGGTGCCTGTCTTGCGCACCAACAACATCCGTCCACATCCCCCAGTCACCAGACCCGCCGCTACTCGGATGGTTGTCGGCATCGTCAGTTCTGGAAGATCTGCACGTCAGCGGTGCAGTCAGTTTTAGCCATCACTTCTTCAGGCGCACCGCGTATTCCCGTGATAACATATCGAGAACCAGATGCCGCACTTTTGGCTCGATGGTTGTGCCTGCCGTAAAGAGCGTTTGAGCGCCGCGATCAGTCACCTGCTCATATTCGCCCAGAATCGACTTCACGCTATCGATGTACTCTGGGTCCTCAAAGGTGTCGCGCCAAGCCTGACGCCAGACCTCGATGATCTCTTCAGGGGTATCGTTGCGAAGAACGACCATCTTCTGCGCTGCGAAACCCGCAATGTTGAATGCGCGGTAAGATTCGTAAGCAGGGCCTGCAGGGACGCGCCCATGCAGCGCTTGGTAGACTTCTTCGACAATTGGCAGGTCTGGAAATGTAGGGTCGCGCTGCATCTGGCCATGCTCGTCCAGAATACCCCATGTCATCAGGGGAATCGCTTCGCCTGCATCCACCGTCGGGGCGACATTGCGCAGAAAAGAAGCCGTAGTTTGGTAGTCGATGTTCACCTCGCCACGGTCCATGGCAACCAGGCCATCACCGCGCCCGGTGTACCCAAATACATAGTGGACATCGAACCCTAGAAGTCGAAACGCCAACATCGGCACGAGGTCCAGTGATGTTGGGCCCTGGCTGGCAAACACAAGGCGTTGATCGCCCAGTTTGGCAACGTCTTCGAACGAACTGATGCCTGTTTCAGCCGAGACGTAAACTACCCCCCCCGTGGGAGCGACCATGACCGGTTCCCAGTCGCTGTAGTCGTACCTGACGCGCAGGTCCCCTAAAAGGTAGGGAAACTGGGTCGAGCCCGAAGTCCCCAAGATGGTCAGTCCATCCGCGCGCGTTCGGCCCGCGAAGATGTTTGGGCCGCGTGTCCCCCCACCGCCCGACTCGTTGATCACCCGTATTTCCGGGTTTCCCGGCAAGTGGCGGGCGAGAAATGGCGCGTTGAATCGCGCCCATGTGTCAGATCCTCCCGTTTCTGCAAATGGGATAATCCAGTCGATTGTTTCGCCAGAAAAGCTGATGTCCGCGCGTGCGTTCCCGGCTAACCCAAGTGCAAATATTGCACCGGCAACAAGCCGCGTCGCGTAGCGCCGCAAGCTTGTCATCCGGGCTCCTCCGATGATCGCTGCAGTCAAACGCATTGTCTTCAACGACCATGTGTAGCCATTGCGACTTGCCTCGGCCACCCCTTTAGGATTGAATTTGGCCATAAGTGAGAGGTCCAAGGTGACCAAATCACGGAGGAGGGGGCCGGTAACAAGCGCGCCCGAACGACATATGAGGGGCTGGGCAGTGTGCGGATCGTACTGATCGAAGACAACATCATGCTGGCGCGGGCGGTGATTCAAGCGCTGCAGGATGAGGGCCATGCAGTGGACTGGATGGCCAATGGTGAGGAGGGTTCCAGCTTTCTAACCACACAGGGTGCCGATCTGGCGATCGTGGATATCAACCTGCCAAAGCGTAGCGGTCTGGAGGTGATCCGGGATGTTGGCTCTTCGCAGGCCGACATACCCGTATTGGTTTTGACCGCGCGCGACAGCCTGGACGATCGGATAGAGGGGCTCGACGCTGGCGCCGACGACTACATGACCAAGCCGTTTGAGATGGCAGAGCTCAAGGCGCGTTTGCGTGCGCTGGGCCGCAGACGGGGCAAACGACTGCACAATGTCGAGCAGTTTGGGGCACTGACTTTTGATCGGTTGGCGCGACAAGTCGTTGGCCCTGAAGGCTCGCTTGGCCTGCCGCGCCGTGAGTTGGCCCTTTGGGAGCTGCTCGTCGACAACGTGGACCGCGTTGTCCCGAAAGATGCCCTTTGCGACTCCATTTATGGAACGGGGAGCGATATCGATCTCAACGCTGTAGAGCTGCTGGTCTCTAGGCTTCGTCGCAAGATTGAGCCCCACGGTGTGACAATCAAGGCCATCCGCGGACTTGGCTACGTCCTGCAGGTTGAGGCGGCCCAGTGAGACGATCCAAGCGGGTCTTCAGTCTTCGCTCCCGCCTGTTTGTCCTCATTGTTGTACCGCTGATTTTCGTCGCCCTAGCATCAAGCGTGGTGCTGTATTGGAACGCCCGGAACATGTCGGGCACGCTCTATGATGACACCCTGAAGGTCGTGGCTCACGCCGTCTCGCGCGAGGTGGTGCTGACCAAGGGGGATCTCGTCGCGCAGGATTTGCTGGACTCCCTGGTGGGAGCACTTGGTGACCCTATCTATTATCAGGTCAGGGCGGCAGACGGCCACTTCGTGACGGGCCATTCCGATGCCCCGGTCCCGGCCAACGAGGTCGAGGTACCGGGTGGCACTCCGGTGTTTTTTGACGCCGAGTATCACGACCGGCCGGTGCGCGTAGTGGTGTTACGCGAATTCATCGCCGATCTGGATTTTGATGGTTGGACCACTGTGACGATCTGGCAGACGGTCTACCAGCGCCAGGCGTTGAGCATGTCCTTGCTTGGGCAATCGATGGCAAACCTTTTGCTGATGGTGGCGGCGGCGGCGGCGCTGGTCTGGTTCGGCATCAATCGGGGCCTCGCGCCGCTGACCGATTTGCGCTCCGCAGTGGCCCTCCGAAGCGCAACGGAACTGCACCCGATACGACGCCCTGTACCGCCAGAGGTCGCGCCTTTGGTTCAGACCATCAATAGTCTTTTCGAACGCCTCGGATATGAGCTGGATCGGCGCAACGCGTTTATCTCCAACGCCGCACATCAGTTGCGCAATCCGGTTGCGGCGATTCAGGCACAGGCCGAATCCGCGATTACGGCCTCGTCTCAGGATGCGCATATGGAGCGCCTCCACGATTTGTCTGAGTCGGCTCGCCGCCTGTCGCGCATGAGCCACCAATTGCTCAACTTTGATGTCGCGGCCGAAACCAAGTGCGCCAATCTGACGATGTCCTCTGACCTGCGTGATCTTGTGGCCGCTGTGGCACGGCGGCATGTGCCGAGAGCGCTCAAGGGTCACGTCGATATCGAACTTGAGGCCGGAGATGATCCGCTACCCGTCCAGGGTAACCGGATCATGCTCGAAGAGGCTGTCGATAATCTGATCGACAACGCGCTTAAGTACGGCTGCTCAGCCGGGCAGAAGCTTCGCATTAGTGTGCAGTGTGATGGTGACGATGCGGTGCTGACAGTTACCGATAGCGGACCGGGTATCCCACTAGAAGACATTGAGCGCGTGTTTGGGCGGTTTGTGCGTCTGCGTGAGGATGGCGATGGATGCGGGCTGGGCTTGTCCATCGTCCGGGCCATTGCCTCCAGTGCTGGGGGGCAGGTCGGCTTCCTACCAAGCGCGGTGGGCTGCACTGTGAGGCTGGCACTGCCTATGGCACTCGATACCAGATCTCCGACGGGTGCTGATTCAGCCAGCCGAGATCTCTACCATTCAAGTTGATCGACTTTGTCCACCGACGACAGCGTCCCGACAGTTTCGTGTGCCAACTTTCCCGAAGGCGTTTGGCGCAACTGTCAATTCGCCCCAGTCGCGAATGCGCTGCTGGCATGCTGCGGGTCTCGATAACTCCAGTTTGCAGGCAGGCGAACACGAAACGGGCACAAGACCCGTTTACGGGAGGATTTTGATGAAGAATGTACTTCGCCTAGTGCGAGGCATGAGCGCAGCTGTCGCCGCGGTTGCGGCTCTGTCGCTAGCGGTTCCTGCAAATGCCCAAGACGTGAACTTCTCGGGCCGGACCGTGGAGTTCTGGATTCCGTTTTCTGAAGGCGGTGGTTCGGACGTGTGGGCGCGCTTCTTTGCGCCTTATCTGTCCAAGCACCTACCCGGGCAGCCCAATGTGATCGTACGTAACGTACCTGGCGGCGGCTCGATCACGGGTACCAATGAATTTGTGGCGCGGGCGCGGCCCGATGGCCTCGCAGTGCTCGGAACCTCTGCTTCCACGCAGTTCCCCTATCTGCTCGGCGACACCCGCGTGCGCTACGAGTACGCCGACCTGGAGCCTGTCCTCGTGTCTCCAACGGGTGGCGTTGTCTATATTCCGTCGCGGTTTGGCGTAAATGATGCCTCTGAGCTTGGTCAGCTGGCCGATCAGGAGTTGGTCTATGGCAGTCAGGGCGCAACGTCGCTCGATCTGGTGCCGCTTCTCGCCTTTGAGGTTCTGGGGCTCAATGTTCGTCATGTCTTTGGTATGACGGGGCGTGGTGATGGACGTCTAGCCTTTGAGCGCGGCGAGGCCTCCATCGATTACCAGACGTCTTCGGCCTATCTCACCAATGTCCTGCCGCTGGTGGAAGCTGGTGACGCTGTTCCCCTTTTCGCCTGGGGCGTTCTAGATGCCGAGGGCAATGTTCAACGCGATCCCACATTCCCTGACATTCCTCACTTCGTCGAAGCCTATGAAATGATGCATGGCAGTGCGCCGTCGGGCGCAGCTTTCGATGCCTATATGTCGTTCTTCGGGTCGGGCTTTGCTGCGCAGAAGCCTGCCATGCTGCCCAAGGGCACACCGCCTGAGATTGTTGCGGCCTATCGTGAAGCCTTCGCTGCCGCGTCCGCTGATCCTGCGCTGCAGGCTGCAGCAGGCGAAATCCTGGGTGACTATCAGCAGGCCGTCGGTGATGACGTTGAGGGGCTCTACAGGGTCGCTACCACCATCGACGCCGATGCCCGCACTTGGGTTCGCTCCTTCCTGAGCGAAAACTATCAGGTCATGCTCGACTAAAACTTTTGGTGCCGCGCCTGTCGTCGGGCGCGGCCCTTGCTCGCTGAACAACCATGAGAGCCGCGCTTTAGTGCGGCGTCCGGTGCGTTCGGTATCCTCCATTCAATCAACAAAACAGATGGCTGCGCCAACTTGATGGGTTTGGCGCGTGCGTCCTCTTGGCCGACACGGGAAGTGATCGATGGTCGTTGATGCTCTATTTGAAGCCTTGGGCAATGTCCTGACGCTCCAACATTTTATGTATCTCATGGTCGGGGTGCTCGTTGGCCTCGTCGTGGGTGTTTTGCCGGGCCTCGGCGGTATTGTGGGCATGTCCCTGCTGCTGCCGTTCGTCTATGGCATGGATCCAACATCGGCCTTGGCCATGCTGATCGGCATGCTGCCTGTGCTTGCCATTGCCGACACCTTCGCCTCGGTTCTAATGGGTATTCCAGGGTCTAGCGCCTCGCAGGCGACCATTCTCGACGGTTTCCCGATGGCCAAGAAGGGCCAGGCGGCGCGGGCGCTCAGTGCGGCGTTTTCGGCCTCGCTGATCGGGGGGCTGTTTGGCGCCGTCGTGCTGACGCTGTGCGTGCTGGCGGCGCGGCCACTCATTCTGTCGTTCGGTGCCGCCGAGCTGTTCATGCTGACGCTGTTTGGCCTGTCGATGGTGGGCGTGCTGTCCGGGCAAAGCCTTGCCAAGGGCGTTGCCGCCTGTGCGGCCGGGCTGGCGCTCGGCTCGGTGGGCGCGGCGCCGGCCACCGGCGAATACCGCATGGATTTCGGCACGCTCTATCTGATGGATGGCGTGCCGCTGGTCGTGGTGGGGCTGGCGCTGTTTGCTATTCCCGAAATCGGCGACCTGCTGCGCAAGAACAGCACCATTGCCGAGAAGAGCTCGGGTCTGGGTACGGGCTGGCGTCAAGGCATCAAGGATACCTGGATTTATCGCTGGCTGACACTGCGCTGCGCCGGGCTTGGCGCGATTCTGGGCATGATTCCGGGCCTTGGCGGCTCGGTTGTCGATTGGATCGCCTATGGCCATGTGGTGCAGACGTCCAAGGATCGCGCCGAATTCGGCAAGGGCGACGTCCGTGGCGTTATAGCCCCTGAATCAACGACCAGCGCGAAGGAAGGCGGCGGACTGGTTCCCACGCTTCTGTTCGGCATTCCCGGCTCCGGGTCGATGGCGATCTTCCTTGCCGGCATGGTGCTGATTGGTCTGCAGCCTGGGCCTGCGATGGTCGGGCAGAACCTTGGCATGACCTACACCATTGTGTGGTCTCTCGCGATTGCCAACGTTCTCGGCACCATCCTGTGCCTGTTCCTTGCCCCAGGCATTGCACGCATCACCACGATCCGCTTCGCGCTGATCGCACCGTTCATGCTGATGGTGATTTCGTTTGCGGCCTTCCAGCCCAGCCGCTCGCTGCTCGACCTCGTCGCGCTGCTGGTGATTGGCGTGTTCGGCATTCTGCTTCGCCGCTTTGGCTGGCCCCGTCCCGCGTTCCTGATCGGTTTTGTTCTGGCAACGCAGGGTGAACGCTATCTCTATCAGGCCGTTCAGTTCTCGGGTTGGAGCTTCTTTGGTCGTCCCATCGTCATCATCATCGCCCTGATCATCATCGTATCGGTGTTCCTGGGTGCCCGGTCCAACAAGAATGGCGGCGCCATCCAGACCGAAGGCGCTGGTGCGGTCACGGAGAACACGCAGATATGGCCGCAGTTGGCCTTCACTGCGCTGCTCGTCGGTTTGTTCCTGTTCACCGGATATGAAGCGTTGGGCCTCTCATTCCTTGCTCAGGTCTTCCCGGCCGGTATCGCGATAATCGGGCTTGGTGCCACGGCCTTTGTGCTCTGGCCTCAGATCCGGGGCAACCGTAGCAGTCGCGAAGTCTTCGACGGCGAGGTTGAGCGCAAACAGACCGATGACGGTCCCGTGGGTCCCCTCAAGTACATCCTCTGGCTTTCAGCATTTGTCGGTCTGATCGCTTTGGTGGGGTATTTCCTGGCGCTGGTTCTGTTCTTCATCGCCTTCTTGAGGATCGTCGGGAAACTCAATTGGTGGCGCACTGCGGCTTTGACAGCTGTCGCTGCGGCGGTGGTTCTGACACTCGCATCCGCGCTGAACATGATCATGCCCGAGGGGCTGCTGCAGGACTATTTCTACCAGTACCTGCCCTGGCCACTGCGTTCCTGACGCCACTGACGTCGACTTCACCCATCTCTCTCAAATACCCACCTGACCCGCGCGTCAGGTGGGTCCTCAAGCGAAGATAGCCATGACCAAGCAAGTTTCCATACCATGCATCCTCATGCGCGGCGGCACCTCCAAGGGCCCCTATTTTGTGACAACTGATTTGCCTGATGACCCGGCAAAGCGCGACCAAGCCCTACTGGCGATCATGGGATCGCCAGATGCTCGACAGATCGACGGCATCGGCGGTGCGGATAGCCTAACGTCCAAGGTGGCGATGGTGTCACCATCATCTCGGGAAGGCGTCGACGTCGACTACCTCTTCGCCCAGGTGTCCGTCACCGAAGCAATTGTCGATACGGCGCCGTCATGCGGCAACATTCTGTCGGGCGTTGGCCCGTTTGCTATCGAGCGCGGTATGGTCCCCGTCACGGGCGCCGAAACCTCCGTCACCATCTTCAACCTCAACACCAACAGCCGCATCGAAGCGATTGTGCAGACCGATGAGGAGGGCGTCGTCTATGACGGTGAGGCCTCCATCGATGGTGTGCCCGGCACAGCTGCGGCCATTCGATTGAACTTTATGGATATTGTCGGCTCCAAGACAGGGAGCCTTTTGCCGACCGGCCATGTAACCGAGCAAATCGACGGCGTTGATGTGACGTTGATCGACGTTGCCGTTCCGATGATGATTTTCCGCGCCGCGGACTTGGGCAAAACGGGATACGAGACGCCTGCCGAACTCGATGCCGATGCAGCATTCTTTGCCCGAATGGAAGCCATGCGAAAGGTCGCTGGAGAGCGGATGGGCCTGGGAAATGTGACGGGCAAGGTGATCCCCAAGGTCGCCATGTTGGCCCAACCGCAAGATCAGGGGCATATCGCGGCCCGCTATTTTGTCCCGCAGAAAACTCATGCTGCGTTTGCGGTGACAGGGGGGCTGTGCGTCGCAACCTGCGCGATGCTGGCTGGTTCGGTCTCGGATGGGTTGGCCGTCCGTCCCGAGGGCGATGATCGCTTGGTGCTCATCGAGCATCCATCCGGACTATTGGATATCGCCCTCAAAACTGCGGGGACTGGCGCCAATAGCCAGGTGATCAGTGGGGGGGCAATTCGCACGGCGCGAAAGCTGATGGAAGGCGACGTTCTCGTGCCGGCAGGACTGCTCGACTAGATGGGGGACACAATGAAACTTCTCGTCCTCAAAGGCGACGGCATCGGTCCCGAGATCATGGGTGCCAGCCTTGCTGTTTTGGAGGCCGTCGGGCGTCGATTTGAGCTGACGTTTGATTGCATCGAGCGCGATGTTGGGCTCGACGCACTCAAGACCCATGGTACCACTCTGCCGGATGACATCCTTCCGCTGGCGCGCACAGTGGACGGCGTTTTGCTCGGCCCGATGTCCAACCTGCAATATCCTCCTAGAGACAAGGGCGGCGTCAACTTCTCGGCTGCGTTTCGTATTGGTCTAGATCTCTATGCCAACATTCGCCCGGCAAAGACGCGTCCTGATCTGCCGCATCGCGGCACGGAGATGGATCTGGTCATCATGCGCGAGAACACCGAGGGGATGTATCCCGATCGGAACATGTTCTCGGGCCCTGGAGAATTCATGCCCGTTGAGGGTGTTGCTATCTCCATGCGCAAGGTAACCGCCTTCGCCATCGAGCGTATCGCGCGGCGATCTTTTGAGCTGGCTCGAAAGCGCCGGAGCAAGGTCACCGCGGTTCACAAGGCCAATGCGTTTCAAGTGACAGATGGGTTGTTTCTCAAGGTCGTCAGAGATGTCGCGGCGGAGTATCCCGATGTGGGGCTCGACGATGTACTTATCGATGCAATGGCTGCCCTGCTCGTGCGGGACGCGACCCGGTACGATGTGATCTGCACAACCAATTTCTATGGCGATACCCTGTCTGACCTTGCTTCCGAACTTTCGGGCAGTTTGGGTCTGGCTGGTTCGCTCAACGCTGGAGATGATTACGCCGTCGCTCAGGCTCAACATGGCTCGGCGCCGGACATTGTGGGCCAAGACAAAGCCAATCCCACCTCGATGATCCTCTCCTCCGCCATGCTGCTCGACTGGTTTGGCCAGCGCCATGGCGAGGCTATCTATCTCGACGCGGCTAAAGCCATTGAGGCAGCGATTGATCGCTCCCTTTCTCATCCTGACACACGAACCTCTGACCTCGGCGGCAGTCTTGGAACCAAAGCATTTGCTGACGCGGTGGTGTCGCAGATCCAGGCCTGATCAATGGCCACGTCTTCAATGTGGAGGGGGGCATGCCGCCTTCGCATTGGGCAGTCTGGTGCTCCGGGCGTAGCGTCCCGGCAGTTGAAGCCAAGGAAAACAAAATGTCTCAAACCTGGATACCAGCCTATTTCTATCGCGGCGGCAGCTCCAAGGGTGTGTTTTTCAAGGCCTCCGATTTGCCATCAGATCGGGATGCCATCGAGAGGATACTCTTGAGTGTCATGGGGAGCCCTGATCCCTATGGACGACAACTCAATGGCATGGGTGGCGGGCTGTCTTCCCTCTCCAAGGCGGTCATATTGTCCCCGTCAGGCCGCGATGACTGCGATGTGGATTATCTCTTTGCGCAGGTCTCGGTTGATCGGGGCATCGTGGAATGGGGCGCCAATTGCGGAAATCTGTCCTCCGCCGTTGGTCCATGCGCGATTGAGATGGCGTTGATCGCCGCTGTAGACGACGAGGCACATGTCCGGATCTACCAGGTCAACACCGACAAGATCATTCATGCCCGGTTTAAGGTGAGGCACGGTGCGCCCGTCACTGCAGGTGATTTCGTCATCGCTGGCGTTGCCGGTAGCGGCGCCAGAATAGCGCTGGATTTCATCCAGCCAGGAGGCACGCGTACTTCCGGTCTGCTGCCGACTGGGCGGGTGGTTGATCTCATCACCATCGCGGACGCTCAGACTTTCAACGTTTCGCTGGTTGATGCCACCAACCCGGTTGTTTTCGTGGACGCAGATGAACTCGGTTTGGTTGGGACTGAGATGCCTGATCAGCTTGAAGGAGACCCGCAAGTCATGGCCAAGCTAGACAGCATCCGACGCGCGGGCGGCGTCTTGATGGGGCTGGCCAAGACCCCAGAAGACGTAGGACTTGCCGCTCCAAAAATTGCGATGGTGTCAGCGCCAAAAGCGTTTGATGCCCTCGATGGCCGGGTGGTGACAGTGGATGCCCAGGACATCTGTGTCAGAATGATTTCGATGCAGCGCGCGCACCGCGCTGTGCCACTGACCACCGCCATGTGCGTCGGCACTGCAAGCAACATCACGGGCACTGTGGTCAATGTTCTTTCGCGAGCATCAGGGGCCGATGTTCGTGTGGGAAATCCTTCCGGCGTCCTGCCTGTTACGGTGGACGTTCACAAGGCTGATCAATGGCACGTGGACCGGACGACAGCCTATCGCACGGCCCGCTGCCTCATGCGCGGGGAAGTCGCGTACCAACAGCCATGAGCGTTCTTGTCGACAATTGCCAGGTGGTGCTCAGCCGCCTATTGGCAGACATGGGTTTCGAGGATGCGCCCTTGGAGCTTTTGGAGATCACAGATGATGGCGTGGCGCTGCCTACACACTGGCCAATCACGGCTAACGCTGTAGCTGTTCTCGCGGCGGTGGGTTTGGCCGCCGCGCGACTTTCACAGCTACGGTTGGGTGTTGCAAATCCAGTCAAGGTCGGCACTCACCATGCTGGTCTGACGATGGCAAATTCGAGTTATCTGCTCGTCGATGGTCGGCCCGCCAAGTTCCGCGATCCATTCACCGGCTTCTATGCCGCTGCCAATGATCGTTGGGTATTTCTGCATGGCAACTTCTCACATCTCCGCGATGGAGTGCTTGCCCTTCTGGGCGTGACATCCGTCGAAGACGTTGCCGCTGCTGTCCGAAAACATGATGCATTTGATCTTGAGGCCAAAGGCGTAGCGGCCGGACTTTGTATCGCTGCCGTGCGGACTAGAAGTGAATGGCAGGCGGAGGCACAATGCGCAGCCCTGTCGTCCTTGCCCCTGATCGAGATGGCGAGAGCAGCTGGTGGGGAGGCGCGTCAGTCGACACCGCGCGATAAACCACTATCGGGTTTACGGATGCTCGATATCTCGCGGGTTATTGCTGGCCCCATGTGTGGCCGTACCTTTGCCGAGTTTGGTGGAGAAACTCTGTTGATCTCGGGTCCGGGCCTGCCTTCAATTGAGTCTCTGGTCATCGATACCGGCTTCGCCAAGCGCTCTGCCAGCCTCGACCTGTCGAAGCATGAGGACCGCAAAAGGTTCGAGGCATTGATCCGGGATGGGGATGTGTTTTTGGATGCGTATCGACCAGGTTCATTGGCCCGCCGGGGATATGGCATTGCAGAACTGACAGCGCTCCGACCCGGCCTCGTTCACGTCGAGCTGGATGCCTTCTCCCGCCTCGGGCCTTGGGCTCATCGCCGTGGCTATGACAGTCTGGTGCAGGCTACAGTGGGCATGTGTTGGGATGGAACCAAAGCGCCCGAGAACCTGCCATGCCAGCCGCTTGATTATCTTACCGGATATCTTTGTGCTCTTGCGGCGATTCTGAGCATCATCCGGCGGATCGAACACGGCGGTAGTTGGAGTTCCCGCCTTTCTCTGGTGCGTACTGCTGAATGGATGTGGCAGACATATGATGGGTTGGGAGCCCAAGAGAGCTTTCCCAACGAGCGTATGCGTATTGAAGATGCCCGAGATGGCGGGTTGCTCCATACCTATGCCACGGACTTTGGCACGGTAGAGGCCCTCCGGTCGGCGTTGCAGCCATCAGAGTGGCGATGGCCAGCTCCACCGCTGCCGCTCGGTGCGGATGCCGCGGTCTGGTTGACGTAGTCTGGACCAGCTCTAGCTGGCCCAGACTACGAATGTTCAGCCGTGCACCGCGGCCGGTGCGACCAAAATCCCATCGCCGTCTGCATACAGGTAGTGGCCATCAACGAAGGTGGCATCGCCGAAGTTGATCGGCTGGGCCAGGGTGCCCATGCCTGTCTTGCTGCTCTTTTTTGGGGACGTGGCTAGAGCGAAGATGGCGAACTCCATATCGCCAATGATTTCAGAATCGCGGATCGAGCCGTTGATGACGATGCCGGCCCAGCCGTTGTCTTTGGCCAGCTGCGCGATCTGATCGCCGACCAGCGCACACCGAGTGGAGCCGCCGCCATCAACCACGAGGACCCGGCCGTCGCCTGCCTGCTCCAAAGTCGAGCGCACCAAGCTGTTGTCCTCGAAACATTTCAATGTTGCGATTGGCCCGTGGAAGCCTTCTTGGCGACCGAACCGCGTCAGCGGGTAGTCGCAAAAGGTCAGGTGCTCATCGTGGGTGTCCACAAGGTCGGCGGTGTTGAGTATCGGCATGTTCATCTCCTCATTTGCCGGCAATTGTTGGGGCAGCCAGCACCCGGACTGGCGCTTGGGCGCGCCACGCCAAGATGTTGTCCACGGTGTCGGCATAGAACTTGGTGTAGGCTTCCTGGGTGACGTAGCCCAAGTGCGGGCTGAGCACGCAATTCGGGGCGTTCCTCAAGGGATGCCCAGTGGGTAGCGGCTCCACATCAAACACATCCAGACCCGCGCGAATTCTGCTTTGGTGCAGAGCAGACAACAGCGCTCCCTCGTCGATCAACGGTCCGCGAGAGGTGTTGATCAGGATCGCCTGAGATTTCATCTGGTTGATTTCTGGACCCGCAACGATATGCCGTGTCCTGTCGGACAGAATCAGGTGCAGCGAAACCACGTCGGCCTCTGCAAAAAGGGTGTGTTTGTCGACCAGCCGAGCGCCATGTTCGGCCGCCCGCTCTGCCGTCAGGTTCTGGCTCCAGGCAATGACATTCATCTCGAACGCTTGGGCAATTCTGGCCATCCGACTGCCCAGCTTGCCAAGACCCACAATTCCAATGGTCTTGCCACCCAGTTTGGTGCCAATTGTTTCCTGCCAGCCACCATGTTGCACTCGCCCGTGCTCCTGGGGGATGAATCGTGCACAAGCGAGGATGAGGCCCCAAGCGATCTCGGGCGTTGCGTGCGCGGAGTCGCCAGCGTAAGTGTGGCAGATCGTAATGCCCTTGCTCGTGGCGTGGTTCAGATCAATCACGCGCACTCGAGCACCGGTGACGCTAACCAACTTGAGATTGGGCAGCCTGTCGATCAGCGCCGCGGGTAATGCCATACGCTCCCGCATCATGCACAACACATCGAATTCGCGCAGCGTATCGGCGGCCTCGTCCTCGGTGCCGAAATTGGTATTGAACACGGTCACGGTGACGTCGTGCCCTAGCTTACCCCAGTCGGCGAGCGTCATTGCGACATTCTGATAGTCGTCCAGAATAGCGATTTTGAGGGTCATATAAGTGTCTCCAGAACCTTCGCTTCAGATAGACCGTTCGCCTTGGCCTGCGTGACCAACATGTCGATATCGCTGATGCTCAGTGGAATGCCATTGAGCCGTCGATCTGCCTCGCGCATCGCCTCGGGCTCGCCGGGCATCAATATGGGCTGCGCTGGATCTACCGGTGTGGACGCCTTGGCCCGGGCAACGAGTTCGGCAATGCGCAGGGCGTAGTCATTGCCAACGAAAACGCCTGGCTTTAGCGCAATCATTGTGTGCCCCACGTCTGGCTCGCCCTCAAAACTGTCGTATTGATTGCGCACCTGACCGCCGAAGGCTGCGCCGGTCATGACACCAGCGATAATTTCCATCATCAGCGAAAGGCCAGAGCCTTTTGGGCCTCCTAGCGGGAGAATGGTGCCGTCGTAACCTGCCTGTGCGTCCGTCGTAGGGTTGCCGTCAGCATCGAGCGCCCAACCTTGGGGAATCGGCTCGCCTTTGGCCGCTGCAACGCGAATTTTTCCGCGCGCTACGACCGAGGTAGCCATATCCAGCACGATGGGTGGATTGCCGGGCGCGCCAAATGCGAAGGGGCTAGTTCCCAAGAACGGTTCTCGTCCGCCCCACACTGGCATTGTAGCTGACGCATTGGTCAGCACCAAGGCAACGTAACCGGCGTCAATCGCCTGCAAGAGATAGCAAGCGGCCATCCCAAAGTGATTGGAGCGTTTGACCCCAACCATGCCAATGCCAAACTGATCTGCCCGTGCAATTGCCTGGTCCATCGCTCGTGTCGCAGCGATGAAACCAAAGCCATTGTCACCATCTAGAAGTGCGCAGACAGCACTCGGCTCGGAGAGCTCTAGCTCGGAGGCGGCATTGATGAGCCCTCGTTTGAGACGCTCAAGATAGATGGGTAGCCGGGAAATCCCGTGCGTTCCCACACCACGCAAGTCTGCTCGTATAAGACAGCGCGCAATGATATTTGCGTCCGCTTCTGCCAATCCGTGCCGCGCGAAAAGACTAGCCGTTAGCTTTTCCAGACGTTCGTGATCGGCGCGGCGCAGTTCTGCCGCAGGGGTCATGGGCTCCTCCTCAATTTGTGTCGGTCAAAGCGTCCTGCAGCGTCGTATGCGCTGCGTTGAAGCGGCGACTTGTTCGCCTTGTCATCGAGACGCTAGTTCGTGGTCGGTCCTTTCGTCGGTTTTGCGTCTGCCCAAAGCGGGATCAGGATGGGGAGCAGCACCAGCACCAGCACGACCCGGAACAGGTGGTGCAGGCTGACAAATGCGGGGTCGAGTTCCAGTGCGATGGCGATCAGGCTCATTTCAGGCAGCCCGCCGGGCACCAAGGCAATGAGGCCTGAGGAAAAGGGAACCTGAAGCCAGGTTTGGAACCCCAAGGCAAACAGCACAGCGATAATCAGATTGATCAGAGTAATGCCACCGCCGATGGCCAGCCCGGCCGCTATCTGTCGCAGGCTAACATTGGCGAAAAACTGCGCGACCGAGGTCCCGATCACGATCTGTGCGAAAATCAGTGCCAGTTGCGGCGGATTAGCCTGGGTCAGACCGAAGTAGTGAACGATAGCTGATAGCAGCAAGGGGCCAGTGAGAGGCGCTGCCGGAAGGCCAATTCTTCTGCCGCCAACCACACCAATGGCAAGGCAGGCTGCTAGTATGGCCATATCCAGAGGAGACAGGTCAAAAGTGAAGTCAATGGTGCGATTGGGTGGAGACGCCCCGAGGGAACCATTGGCCGCCCAAACGATAAAAAGCGGCACGGCGACGACGATGACTGCAACGCGCATGCCATGGACGAGAGAAAGCCAGCGGACGTCAGCCCCGTAACTCGGGCCAAGGACAAGTATCTCGGACAGCCCGCCCGGCGCTGCCGAAAACGCAGCTGTGGTTCGATCAAGCTTCCCGAGCTTGAGACAAACAAACAGTCCCAGGGCCGTGGTGATCGCGCAGTATACCGCTACGCCGGCCAGGGAAAAAATCCAGTTGCCGGCCTGATTGACGGTCTCGGGGACGAAGGCCCCGCCGGCCACCAGGCCAATCACTCCGATCATGACCGAGCGAAGTGGCCACGAGATCGGAACTCGTATTCCCGCCATTGCACAGGGGATGGTTGCCACCATTGCTCCGACCAACCAACCAAGTGGAAAATCGAGCAGGTAGCCGATCAGTCCGCCCAAGGCGCCGATCATTAGGGTCCGTAGATAGAATAGCGGTTTTGCCATGACCCCTGAGTGCTGTGGCCCGGCGCGCCGGCGGCCAAGTTCGGTTGAAGGCTTCTCATTGCCTAACAGCCTTAGATCATTTGACCATTGCCCACTGGGCACCTGCCCATCGCGAGACCGGATGGAGCAGCTTGATAGAAGTGTGCGCGGAAAGAGACAGAACTGCCCAAGTTGTGTACATCTGCATGCGAGAAGGACCCCTAAGCGAGTATCACTATGGCGGGCAGCGACACCGTGCAGTCCACGCGCGGACAAAGCACATATCGAGCGATCCTCGCCGCCATTCGGGAGGGTGTTTACAAGCCGGGAGACCGGTTGCGGGAGGAAGAGGTTGCCCAGCGGCTTGAAGTCAGCCGAACACCGGTGCGTGAAGCATTCGGGCGCTTGCAGGAGAAGGGACTTCTTGAGCCCGCGTCCGGAAGAGGGTTGGCCGTCGCGGTTCTTAGTATGCAAGAGATTTTCGAGCTGTACGCCCTACGTCAGGAGCTTGAAGGGTTGATTGCTCGCTTTGCCGCCCAACATGCCACAGACATTGAGGTTGCCCACCTTGAGCGGATCAATGCCGAGTTTGCTGTGGCGGACACGGCCATTGCCGCTGCGAAACTGAACCGAGCCTTTCATGCACGGCTCTATGATTGTGCTCGAAATCGCTATCTGCGCACCGCAGTCGAGGACTTGCAGGAAACCATATCGCTGCTGCCCAACACCACGTTCATGCAACGCGGTCGAACACGTTTGGCTGCGGCGGAGCATGCCGCCATCATAGACGCGATCAAGGAACGCGATGCTGAGCGGGCAGGGCGCGCCGGGCTCACTCACATTCAGCAGGCGTTGCAGGCTCGCTTGGCATTGACCGAGTCAGACGGGGCCTAATTCTCTTCCATCAACACGATTGAAATGCGCTGAGGCGCTTCGGATTAATGTCGCCAAATCCAAGCGGCAAGCCTCGGTTGACCTTTCTGCGCTCAATTGTATACAATAGGATGCAATTAACTGGAGGGTTAGCATGAGCTACGATGTGATCGTTGTTGGGTCGGGAAACGCGGCGCTTTGCGCGGGTATTGCGGCCTGCGAGCAGGGCAAGCGGGTACTGATGATCGAGAAGGCTATGCCGGATATGGCCGGTGGCAATTCAAAGTACACGGCGGGGGCGATGCGATTTGCCTATGATGGTGCCGAAGACCTGTTGCCCTTGCTTGAGGATGCCAACGATCCCCGCCTCTCACAGACAGATTTTGGCCGCTACACGCAGCAGAGCTTTACCGATGACCTGCTCAAATTCAATGATGGCCGCCCGCTCAGCCCCGAACAATCTGCATTGGTGGAGGAGGGCTATTCCGTTGTCCGATGGCTTGCTTCGCACGAGGTTAAGTTTGAGCCGATTTACTCCCGTCAGTCCTTCGAAAAGAATGGCCGCCACGTGTTTTGGGGCGGGCTGACCCTGGCGGCACAAAATGAAGGTGTTGGCCTCGTCGATATGGAACTCGCAGCATTCCAGAAGCTGGGCGGTGAAATCCGCTACGATTGTGAGGCCGTTGATCTGCAAGTCGCTGATGGCGTCGTCTGCGGTGTCCATGTTCGCAACGCTTTGGGGCAGGTGGACCTGATCGAAGGTCGCAGCGTGGTGCTGGCGTGTGGTGGTTTCGAGGCTAACGAGAGCATGCGCGCCGAACTGATGGGCGGGCATTGGGCCAAAGCAAAGGTCCGCGGTACGCCACATAATACCGGTCGTGGACTGGAAATGGCATTCAAGCTTGGTGGGCAACGCTACGGCATCTACTCTGGCTGCCACGCAACCCCGATGGACCTGATGATGCCGGAGTACGGCAACCTTGAGATCCCGCACGGTGAGCGGAAGAACTACCGAAAAATCTGCTACTTCCTCGGCATCATGCTGAACGCCAGAGGCGATCGTTTTGTCGATGAGGGCAAGGATTTCCGCAACTACACCTATGCGCAGTTCGGCAAGGCGGTGCTTGAGCAGCCAGGACATTTTGCATGGCAGATCTTTGATAGCAGTGTCGATCATCTGCTTTATGGTGAATACCGCTTCGAAGACGCGCATTTTGTCGAAGCCGACACACTTGAGGCGTTGGTCGAGAAGCTCGATGGCATTGACGACAAGCATCACGCTCTTGCGACCATTCAGAACTACAACGTGTCGGTCGACGAACACACCGTCTTTGATCCAACGATCAAGGATGGCAAGGCTACGCGCGGTCTTGAACTGCCTAAGTCAAACTGGGCACAGCGGATCGAGAAGGGGCCTTTCAAAGCCTATCCTGTGACCGGAGGCATTACCTTCACCTACGGCGGCTTGAAAGTTGATGGTATTGGTCGGGTCTTGCGCGAAGATGAGAGCCCGATTGAAGGACTGTTTGCCTGTGGCGAGCTGGTCGGTGGTGTTTTCTACAACGGCTATCCAGGTGGCTCCGGTCTGACCTCTGGTGCCGTCTTTGGTCGACGTGCGGGTTTGGGCGCCACCGGCGTTTCCGAGCCCTGATCTACCCTAAGCTTGGTGGCGAATTCTCTGGCAGGGGCGTTTCACCGAACGCCCCTGCCAGCTCATCCCAGTCTCTGCTTCTCGTTAAAGTCTGGAGGTCAAGAGCGCGCTTCATCGCCGAAGTCGTCCGGCTGGCCGTAAATCTGCTTTATTGTCTTATAGAATCATGTAAGACAAAATGTGCGGGCTGGAACATGGGTGACTAGGCTGCATTGGAGGCGATATGGAAACGGGGAAATACTACGCCGCAGGCGAGTTGATCGCCTTCGGCGCTGCAATTTTCATGGCAACCGGAATGTCCGCTGCTCACGCTGCGCCAATCGCCAATGGGCTCGTCAAAGCCAATTTGAGGGGAATAGATTCGCATGGCGTTTCGCGCATCCCCATGTACGTCGAGCGACTGCAGAAGGGGCTGGTGAATGCCCGGCCGGACGTGAAGGTGGTCGAGGTCTCCGGTGCGGTTTCGTCCGTCGATGGTGACAACGGGATGGGCTTCGTCGCCTCGCAGATTGCAATGGGGGAGGCCGTTCGTCTTGCTGCCAAAAATGGCATTGGTCTTGTTGGCGTGCATCGCTCGACGCACTTTGGCATGGGAGCGCTATACGCTCTTCAGGCGATCGAGGCGGGATATGTCTCGATGGTATTTACAAACTCCTCCCCGGCGATCCCTATGTGGGGCGGAAGAACGGTCTTTCTTGGTGCCAGCCCGATCGCAGCGGGTATTCCTGGGGGCAAATACGCACCCTATGTAATGGACATGGCGATGACCGTCATCGCTCGCGGCAAAATACGCCTTGCCGCCATGCGTGGTGAACCAATACCCGCCGGATTGGCGCTTGATAGTGACGGCAATCCAACCACCGACGCGGCAAAGGCGTTTGAGGGAGTGTGCCTGCCATTCGGTGGCGTCAAAGGGTCGGTGCTCGGGACGCTGATGGATCTGATGTCCGGCGTATTGACCGGCGCCGGTTTTGGCGGCGACGTAAAGAGCCTTTATTTTGATCACACGCAGGCCCAGAACGTTGGGCATCTGTTTTTCGCGATCAAGCCGGATCTGTTTATGAGCCTGACCGACTTCAATGGTCGGATGGATACCTTCTATGAGCGTATGAAGGCCTTGCCGCGCGCCGCAGGGGTTGATGAGATCATGTTGCCGGGGGAGCCTGAGCAGCGGCGAGAAGAGGAGCGCCTTAGACAGGGTATCCCCATCACCGACAATGTCGTCGCTGATCTGGCCTCAGAGGGAAACCGCCTAGGCGTTGCGTTTCCCGCGGGGCGCGACAAACGGCTGGATGCCGCATGACGACACGGTTGCCCTTCGGCCTTTCGGCTCACCTCGGCTATCTTTTTCTTGAGTTGCCACTGCGGGATCGCATTCGGGCAGCCAGGAGCGTCGGTTTCGACGCCGTGGAGCATCCTCATCCGTTTGCCATACCGGCGTCGGAGATGATGCGTTTTCTGACAGATAACGGCCTCTATTTCGCACAAATGGCTGGCGGCGTTGGCGACCCTTCCAAAGGAGAAAAAGGTCTAGCCGCCCTTCCTGGGCGCGAACGTGATTTTGTCGCAAGCTTCGAGCGCTCGGTGGACTATGCCGAGGCGATCGGGTGTTCGCTCATACACCCCATGGCGGGAATCCCTCCTTCGAGCGCTTCCCCAGAGTCGGTGGCAGAAACCTATCATGCCAATATCGATGCAGCGCTTGCCATGCTGACCAACAGGCCCTTGGGCTTGTTGATTGAGCCGATCAGCCATGCCGCAGTGCCCGGCTACTACATGCACGGTCTTGCGCAAGCGATCGCACTCTCTCGCCGTTTTCCTGACGGGCAGATTCTGCTGATGCTCGACACTTTTCACGCCTGTGCCAACCAGGATGATGTCGGCGCCTTTGTTGCCAGCAATGTTGACCGCATCGGCCACGTTCACATTGCCGATCACCCGGGCCGACATGAACCCGGGAGCGGCGACTTTGCTTTTGAAGCATTTGTCGCCCAGCTCAAACAGAGCGGGTATTCCGGACTTCTTGGGTTTGAATACACACCAAGAGACACTACCGCCCCAGGGCTCCATTGGGTTCCTGCTTGGCGGAAGCACGCAGACCGAGCCGATTTCCACCCACGCTGAATGAGACAGGACTTTCCATGATCGCTTCCGTCAATCCCACCACCGGCGCCCAAATACGCAGCTATGAGTTGCACGGTGCTGATGAGGTCGACGCCGCCCTGTCGGCGGCCGTTGCTGCACAACAGATATGGCGGGCCGAGCCAATTTCTGAACGCGTCAAGTTACTCACGGAAATCGCCAAAACATTGCGTGCAGGTAAGACAGAATACGCAGCTCTCATCACCGAAGAGATGGGCAAGCCTATCGTTGAGGCCGAAGCGGAAATTGAGAAGTGTGCCGTAACATGTGATTTCTATGCGGAAGCCGCTCCCCGTTTTCTTGCCGATGAAAACGTCGCATCAAATGCAACCGAGAGCGCTATCATCTTCGATCCCCTTGGGGTCGTGCTTGCCATAATGCCCTGGAACTACCCGTTTTGGCAGTTCTTTCGCTTCGCCGCGCCGGCATTTGCGGCTGGCAATGGCGCAATTCTCAAGCATGCTAACAATGTTCCTGGCGCCGCGCTCGCTGTTGAAGAGATCATGCGCAAGGCCGGCTGCCCCGAAGGTCTGTTCAAGACCGTGTTGGTGGAGGCCTCCGAGGTTGCCAGCCTAATTGCCGACGATCGTATCGCTGCGGTCACGCTAACGGGGTCTACGCAGGTCGGCGCCCTTGTTGCGTCGCAGGCTGGCAAAGCTTTGAAAAAGCAGGTTCTCGAACTGGGAGGATCTGACCCGTTCATCGTTCTGGCCGATGCTGATCTGGAAGCTGCCGCACAGGTGGCGGTCAAGGCGCGGTACATCAACGTTGGGCAAAGCTGCGTCAACGCCAAGCGTTTTATCGTCGTTGACAGCGTCGCGGACGCGTTTGTCGAGAAGTTCGTTGCCAACGTAAGAAAGCTGGTCGTGGGTGATCCGACTGAGCGTGATACCGATATAGGTCCAATGGCCCGCGCCAATCTCCGTGATGATCTCCATCGCCAGGTCGAGCATTCGGTCAGGCAGGGGGCTAGGCTCCTGGTGGGCGGGTTTCCCCTAGACGGCGATGGATTTTTTTACCCACCGACCGTGTTAGACTTGGTGCAGCCCGAGCATGCGGTGTTCTGCGAAGAAACCTTTGGGCCGGTCGCGGCGATTGTCCGGGTGGGCTCCGACGACGAGGCCATTTTGCTGGCTAATCAGACGGAGTTTGGTCTCGGTGCAGCGCTCTGGACGCAAGACATAGGGAAGGCCCGCAGGCTCGCGCGAAGAATCGATGCGGGTGCCGTGTTTGTCAATGGAATGGTTGCGTCGGATGCCCGACTTCCGTTTGGCGGGATCAAGCGCTCGGGCTATGGCCGAGAACTTGGCAGTTACGGCATCAAGGAATTTGTGAATATCAAGACGGTGTGGATTGGTCCTGCGGTCGCAGAGAAACGGGGGTAGCAAGATGGCTCTGCAGGCGACGGTTCTTCGGCTCGCAACGATGCAAACCAACGAGCGCGGCGGCGGCGCCCGCACCACGCCTCTCGTTACGCGGGCTTGTGGAGCGACCAGCATGATCAACGGCATAACAGCTTTCGATGGAGGCGCTTCGATTGGCCTTCATCACCACAATTGCGAAGAGAGCGTAATGGTCCTTGAGGGGCATGCGATTGCCGAGATTGATGGTGTTCGCCACGAGTTGGGCCCAAATGACACCACGTGGATTCCCGCCAATGTTCCTCACCGCTTCCTAAATGCCTCGTCGGCCGAGCCAATGCGCATATTCTGGACTTACGCCTCAGTAGACGCGACACGCACGATGGATGCGACGGGAGAAACGCGCACGATTGATGCTGAACACGCAAAGTAGGCCAATGCCGAAATTGAACAGAGCTTGATGGTGCTTGTCGCGTAACCCCTGAGGGGTCGCAAAGACCGCGAAAGCGGTCCAGCTTGGAGATTGTATCGATCATGCCGAACGAACTACACAGACAGCTCGCCGCGCGAATACTGCTGCATATTCGTTCGAATGGTATCGCGGAAGGCGAGCACATCACGGAGAGCGCTCTGCAGGATTTTCTGGGCACCTCTCGTGCCCCTATTCGCGGAGCCCTGACGCATCTTGCTGACACCGGTGTGCTAAGAAGTGAACGCAATCGGGGCTATTTCGTGAATGACCCGACAGCGACTGAGCACTCCGCACCGGAGGAAACTGGTGACGATCGAGCACTCTATTTTCGCATCGCTGACGACAGGCTGACTGGCGTGCTCACGCAAACTGTCAGCGAGAACGACCTTATGCGCCGATACGGCGCTACGCGCTCGGTTTTGAAGCGGGCGCTGGTCAGGATAGCGCACGAAGGGTGGATAGAGCGCCGAGAAGGTCGGGGTTGGTCGTTCACTTCGCTCATCGACTCTGTTGAAGCCTACCGTGAAAGCTACGAACTACGGAGGATGATAGAGCCTGCAGGTCTGGTGTCAGCCACATTTAAGAGCAACTCTGATCTGCTCGGTCGCCTCCGCCGTCAGCAGGAGATGGTTCGTGATGGTGGCTGGCAATCCCTTTCGCAGTTGGAACTGTTTGATACCAATTCGGCCTTTCACGAAGGGCTCGCTCAAATGTCAAATAATCGCTTCCTGTTTGGCGTTGTCGCCCAACAGAACCAGCTAAGGCGCCTGGTAGAGTATCGCCAAATTCTCAATCGCGAACAGGTTCAAGGGCAGAACCGCGAGCATATTGAGATACTTGACCTTCTTGATCAACACGATGTTGATGCAGCGTCTGCCCTTCTTTCAAAGCACTTGGATACAGCGAAGAACCGCAAAGCCCGAGCGGGAATTTTTGATGACTAGAGGGACCACCACTTTGGATTGACAGGGTGAAGGCGGTATTGAGCAACGCATCACTCCGGATCGATGAGCATATCAGAAAGTAGATACCTTGCCTGTCGGTCTTCCCTTGAAGCGGCGCACCCTCCAACGGATTGTTTCCAACCATCTGATTCCACGGAAACACATGGCCGTAGTGCTTGAGCTTCACTTTGAAGGGGCGAATGCCTTTCACGAAGACCCAGGCCTGATCGCGTGGCATGGCCATGATCACGTCAGCCGTGATCAGGCGACGCCTCATCCTCTTGGTGCTGACATTCACCTCGTCTGGCGCTGCGCGATATGAATAGTCTTGGCGCACGATGGTGCCCTCTGAAAGCATATCTGAAACATATTTCGCGCGTTCCAGCGAGTTGAGACCGGCATAGACCTCCACATCGCAATAGTCGTTGATCGACGCGGCCGCCTCTTGCCCATACTTCCGGACGAGGCCGCTGAAGATCTGGATGAAGAAGTCCGCTGTGATGCCAAGGCCGCGCATGACTTCGAGATCGCTGCCGACATTGGCAAAGCGGTAATTCAAGAATTCATGGCAGCACAGGTGAATGCGCTATTGGCGCGGATTCCGCTTTGCCGCAGAAAGCAGGTTTGCATTGAGAATCGAGGTGAAGCTCTCGAACTACGTGACATGACTGAATGGCAGCATGGGCATCGCCACGATGGGGCGCTGGCACATTTCCTTGATGTTGTTGGTTGGTGCGCGGCCATAGTCGGAGAGATATCCAGCCTGGTTATAGGGACTGAGGACTTGCGTCGCCCATTCCAAGAATGATCCAAAATTCTCTTCATTCTTCTCAGCACGCGAGAGCAGGTTACGTGCATCGCTTTTCAGGAACTCGACGATGCGATCATCCTCGACCATCGGTTCTAGCTTCTTGTCGATGGTTTGCAGAACCTCGGTGAAAAGCTTCGGATCGTTGAGCATCGCGAACGCGGCGCCCGGCGTGCATTTGCCGTCCTGCTTGTCGGGCAGCAACAGCTGGACAATTTCCTTGACAATGCCCACCGCATCTTTGCGGCCATTGGCCGTCTCCGAGTAAACGGCGTCGACAATGGCTGGAACAGCCCGAGCTCGACATTGCCGCAGGTCGCCATATGAGCCTTGGTCGGATTGATCCCCCAGCACTCAACACCTGCGGCCTTGAGACCCGGCAGCAACATGGGCGCAAGCTCAAGTTTCACATCCGGCGCAAAAACGGAATATCCCATCATGGCGCGGTGAAGGATGTCGCCCACCACGAAATAGATGTCCTTGCCGGAACCTGGTGGTGCCTCGTAAAGCCCGAACGGCGCGTCCTTCGGTGTGAATACGGCGCGACCAATTTGAATCCAAGAAATGTGCCCGAGCCTGCATCGAACATGCCCCGTGCTTCGAGCTCTGCCTCCGTTGCTTCCCGCGCGCTGCCGTGATCGATGCCTGCATCGCGACTATCGAGCAGTGTCTTTCGATGCTTCACGTCGTGGATCAACCGCGCACCGCCGGTCAGGCCGTAAATGCCAGCCACGCCTGCGCCTAGAGAGGCTAGACCTTGCTGGTAGAAGGAAGCTGAGGCATCGCGCCAGTTTTCGCGGGGATGCCGAGGCTGTGTTGATGCCTGAAGATGAGGCGCGCTTCGACACCGTCACCTATACCTACTACCAGCAGCTCAATGGGTACAAGTACCTGAAATCGCTGCATATCGGCTACCATTTTTACGCAAACTCCTACGTCGATGACATCTTGAAAGCGCTCAACCCCGCCGAGAAAACCATTGGGCACATTCCGAATGTGAACTCGCGTGAAAGCACCAAAGACAAGTTTAAGTAAGTCGAACACATCATTCATGAGCTCGGCACCTGGCAAGGCACCGATCCGCAGACCGGATTCCAACTTGTCGAGACCAAGGATGGCCGCACGCTAAAAATCGCGGACCTCGTTGACCCTGAGCAGCAAGCTCGCGTTCAGGCGAGCTTGCCTGCCCCTGAAATGAAGACAGATCGAGACTATTTCGACATCATCATTGCGCTCGGCATGGCCAAGGGAGGTTTCGACTGGATTTGTTGTGAGCATGCGCTAACGGTCGGCTACCGGTCAAGGCTGACTGAAATCGTTCAGATCATAGGTCGCGCCACAAGAGATGCGCCTGGGAAAACAAGTGCGCGCTTCACAAACCTCATTGCGGAGCCAGATGCCTCTGAAGAGGCGGTGACAGAGGCAATAAACGATACCCTCAAGGCCATAGCCGCCAGCCTCTTGATGGAACAGGTCTTGGCCCCGCGGTTCACCTTCACTCCCAAGAAGCCTACGAATGAGGCAGTTCCTGGTTTTCAATACGGGAATGACGGCTACGATCCTGCTAGATGCAACAGGGCAATTCCAAGTGGAAATTCTCGGTCTCGTTGAGCCAAAATCAAAAGAGGCGAACCGCATATGCCAAGAGGACCTAAATGAGGTGATCACCGCTTTCGTGGAAGACAAACAGGCATTAGAATGCGGACTTTTCGACGGTGAACATGTTGGCGGAGATACTCTGCCCGAAGAGCTAACTCAGCTCCGCATGGGAAAAATCATTCGAGGTCGCTATCCCGAGCTTGATGAAGAGGATCAGGAGGCCGTGCGTCAGCACGCTGTGGCCGCACTCAACTTGGTAAAAAAGCGAAGGAACGCGTGCTTTCTTCTGGCGTGTCAGATAGGGCGAATACCGCGTTGCTAGATGGTGTGCGTAAGTACGTCACCGACGTCCGTGATCTTGATATCGGTTTGATCGATAGCATCAATTCGTTCAGCGAGGCCTACGCGATCCTCGCAAAGACAATGAGCGAAAATAGCCTAAAGCAAGTTGCTGCAATCATCTCGACTCGGAAAGTCTCGATGAGCCCTGAAGAGGCACGCGATCTCGCGAAGCGCGCATTGAAGTTCAAGCATGAGCGCGGTCGGCTTCCCTCCATCACAAGTGCTGATCCTTGGGAGAAGCGTATGGCCGAAGGGCGAGGAAATTGCAAACCGTGAACACTGCGAAGACTTCGAGCTGTTCAGCGCGGCTGGCCGGACAGGCCGAGCTTTTCCTCGATTGCTTCTATGGCATCGTCGAACACATCGACAGGGGCGTTCTCGGCCTCCGGCGGGCTTAGGCTTAGCGAGAACAGAAACTGCTTGCAGCGCGTGCCCCGGCTGATGGCAAACGCCTCTTTGAAGGCACCTGATAGGTTATCAGCAACGAAGCCGCGGATGTCATGCAACGTGACATGGTCGTTGGTCACGCGTATTCATCAGGTGGATGGCGAGCTGCATTCCGCCTGCGCGCTGGTTGCCCTTGAGGATCATCGTGCCCTCTCCTCCGGCAGTCCGAGGGCCGCGACAAGCTGGTCGCGCAGCGCGCTCACACGCGCATAGGATTCTTCCAGCTTTTCAATGGTGGTCTCATCCACGGCCAGTGATCCGGAGTTGGCGTGTATGGCAAGCTGGTTGAGGTTGTTCGCGATCCGCGACTGCCCAAGCAGGCGAGGGCACGGGCAAGCGCCTCGTGATCTTTGACGGGCATCCGGGTTTTAGTTTTACGTTTGGCCTCTCCGTCCGCAAAAATGCAGGCTCGGGAGTGGAGCGAGCCCCCGCAACCATCCTAGACGCACCCTTTTCCTCGAAGGAAAGGGCAAGCGGTGAGCGAGCTCCCGCAACAACGCCCCCCTAAATGCTCTGGCGTTTAGGGGTGTTTCCTTTTTTCGCTGGTGGCTGCGCGGGCAGTGTCACCGGCCGGCGCTTTCCCGCCTCCATGAACTCCTTGGACCAGGTGTAGTAAAGGCTCTGTGAATACCCTCGCGCCGGCACACCTCGGCTGTGCTGTCTTCGGCGCGAAAGCCATCCAGAACGATCCGGATCTTGTTTTCAGCTGAAAAGTGCCCACGGGTCGCTCGGCGGATGTCCTTGTACCTGCTCCACAGGCTTCTTCGTCTTCGTGGTTTTCGTCGTCATTCTGGTGTCTTTCGTCTTTCAGACGAGACCAGAACTCCGCCTAACGATCAAACCCAACTATGAGACATAGGTGTTGACGCCGGACACTGTCGCACAGCCGCGCTGTCATCGGGTGTTGGGCGCGCTGTGCGCGACCGAAGGCGCCAAGAAAAGCATTGCAGCATTCGTTGAATAACGTCCACCACCATTTTCAGCCCGTTAAGTAGAGTCAAGAAATGCAAGAAAAAATCTGCAATCAGCTTTCGTCGTGGCCTTCGCTACAGTCGACATGGGTCTTCCAGAAGACCACGAGGGGCAAACCGCAGTTCGCTTCTTTTTCGTTATGGGCAGGGATCGCACCGCTCTGATCGACAGCGGACTTTATGCTGGCTATCCATCGCTTGAGCGTGGCTCCGAGGAACTTGGGCTAAAGCTTGTCGATCTTGATATGCTGCTACTCACGCATGAGCATATGGATCATGTTGGCAACAATGGCGCGATTAAGCGAGCAAGTGGTTGCACGATTGTTGGCCACAAGGCCCCTTCCTGCCCGGCGAAAACGAGGGCCAGATCACAGCCTTCATCGCGAATTACAATCACCGGCGTTACCATGAGAGGATGGACAACGTGACGCCCGCAGACGCCTACTTCGGCGGGGCTGCAGCCATCATCAGACAACGCGAAAGGATCAAACGACTGACCATCCAGCATAGGCTCTTACAGCACCGCAAGTTAGCCATATAGTATCAGCCCAAGACCAGGCCAGTGCTCAGCTAATCCGCGATCCAATCTGAGCCAGATGATCTGACAACGGATAAGATAATGCTCAACACTTCAGAGCGCACAGTGGCACTAGACACGACAAGGTCTGTCCGTGAGCATGCCTATTTCTTCGATAGCTACACGCCGGACAGTTTGAGGTTTTCCCGAATGGCCATCTTAGTCAGCGCATCGACGACGCTTGGCACGAGCGGGACACCGTCCTTGAGGGCATCACGCTTACAGGCCAGCGCCTTCTGTCCGGGCAGCCGAACCGCGGCCATACCCGCATGGGGACGTGAGCCCAAGCACAGCTTGACGAGGGCAGAGGTGCGCTCTTGATAAGCGCCGACACCGGCGAAAAACTCGGGATCGAAAACCTGGATAAAGGTGGCGGCGCCCCAGCGTTTTTCGGCGATACCGCGGCCATAGCCACTCAGGCCCTGCGACAGTGCCTCAACCATCAGGGCCATTCCATAGCCCTTGTGGCCGTGATCGTGGCCGCCGGCTGGCAGCAACGTCCCCGGCGGCGTCTGATTGAGCACGGTGGGATCGTCGGTAGCGTTACCATTGCTGTCTTGCAGCCACAGGCCGGCCGTCCGCTCGCCGCTGCGACCGAGCCGTCCTGTCATGCCGTTGGTGGTGATTGAGGAGGACATATCTATCAATATCGGCTCATTCTCGGTGGGAATGCCGACAGCGATGGGGTCGGGGGTGAACACGGGGTCGAGGCCGCCGTAAGGGGCGACCGACGCGATGGAGGGGTCGGAGCAGGTGATGATGGCCATCAGTCCCTGCTCTGTGAGGCGGGGCAAATAGGCCTGCAGGCAGCCGATGTGATGACTGCGGCCAATGGCGACGGCACCGATGCCAAAGGTGCGAGCCTTGGTGGCGGCGTTTTCCATCCCCTGCAAGGTCAGCCAGACCCCGCTCAGCCACTCGCCATCCCAGACCGCGACCGCGCCGCGGTCACTGACAATGGTCGGCTCGCCAGCGGCGGTCATGCCGCCGGAGATAAGGTCGTCAACATAGGCTGGCAATAGCTGCAGGCCGTGGGTGTCATGTCCCATCATGTCTGCTTCGACCAGAATCTCCGCCACACTCTGTGCCCGATCAGCTGGCATACCGTGGCGGGCAAGCAGGGTTGCGCCAAAGGCCGTCAGTGCACCGGCGTCATAACGAGTCATCAGTATCAACTCCAAATTCAATAAGCGAGAGGCTCCGGGCGAAGCCCAGGTCTCAAAGGGTTGGAACGGCGAGTACTGCGAAGATGGCTAGGCCCCCGGCGGGGTCCGCTGGTGCCAGTCTGTATATTTCTGCAGCTGCACGCCGAGACGCAGTAATGTGGCTTCGTCGAAATTGCGACCGATCAACTGCAGGCTGATCGGCAGCCTCGAGCCCGAGAAGCCGTTAGGTAGGCACAGAGTGGGCGAGCCGCTTAGATTTGTGGGGAACACATTGCGCCAGAGCGCATCCAGCGCCTGAACCTTCACGCCGTTGATCGTCACAGTGCTCTCGCCTATGCCGGGGGCAACGATGGGTACAGTAGGGGTCACCAGCATGTCGACCTTGGTGAAAACCTCGGCGAAATCCTTGCAGATCAGCCGGCGTACGCGCTGGCCGAGCAGATAATCCGTCGCCAGAACGCTCATGCCAGCATCGAGTTCACGCCGCACGTTCGATGAGAAATCATCGGCCCGCGCGCGCATGCGGTCGCGGTGATAGGCGGAAGCCTCGGCGGCCAGGATCGCCAGCTCAGCACCGAGCGCGTATTTTAGGTGTGGCAGCACCATGGTCTCGATGGAGTGGCCCAGCGCGCGGAGCAGATCGAGCGAGGACTCGAACGCCGCGCGAACCTCCTCATCTACGCCCTCCAGATAGTAATGAGCCGGAACGCCAATGCGCAGCCGCTCGGGAGATTGGCTGACCACCTCACTATAGCGGGGCAGCGTCACCTTCACGGACCCCGGATCTTCGGCATCGAAACCGGCCATGGCCTCGAGCAGGAAGGCCAGATCATCGACGCTGCGGGACATTGGCCCGGCAGTGTCGAGCGACCACGCTAGCGACAGGGCACCTCGTTTGCTGACCAGCCCATAGGTGGGCTTGAGGCCGGAAATGCCGCACAACGCGCTGGGGGTGCGGATCGAGCCACCGGTATCACTGCCGGTTGCGCCCATGCAGATGCCGGTGGCAATGGCGATGGCCGAACCGCCGCTGGAGCCGCCGGGCACATGGTTTGGATTCCAGGGATTGCGCGAGGGGCCGGCATAGTCGTTGTTGGTGGTAGGGCCATAGGCGAACTCGTGGGTTTGGGACTTGCCCATCACCACGCCACCGGCGCTCCGCAGGCGTGACACGGCCACGGCATCGACTCCGGTCTGGTGGCCGGCGAGGACTTTAGAACTCGCGGTGGTGGGCAGGTCGTGGGTGCCGAAGATGTCCTTGATAGTGAGCGGAATGCCCGCCAGTGGGCCAACCTCATCGCCGGCGTCGAGCCGGCGATCGATCTGCCCCGTGATCTCGAGCAGGCGGGTACTGTCGGTACGCGCCGCAAACACGTTGAGCTCTCGATCTAGCCGGTCGGCGGTTGCGATGGCCTGAGTAACCAATTGGGTGGCACTCAGGCTGCGCGCGCGCAGCTGCTCACCGGCCTTGCGGATGCTCAGGGGGACAATCGTACTCATGGCTTCACTCGGAACGCGAAGGCGGGTTCAACCTCGCTGACGTCCACCTCATCCATGGTGCGGATGGCAGCGACGATGCTGCGGATCACGCCCGATGCATCCTCAAGACGGGCTGGCGTCAACGGCATATTGCCGACTTCGCGCAGCATGGCGTCACAGGCCAGGAGGACGGCATCGTCCTTATTGTCGATCTGGGTCATGCCTCCGTTCCTCCTTTCAGTCGGTCATCGGCCTTTTGGCCAAGGCGAAGCAAGTTAGTAAAATGGCTGGACTTCAGCGCGCCAAAGGCCAACACGGCTATCAGCGTCACTCCCCAGGCAAAGTCCTTGAGGAAGTTGCTGCCGCTTGACTGGAACACTAAGTTGAGGCCGGTAGACAGCAATTGCAGGATGAGCACCGAAAAGATCACGCCAACGATCTTGCCGACGCCGCCCAAGGGCGAAATGCCGCCGAGCACGGCCACTAGGATGGCCATCAACACATAGGACGAGCCGAAGTCGACGTTCGCCGAATTGGTCACGCCCAGATTGATCATGCCGGCAAGGCCCGCCAGCGCGCCACTGAGGGCATAAACCGCTAGCAGCAGCCGTCTGGTGTTGATGCCGGAATAGCGCGCGGCCACCGGATTGGCGCCGTAGAGGTAGATGTTGAAGCCAATTCGACGTCCATGCATCATGAACGCCAAAGCGATTGCCGCCACGAGGAAGATCAGCGCCGGGATCGGCAGGCCGAATAGTGTGCCGCGTCCGATAGTGGCGAAGGTGCTGATGCCGAACAGGGTGCTGCCGCCGGTGATGACGGTGCCGATGCCGGTGAACAGGGTCATCGTGCCCAGCGTCGCCAGAATGGGCGAATAGCCCAGCACTGCGACCAGCATGCCATTGAGCAGGCCGCACAGCATGCCCACGCCCACGCCGACCGCGACACCAACAAGCGCCACCAGTTCAGGGGGCAGGCCGAGCTGGCCGGCGACCATGCCTGCCATGATATTGGCGGTCACGATTGAGCCGAGATTGGCGGTGGCATTAACCGACAGATCGATGCCGCCGGTGAGCAGGGTCAGCGCCACTGCTAGCGCTAGCAGGCCGATGACGCTGGTCTGCAGCAACATAGATTGCAGGTTCTGGACGCTGAGGAAAATGTCGGGCCGCGCCACACCAAGCCCGGCCATAATCAGGATGGCGACGACAAACAGCACTACAACATGCGTGTTCAGATATTCGGGCAGTTTCATTGAGGTCTTCCCCTTGCCTTGTGCGCTCGCGGTCATGGCTCGGTACCTCGCTGGCGCTGGCTGAACTGGCCGAACAGCGGCAGGCCGATGGCCAGCAGCAGCAGCGCTCCAATGGCCACTTTTTGCCACACGGTGGAAACGCCCAGCACGATCAGGCTGTTATTGGTAGTGACGATCAGCAAGGTGCCGAGCAGCACACCGATGACGCTGCCACGCCCGCCGGTGATCGCCGCGCCGCCGATGACGACGGCGGCAATGACATCGAGTTCACCGCCGACTAAGGTTTGCGGATTGGCCAACCGGATCACGCCCGCGGCGGTCAGGCCCGCAATGCCAGCCAGCAGACCCGCGGTGGTATAGGCGAGGATTTCGATGCGTTGGACATTGATGCCCATGCGCGCCGCCGCCACCCGATTGCCACCGATGGCATAAAGGCTGCGTCCGACAGTGGTGTAGCGCATGACGAAAAACACCAGCGCCGCGATCAGTAGGAACATCAGCACCGAGACATGCAAGCCCACCTTGGCGCCGTTATCTGCGGTCAACGTCAGAATATTGGTGCGCGAGAATTCGACCATGCCGGACGGCACTTTGCGGATAGTATCGGTGCCGACGAAATACAGCAGGAAGCCGCGAAACAGGCTGGTGGTGCCCAGTGTGATGATCAGTGATGGCGCTTTGAGCCAGGTGACCAGCAGGCCGTTGATAGCCCCCAGCCCTGCCCCCATCAGCGCGGCAATGCCAAACAGCAACCAGATCGACAGATCGGGGAACAACGCATTCGCCAGCGTCACCGTGCCGTACATCGCCACCACGGCAATGGCGGCGAAGGAGACGTCGAGCCCACCAATGATCAGCACGATGAAAAAGCCGATGGCGAACAGCCCGACCACCGTGCTGCTTTTGAGCATGGAGAACAGGTTGAAGTAGGTCAGAAAGCTTGGATTGATGATGCCGACGATGGCGACCAGCAGGACCAGCACCAGGAGCAGCATGGTTTCCTGTCGTAGCTGAAGTCGTGGAAAGGTCATAACTTGCTCTCGTTGATAATGGCCATGATTTCGGTGGTCGAACTTTGCGCAACCACTCGTTCGGCTGCGATCCGCCCATTGCGCAAGATCAGCACCCGGTCGCAAACCTGCATCAATTCGGGTAGATCATCGGAAATGACGATGATGCCAACGCCCTGATTGGCCAGATCGACGATGACATCGTGAATGCCGGCCTTCGAGCCGACATCTACACCCACGGAGGGGCGATTGAGGATGAGCACGGCGGGATGGCTCGCCATCCATTTTGCCAGGACCACGCGCTGCTGGTTGCCGCCCGATAGGCTGGTGACCGGTGCCTGGTCCGACGATGCCTTGATTGACAGCTTGTCGATCCACTGCTTGGCTTCGGCGGATTTGCGCTGCCCGGTGAGCCAGCCGAAACGGTCGGTCAACCGGCTGGCGGCGCGGACGACGATATTGTCGCGGATGCTGAAATCGAGGAACAGGCCTTCGCTCAGCCGATCCTCGGGCACATAGGCGATGCCGGTGCGCAGCGCGTCAGCCACGCTGCGCACGGTGACATCACGCCCGTCGATGCGCAACTGACCCTTGGCCGCCGGCGCAATGCCGTAAATGGCTTTCGCAAGCGCCGTGCGGCCAGCGCCCATAAGCCCACCAAGGCCGAGGATTTCGCCGGGCGCCAGATCAAAGCTGACATCCTGAAACTGGTCGCCATCCGACAGGCTGGTCAGCGAGAGCCGCGGCTGGGCGGCTGCCGGAAGCGCCGGACGCTCATAGCGATCTGATGAAATTTCCCGGCCGGTCATGGCGCGCTGGATATCGGCTTCGGTCAGCTCGTTGAGCGGCGCCGACAGCACCACATGGCCACTGCGCAGCACCACCGCCCGCTCGGCGATATCGGCAACTTCCTGCAACTTGTGGCTGACAAAAATGAAACCCATGCCCTCGCCGGCCAGCCGACGAATGAGGGTGAACAGCTGATCGACCTCGCGGTGGGTCAGGGCGGTGGTTGGCTCGTCCATGATCAGCAGGCGCGCGTCATGGGCCAGAGCCCGCGCAATCGCCACGAGCTGCTTGTGCGATACCGGCAGCTCGCTCAAATCTTTGTCAAGGTCGATGGTGACCTTCATGTCGTCCAGAACTGACTTAGCCAGCGCGCGGCCTTTGATGCGGTTGATCAGATGGCGGCCCTGGCTGATCTGGCGCGGGAGCCAGATATTTTCAGCCGCCGACAGATTGGGGAACGGGGCAAAATCCTGATAGATAATCTGCACGCCAGCATGGATGCGCGCTGATGGCGGCTGTGCCGACCAATCGACGCCATCGATAAATATCTTCCCGGAATCGGGGCGTTCGACGCCAGCAATCGAGCGGATCAAGGTCGATTTGCCCGACCCGTTCTCGCCGGCCAGCGAAATGACTTCGCCCCCGGCAACCTCGAGGCTGACGCCCGACAGCGCCCTCACCCCGCCGTAAGATTTGGCAATATCGACAATGCGCAGCAGGGGCGCAGTGCCGGCGGTTGGGTGCGGTTTTGCCCGCGCATTGTCCGCGATATCAGCCATGAAACAACCTCAATCTAAAGATGATGCCGGGTCCGCAGACCCGGCATCGCTATTGATCAGTAACTGCGCAACTAGAAGTTGTGCTGTTCCATGTTCTCGACGGTCACGTCGACCCAGGCCGCGCCATAAACTATGTCGCCCTTGACGATGACATTGTTGTAGCCGGGCACGCCGAGATCGTCGCCGGTCACGATCGGCTCGTGGTTCATTGCGCGGATAGCCGCCGACATCATCGCCTGGCCAGCCATCTTCGGATCCCAGAAGCTAATAAGATCGACAGCGCCGGTTTCCAGCAGGTCCTGCGTCAACGAGACGAGGCTGGTGCTGACCACAGAGGTGCGTTCTTCGAGGCCAGCTTCTTCAATCGCCTGGCCGATGCCGATGGGATCGTTGGAGGACGAGCCCTGGAAGCCCTTTATATTGGGATAGGCCACCAGCAGTTCGAGCGTCTTGCGGTACGCGGTTGCCGCGTCCTCATTGGTCTCGATCCGGTCGCCGACCAGGGTCATCTTGGGATAGGTCGCCACCTGATGGGCGACTGCGGCATCCACCCAGGCGGTGTGCGCTGCGTTGGTAAGCTTGCCGACGAAGACTGCGTATTCGCCCTCTTCACCCATCTGGGCGGCGAGATGATCCATCAGATGCACGCCATATTCGGCGTTGTCGAAGGCTTCAACGTCAAAGTTCTTGGTCGGCTGAGTTTCGCCCTCATGGGTCACCACGACAACACCCTGCGCGCGGGCTTTGGCCAGCACTGGCTCCAGCGTCTGGGGCGAGATCGGTACGATGCCGATGGCATCCACGCCCTGCGCTACCAGATCTTCGATCAGCTGCGCCTGCAAAGCTGCGTCCGAGTGGGAAACGCCCTGCATGAACACCTTGATGCCAGGGTTTGCTGCAGCATATTCGACCAGGCCCTCTTCCATGCGCAGCCACCACGGATCACCGGCCACCTTGACCACGACGGCCATTGACTTTTCGTCCTGTGCGACGACGGACGAGACGGTTACGAGTGCGGTTGCGCCGAGCAGGCTGGCCAGCACCACGGCGCGAACGCCGTTTGCGGAAAAAATTGCTGTATGCTTGATCATTGGTAGTTCTCCCTGTTTTCCAATTTTCTTTGTTTGTCGGCCACCCACTCTGGCCTATGACGGCACTCTTGCAGTGACTGCGCTGCATGCTCAACGTAAACATCTCAGTCCACCAGCCCTTGGGCTGGAATTAGGCAGTAGCTTTGAAAGCGCTTCCAGCCAATATATCAAGAGAGTGGGATGACCGCCTTGTATGGAATAGAGGCAGCTGCGTCTGCCGAAGGCAGGCGACCATTCCGCCACCACTCACAAGGCCGATTAGTCCTATTGAGGCAGCCCGATAGACTACTGCCGATACACGCCGCAGGACGGCGGTCGCACCGGATAGTGCCTCCTCCACACGCGCGCACTCACCCTGTGCCAGCGAGCGCTCGTATTCACTAGCGATACCCTCCGCCATCAGCGCCGTGTCGCGTTGTTCAGTCACTGCAAATCCAACGTGAACCGGCGTCTGGACATTGTCGCTGACCCCCTCCTGACTGAACACGGCTTGCCCCAGCAGGTCGCGTCCTGAAGGGCTCGCACGGGGCCCGCCGGGGGCAGGACCTGAGGTAAAGTAATCGTCGATCTCGGCTGTGTGCCTAAACAGTGCATCATGGACAAAGTTAACAGTATCCAACTCGTCCAGCCGATAGCTCGCTGCTATAAAATGCTTCTGGTCGATCAGACGACCAAGGACGACCACGACGCCGGCGGGCTTGATGTCCATGGGCAAGGTGCGCGCGCTAAACTTGCGGCACAAATAGACCGTGCGGGCGTCGTCACTGAATCCCCCTGCCCAATGGCACCCAAAGTCATGCATTGACAGGTCGATGTTATTCACATCGACGCGCAGGTCGGCCAGATATTGCATCGCGGTCGCCCACTGAAGGCAGTGGCGGAAACTAATAACCTTCAGGCTACCCGGAACCAATTAGGCAATCCCCCTTGGCTTCGGCATCTTTGCCTGAAACCGCTTTCATCTCTATATCTACTCATCCCGCACCCACTGTCAACTGGCATCTCGCGATGACGATAACTGCCAAACTATATAGAGCATGAAGCTTCACTTGGACGATTAGTCAGCATGCATATTGGTATTAAGAGGCGGCCGAGGTCAGCCCGAACCTGATGAAACTATGTTTCGGTATTGCGCGGTGGTGCGGAGGAGCCGCGGAGCATGATTTGGGTTGGCAGCTTTGTAGTGGCGGGCGGTACCCAGCCATTGAGCGCCGCCACAATGTGATCCGCGGCCAACCGCCCGATCATGGCTGCGGGCACGTTGACCGTGGTAAGCGGCGGATCGGTATGCGACGACATGTCCACATCGTCATATCCAGTCACCGAAACATCGCGGGGCACGCTGAGACCCAATACTCGGCTCTCGGCCAAGGCGCCAATGGCGAAGGCGTCGGAGCTGCAGATCACGGCAGTGATCTCCGGCTCCATGGTCATCAACTTGCGGAAGGCTGTCCGTCCATTTGTCACCGAATATGGGACTTCTGCGATCCGGGTCGGCGCTAGCGCTATGCCCGCAATGTCAAACGCTGTCAGTAGTCCCTGCCGTCGCGCCCGCTGGCGGTCATTGTGCGGGGCTACATCGGTTATGATACCGAATTCGCGGTGTCCCAGATCGAGTAGCATTTGCAGCACTCTGTTCATCGCCTCGGCGTTGTCTATACCGACGGCCGGCACCGCAAATTGTGATTCGTTGACATACGTGGTGATGACGGGCACGTCATATTGACCTGCCAGAGAGACGGCGGCCGAGCTGACCATGTCACCGACCAGCACCAGGCCATCGACCCCGCGTTCAAGCAGCACCTTTATCTCTTCTAGCTCACGGTCCGAATCATATTCGGAATTGGCAATCAACAGTGTGTATCCATGCTCGCGCAAGCGCTGTTGCAACGCTGCGGTGCCATTGGCGAAAACTGTCATGCCTAGTGTGGGTATTACTGCGCCGATGGTGCTGCTGCGTCCCAGGCTGAGCGCTCGAGCCACCGCATCTGGCGCGTAGCCGAGCTTGGTGATGGCTTTGCGTACCTTGGCCTGCAAATCGGGGCGAACGATTCCCGGATGGTTCAGCACCCTCGACACGGTTGCCGGAGACACCCCGGCGGCGCGGGCAACATCGCTGAGTTTGGGTCGTTTATGGCTAGCGTTGTCCGTCATGGCGCTCCACCCTCCTAAAGAGGAACCCATAGTGTTGCGACAAAGCACGGTCTAGATAGCATCTCTATCTTGGTCTGTTCGGCCCCGCTATTTTCTGCTCTGCTGCAACTGACGCCTACTTCGGAAGAGCTGCCTTCTTCATCAAGCGCCCGGTTGACGAAATCCCAGCGGAGGAGGTGTTCGCTACCAACACCAACACCAACACCAACAAGGTGAGGTAAACCCGTAACCATAAGTCACTGTTGCCTAACTTTCGACGTGCGGTGGCGACTTTGGGGCTCTTAGCTAATGACCCGTCACCGCCCGAGCGAGTATGACCGTGGTCGATTATCCATCCCGCCAAATGGGGCAGAGGGTAAGATCCCCTTTTCGCGAAACCGGTAGCAATGGATGGCCGCATCACCGCCTGCCAACGCGGATCACTGCGTCTTGGCACAGGTGGTGCCCGAGAGCGCAATAGTGGCCTAACGGCTCAGCCGCCGTCGTCAGCTGCATTGGCGCACCCGATGATAGCGCTCTCTGGGCCATCGCCATTTGTGGGGTGCCGTAACATCGCACAATAAACGCGGGCTGGATGGCGTCCAGATGCATATGACCAACACGCCCATTCTGCCGGTCGAGGCGTTAGTCGAATACTGCGCTGGAGCGCCGTGGAAGGTCATGGGCTCGCCGCGGGCCTTGCGTCTCTGCGGCCACAATGGCGTTGGGAAAGTGCAAATGACCGCATTCCGATAAATGACGAAACGAGTGCTTTTAAAACGGCAGGGCAGAGTGAGCCCAGGATAAATATCGGAAGTGGTTACTGTTGGAGTGGGTGAATATCGCGCAGAGTCAAATTCTAAGTAAACTGGTTTTATTAACCCAGAAACAACTCGGAATTTTGATTCCGCAGCGGTGGAGAATTGTAATTTATTGATAGTTCATATTTTAGTCATTGCGGTGCACTAAATTGATAGGATTGGCTATTTTCTGTTGAGGGGGCGTTGTCTGAAAATTCCTAGTCGCGGCCGACTTTTTCTGAACGGCCAATCAAAGTTTGCTCTATATTATCAGATTGCGCCGAGCACTGACCGAAAGGCTTAGCGTGTAGGCCGGACGACGACGTGGCGGCTGCTTAGTCAGATGCTAGCCTTTGTGGGTCGGGACATCCTGTTCTGGCCATGCGAGGTAATGCGATGGATCTTCGCCCAATGCTCAGAGATTTGAGGCGCGCGGGGCAGACCGTGACCCGCAACCTGTTTCAGCGCCCCAATCTCTACGATTTGTCCACGGGCGAGCGCATCGGCGCGGCGTTCATGCATCCAAGCGATATGTGCGCAACTGACCGCATCATGCTCTACGCGCTCGTGCGTGGCCTGAGGCCGGAGCGTGTGCTGGAGATTGGGGTTCGATGGGGCGGCGGCGCGCGTATTATCGCAAGCGCGCTCGAGGACAACAGTTTTGGTGTGGCGGTGGGACTCGATCCGGATGGTGAGCCTTTCAGCATACCCGACCGCCATCTGCATGGCCGTTATCGCAGGCTCAGTGGGTACTCGCCCCAGGATACCGGTGCGGCGATCGACCTGCTCGGTGGCGCCCCCGATTTCGTCCTGATCGATGCGCTGCATACCCATGATGCGGCGCAGGCCGATTTTATGGGTGTGCTGACCTATATCGGCAACGACGCGCATATCCTCTTTCACGACGCCTACCATCAGGGCATCGCGTCGGCCGTGCAGGGCGTGCTCGATGTAGATGATACACTCGTGGACATGGGTTTCATTACCCGCAATCCCGAGGTGGGATCGCCGGTGTCGTATCAGGGGCTAAGGCTTGTGCGTCGCGGTGGCGTCGATTTTCGCGCCCATATCAACCAGGCCTATTCGGACGCCGGGCAGGTGCCGCCCCCCATTCATCCCGCCCTCCGAAACTATGACAGCTTCGCCAACCGAATTGGGATGGGCGCCGACCTCGCCGAGGTCGAGAAAGTGATGGCGGAAAGCGCAGAATAGGGGCGATAGCGACGTGGTGATCCGGATGCGGCTTGCGCGCCGTTGACTTTGGGAGGTGGCGGCGGCAAAAGCCCTGCTCTCTTCCGTTCTCACCAAAATGCAGGCCGACATGTCGCGCTTTGACGCCATAGATCTGATGGGCGCTCGCTAATGGCCGTTCCAAGCGCGGTCGCGGGCCTGCTGCGGCGGCCGGCGCGGATTGGCGACGAGGTCTATAGCGCGATGTTTGCGCGGATCATGTCGCTTGATATTCCGCCGGGCGCGCGGATATCGGTCGATGCCGAGGCGCGTCAATTAGGCGTGTCACAGACGCCGATCCGCGAGGCGCTGATGCGGCTCGAAAGCGAAGGGCTGGTGCGCAAGACGCATCTGGTCGGCTATAGCGCCGCGCCCCAGCTCACGGCGGTGCAGTTTGCCGAGCTTTACGAATTTCGCATGCACCTTGAGCCGTTTGCGGCGCGCAAATGCGCTGAGCTGATGCCCGAAGCCATCATCGAACAGCTTCGAACGCTGTGCGGCGAGATGGAAGATCTGCTGGAGCAGGACGGGCCGGATGCCTATGCCCAATTTGCTCGGCTCGACATGGTGTTTCATGACCAGATCGCGGCGAGCGCTGGCAATGGGCTGCTGATGGATGCCTTGGCGCGCCTGCACACCCATGTGCATCTGTTTCGCCTTGTGTCCGAGCCCAAGGTGAACCGGGCGGCGCTGGATGAACATATGCGATTGATCGCGGCGATCAGCGCGCGCGATGCGGATGGTGCCGAGGCGGCCATGCGGGCCCATATCGGGCAATCGCAGGGACGATTTGCCGTGCGCTGACCCTCCGCATCTCGGATTTTAGCGATTGCGAGAAGTAGACCACAGGCCATTTGCGGCCCTCGGTTGACGCGGGCAGGGCCCCGGTCCATTGAAGTATGGAAGCAATTCCGGGGTGGCCTTTGGCTCGTATTCTTTTTCTGTTGGCATGGCTGGCCCTGGTTGTTGGGCTGGTGCTGCCACCGATATTGCCGGAAGTCACCAATACGATCAGCGTCGTGTTGATGGTTCTGTCACTGGGGCTGCTGGCCGTCGCCGCATGGCGTAAGGAACCACTCGGTCAGACGGCCTATTGGGTGTCGCTGGTGGCCGGCCTGCTGCTGATGCTGGCGCTGATCCCGACGGCAAGATCACCTCTCGATGTGGTGCTGGTTCTAACGCTGGCGCCGCTCTGGCTGATATGGCCCTATTCGGTGCTGCTGCATCGCCTTGGCAATCGGCTGACGCCTCATCTGATTGGCCTGCTCGCTCTGGGGGGGACAGCGATCAGCACGGCTGTTTGCGCCTATGACTTTTTTGTCTTGGGCGCGCGCCGGGGCGGTGGGATTGTCCTTAACCCTGTCCATATGGGCGACGTTGCGCTCAGTCTTGGGTTTGTAGCGCTCGTGGGGTGCTTTGGTACGCTGCGGCTCCGCCCGCTGTACCTGCTCGGACCCGTGCTGGCACTGGTTTCGATCTGGCTGACTGGATCGCGCGGTCCGCTTATGGCTTACGGAGCGCTGATCATCGTTGCGTTGACCTCGGTGGCGCTGACAATGTTACCGCTCCGCCACGCGCTATTTGTGGCACTTGGCGCTGCATTGATTTGCGTGACTGCGGCGGTGGTCGGGTTCTCTCTGGGCTGGTTCAACGAATTTCGTGGTATTGACCAGATTGGTACGTTTCTCGCCACTGGCAGGTTTACAGAAAGCTCGATTAATCGACGTCTGGGTATGTACATTTCTTCCTGGAATGCCTTTCTGGCTTCGCCGATCTATGGGCACGGATTCTTCGACTTCGTAGGTGCGGCTATCCGGTACGCACCTGAAGGCGTGAAATTTCCGCACTATGACCACCTCCATGCCGACCTCGCCAACTTCATGGCGATCGGTGGGCTGATGGGCTTGGCCTGCTACGGGTTGATGCTGGCAGCGCCGATTGTTGGAGCGCTTTCTGTGCGGGGGCCGCATCGTTCGGCTGCACTCTATCTGGCGGCAACTGTTTCAGTTGGCTATGCGGTTGCGGGGCTGACCAATGCGACGTTCGGCATTTTGGTGCTGACGGTGCTTTATGCGGTGGTGACGGCGCTGATCCTGGCGCTGGACCAACGCCCGGTGACTGACCGTACTTAGTCTTTCTCTCTCAGCAGGCGACGACGTTGACGGCGAGGCCCGCAAGGCTGGTTTCCTTGTAGCGGTGGCTCATGTCCATGCCGGTCTGGCGCATGGTTTCGATACAGGCGTCGAGCGGAACCGCGTGGGTACCGTCACCCTTTAGGGCGAGCGAGGCCGCGGTGACGGCTTTGACCGCGCCAAAGGCGTTGCGTTCGATGCAAGGGATTTGGACGAGGCCGGCAACGGGGTCACAGGTCATGCCGAGATGGTGTTCCAGCGCGATTTCTGCGGCGTTTTCGACTTGGGCCGGTGTGCCGCCCATGATGGCGCAGAGGCCTGCGGCGGCCATGGCCGAGGCCGAGCCGACTTCGCCCTGACAACCCACTTCGGCACCAGAGATCGAGGCATTGTGCTTGATGATGCCGCCGACAGCGGCGGCGGTCAGCAGATAGTCGCGTACCGCTTGCGGGCCGGCAGCGGCGTTGAATTTGAGGAAATAGCGCATCACTGATGGGATGACGCCGGCCGCGCCATTGGTTGGCGCGGTGACGACGCGGCCGCCGCCAGCGTTTTCTTCGTTGACGGCCATGGCGTAAAGGCTCAGCCAATCATTGGCCATCAGCGGCGTCATCTCGTTGCGCTGCCATTGCGCGTCGAGTTGGCGGTGGATGTCGTGGGCGCGACGTTTGACGTTGAGGCCGCCGGGCATGATGCCATCCTGGCTGATGCCGCGATCGATGCAGGTCGTCATGACACCCCAGATTTCGTCGATGCCGCGATCGAGCGCAACGCGATTGCGCGTGGCTTCTTCGTTGGCGCGCTTCATTCCAGCAATGGAAAGGCCCGATGCTGTGGCCATGGCAAGCATGTCCTTGGCGTTGGCGAAGGGATAGGGCACGTCGGCCTGGCTGGGTGAGGCGGTCTTGAGCGCCTCAAGTTCTTCGGCGCTGACGACGAAGCCACCGCCGATGGAATAGTAGGCGCGGCGCAACAGCAATTGCCCATCGGTGTCGTAGACGGCGAACTGCAGACCATTGGGATGGCCGGGCAGGGCGTTGCGTTTGTCAAACACCAGATCGACCGCCGGGCGGAAGCGATAGACGGGGTGGCCGGGCGGATGAACCTGACCGCTGGCCTCGACGGCTGCGACCATGGCGTCCATCGCATCGGGATCAATGGTCTTGGGGTCTTCGCCGCACAGGCCGAGGATGACGGCGCGGCCGCTGCCGTGGCCGATGCCGGTAAAGGCGAGCGAACCGTGCAGGCTGGCCGTAATAGCGGCCGGGCGAGCGCTCGCGGCGCGCGGCCAGTGATCGGCGCGCAACTCATCGAGAAAGCGTTTGGCAGCGGTCATCGGCCCCATTGTGTGGGAGCTGGATGGCCCGATGCCGATCTTGAACACATCGAAAATGGACAGAAACATAAGGCCATTGTGCATGAATGCGGCGCGAACGCAAAGCTGGGTGTGTTCACGGGTCGCGGAGCCCGATCGTTTCGTTTTGTGTAACAGTGCGTGGCGGCGTTGGTGGTTGCGTTGAACGAGGTGTCGGCCGATATGTCGGCCAGGATCGAGTCTGGGAGACAGGAATGACAGATTATCACTACCGCGAAGGACTGGGTACGGATGCGACTTCGCCGCTGTTTGTGGTGTTTCACGGCACGGGTGGTGATGAAAACCAATTCTTTGATCTGGCGTCGCAGGTTTTGCCGGGTGCCCGGGTCGTGGCGCCGCGCGGCAATGTGAGCGAAGGCGGGGCGCTGCGCTATTTCCGGCGTACGGCTGAAGGCGTCTATGACATGGACGATCTGCGGCTGCGCACCGGGCAGATGATCGATTTCGTGCGCGCCCGCAAAGCTGAGGGTGAGGCCGATCAGGTGGTTGGGCTTGGCTATTCCAACGGCGCAAATATCCTGGCGGCGGTGCAATTTGCGGCGCCCGAGTTGTTCGACGCCACGGTCTTGATGCATCCCCTGATCCCGTTCACGCCGCCAAAGCTTGATCTGACGGGCAAGCGTGTGTTGATCACCGCGGGGCAGCGCGATCCGATCTGCCCGCCAGCCACGACGCAGGCGTTGAATGATTTCTATGCAGCCAATGGCGCGGACACCTCGCTATTCTGGCACCCCGGTGGGCATGAGCTGCGGCAGGAAGAGTTGCTCGAAGTGCAGCTGTTTCTGGCGCGTGGTACGCTGGCACTCGGCTAGGTTTCTCGGTCCAAGCCGAAGCAATCTGTTAACCAATCATAGAGGGGTGGTGGTCAACACTGCGCGCGCAAAGGCCTTCACGGGCCAAGTGGTGTTGGGGGCACGCGCAAAATCACAGGGCTCGGTACAAAAATCGCCGGTAGCCTGCGGCTGCGTGTGCTCATAATGGTGCTGCTGGGCTTTGTTGCCGTGGCGATACCGGCCTATGCCGCTTTCAACTGGATCGTCGCTTCGACAGTGGTGCAACTAGGCACGCTGTTTGCCGAAAAACAAATCCTCTATGACCGCTATCGTGGGCTCGAAGCATTGATGCGCGAGGTCTCGTTGGCGGAAACGCTGGCGGGTTCGCAGTCGATCCGCGACTGGGCGCGGGATGAGACCGATCCGTCTGCCAAGGCGCGGGGCGTGGCCGAGCTTGAGCATTTCAGGCGCTCATTTGCCGATCACAGCTATTTCTTCGTGATCGGCGCCTCGGGGAATTACTATTTCAACGACGCCGCCAACTCCTATGCCGGCAACCAGTTTCGCTACACGGTGAGTGCGGATAACCCGCGCGACGCCTGGTATTATTCGACCGTGGGGCTTGGCTCGGGCTGTCATCTTAACGTCGACAATGACGCCAATCTGCGGGTGACCAAAGTCTGGATGAACTGTGTCATCCGCGAGGGCCGACAGGTTCTGGGCGTGTTGGGCACCGGTATCGACCTGACCAATTTCATTCAGGAAGTGGTCAATGTCCCACAGGTCGGCGTGACGTCGATGTTCGTCGACCGGCAGGGCGCCGTGCAGGCGCATCGCGATCCGGATATGGTGGATCTGCGCAGCCTGACCAAGGAGATGAGCGCCAAGCGCACGGTGTTTTCGATGGTCGACAAGCCGGTGGATCAGGCAGCTTTGCGCCAATTGATGGAGCAGGTGTCGTCCGGCCAAGCCAATGCGATGTCTAAGTTCATGACGATTGGCGGCAAGGAAACGCTGGTCGGCGTCGGGTATCTGGACAAGCTCGGTTGGTACAATGTCACGCTGATGGATATTGACGCCATCATCGATAAGCGCCTGTTCGTGCCCATCGGGCTGCTGCTGGCGGCGGTGATGGGGATGGTGGCGACTGTGTTGGTGCTGGGGTTCAAGCGGCAGGTGCTGGATCGCCTGAACCGGCTGGAGCGGGTGGTCGACAGTGCGCGGCGCGGCGATTTTGCTCCGGCGCTGTCACTCGATAGTCGTCGTGGCGATGAGGTTGATCGGCTGTCGGTGGCTTTCACCGAAATGGCCGCGACTGTGAGTGACAATACCAGATTGCTGGAAGATCGGGTGCGCGAGCGCACCGAAGAGCTTGAGCGGCTGGCATTTCGCGATGGGCAGACCGGAATTGCCAACCGGCGCGGGTTTATCGCGGCCTTCGAGGCGGCGCGGCCGGAGCAGCAGCATGGGCTGTTGCTGGTCGATATCGATCACTTCAAGGCCATCAACGATACGTTCGGCCATGCCGGTGGCGATGCGGTGATCATCGAGGTGGCTCGACGGATAGGTGAGGTCGTCGATGGCAAAAGTGTGTGCGCACGGTGGGGTGGCGACGAGTTCATCGTGCTGCTGAGCGATAGCTCGCCGCATCTGTTGCGGGCGGCGGCCTATGGGGTGATCGCGGCGGTGAGCGGGCAGCCGGTGACCATGCCGGACGGTCGGAAGGCCACGGTGACAGTCAGTGCCGGCGCGTGCCTGATCGAGCATGGTGATAGTATCGAAATGGCCACAGAAATGGCCGATGCAGCGCTCTATATGGCCAAGGATGATGGGCGCAATCGGGTCCATATTCTTGATCCGGTGCTATCGCCGAAGCCGCCGGGCCGTGTTGCATCAAGGGCTTAAGGCCAAAATACTTGCGTTTGCCGAAATGTCGCCATCTCGCCTGACTAGGCGGTGTTGACGCTGCCGTTTTGAACTGCCAGCGTTCTGTTTTCATATTCCAGGGACGACCTAATGCTTGTGTCGCGCATTCTTGCACCGGCTTTTCTGCTCGGGCTTTTCATCGTTCCGGCTTCGGCTGCCAGTTTTGATTGCAGCAAGGCCGGCACGCCGTTCGAGCATGCCATCTGCGATTTTGGTGACTTGTCCCTCGCCGATGGTGTGCTGGCCAAGACGTTCGCGACGGCCATTGGGGGGCTGTCCAAGGATGCCGAGGCTGCCATGCGCACGGATCAGCGCAACTGGCTGAGCTATGTGCAGCGTGTTTGCACCGATGATGCCAAGCCCATGACCACGCGCCGCTATGACGAGAAGGGCGGCGTGTGCCTCGTTGAAAAATTCGAAGCGCGCAGCAAGGCGCTTGAGGCCAGCCGGATGCTGGGTGGGCATCGGTTCTTTGTGCAGTCGGCTTACAATGCCTTGCCCGATCCCAATGAAGTCGATGATCCGCAATCCTATTGGAAAGTGGCGGGACGCGAAGCGATCTTTCCCCAGCTCGATGGCGACGATCCGCTGGCCAAGGATTTCAACGCCTTTGTTCTGGCCAATGCTGGCCAGCAGATGCTCGACGCCGTCGCGGCCGAGCCAGATGAGTTCAATGCATCGAGCGACAGCCAATCGACGGTGTTTGTCAAAGACGTTGCCGGGGCGAACCGCATTTCGCTGCAGTACAACTCATTCGCCTATTTCCACGGTGCGGCGCATGGCGAGTGGGGCATCAGCTACCTGCACTATCTCGTGCCCGAGAATCGCGAAGTGGTCGCAAGCGACGTGTTTGCTGGTGACGCCTGGGAAAAGACGCTGACCGACTTCGCCTGGGAGCAACTGCAAGCCGATCATGCCGACTGGCTGCAGGTCGATGACTCCAAGGACATTGCCAACATCGTGGTCGATCCGAGCCGCTGGAGCTTTGACAATGATTATGGGCTGACCATCCAGTTCCAGCCCTATGAAGTGGCGCCCTATGCCTATGGCGCCCCGACCATCATCGTGCCCTGGGAAAAGCTCGATGACGTCGCTGCCAAGGGACGGGATCAGGTGCGCTACGGCTTCTGATCAGGCGCGCAGATCTGACCATTCGGGGTGGCGCCGAAACTGCGCCACCACATAGGAGCACACCGGCGTAATCTTGAAGCCCTGTTCGCGGGCCTCGGTGATGGCCTTGTTGACCAGTTTGGCGGCAATGCCCTGGCCTTCATATTCGCGCGGCACGCCGGTGTGATCGATGGTGATGGTGCCGTCAGCGGCCGTGCTGAAGGTCATTTCCGCATCAAAGCCAGGCGCCAAATGGATCACGTAGCGGCCACGGCTGGCGCCATCTTCGCGGATAACGGTGTGTTCGGTATCGGACATCGAATGCTCTCTCCTTGTCCACTCAATGTGGGCAAGGCCGAGCGTCGCCGCAAGCCGTGATCAGTGGGCGGCGTCCTGTTTGCCCCAACGCGCCTGAATGGAGCGGCCAAAGCCACCCAGCCAGGGTGCGAAAAACAGCAGGATGCGGCGGTGGTAGTGCAGCAGCATGAACAATGCGACCAGCACCAGCGTACCCACGACAATCACCAGCTCCAGCGACAGGCCAATAGATTTCAGCCACGCTGTCAGCAACATGCCGGGCAGGATGTGCGCGGCAGCCCAAACGAAGGCCGAGCTGACATTGATGATGGTGAAGTGGCTGTATTTCATGCCCATGATGCCGGCGACGCCGGGAATGACGGCCTTCACGCCAGGAATGAAGCGGCCAATGAACACGGCCTTGCCGCCATGGCGGGCGAAGAACTGTTCGCCGCGATCAATCAGGTCCTTATGATTGCGAAACGGCCAGACCTCCTTGATGGAGTCCTTGAGGAAGTGGCCGATGGTGTAGGACAGCGCGTCGCCGATAATGGCGCCGATCACGGCTGCGAAATAGACCTCCCAGAACGGCAGGCGCCCTTCGGCGATGATGCCGCCGGCCAGCAGAAGCACGGGGGTCGAGGGGATGAACAGGCCGACGATGAACACGGCTTCGCCGATGGCGACGGCAAAGATGAACCAGAAGGTCAGCCAGAAATTGCCCGAAATCGTGTTGAGAAAATGTTCGAGATAGGCAGAAACAGTATGGAAGATGTCGAACATGACTGGCGTTCTCGTAGCGCAACAGGGCTCAATGCGTGTTGGGCCGTTGACTTATGGCTGTGCGCGCGTTGAGGCTCAAGCACTATCACGAGAGAGTATGACTATGAGTGAGTTACTTTATCACATGATCGCGTCCGGCCCCCGCCCCGTTGCGCCGTTCTCGCACGCGGTGGAAGCCGATGGCTGGGTGTTTCTCACCGGCCAGATGCCGACCGACCCGCAGGCCCCCGATGCGCCACTGCCCGAAGGCGTCGAGGAGCAGACGGTGCGGGTGATGGAGAATTTAAAGGTCGTATTGGGCGGGATCGGGCTGGGGCTCGAGCATGTCACGATGGCGCGGATTTATCTGACGCAGTTCGAGCGCGACTATGCGGCGCTCAATGCGTTGTGGCCGAGTTTTTTCGAAGCGGGGAAACTGCCGGCGCGGACGACGATCGGGGTGACGGCGCTGGCGGTGGGGGCGCTGGTCGAGATCGATCTGGTGGCGCGGCGGGGGTAAGATTTTCTTACCTCTCCCTTTGGGGGAGAGGTCGGAGCGTAGCGACGGGTGAGGGGGCCTTTTCCAACTGAGTATCTTGGGAACCCCCTCGCCCGCCCCTAAGAGGGGACGACCTCTCCCCCAAGGGAGAGGTGAAGGCAGATCAGGCCGAGTAGGCCTTCACGTTCTGGGTCTGCTCGCCGAGGCCTTCGATGCCGAGGCGCATGACGTTGCCGGGCTTGAGCCAGACTGGATTTGGCTTGATGCCCATGCCGACGCCGGGAGGGGTGCCGGTGGAGATGATGTCGCCGGGCTGCAGGCTCATGAACTGGCTGACATAGGAGACGACAGTGGCGACGCTGAAGATCATCGTCTTGGTCGAGCCGTTCTGGTAGCGGTGACCGTCCACTTCGAGCCACATGGCCAGGTTCTGCGGGTCGGCAACTTCGTCCTTGGTGACAACCCATGGGCCGATCGGGCCAAACGTGTCGCTGCCTTTGCCCTTGTCCCAGGTGCCGCCGCGCTCGGTCTGGAAGTGGCGCTCGGACACGTCGTTGATCAGGCAATAGCCGGCAACGTGGTTGAGAGCGTCGGCTTCGTCGACGTAACGGGCTTCGGTGCCGATCACGATGCCAAGTTCGACTTCCCAGTCCGGCTTGATCGAGTTCTTTGGAATGATCACGTCGTCATTGGGGCCGATGATGGCGCTGGTGGCCTTCATGAAGATGATGGGCTCTTCAGGGATTGGCGAACCGGTTTCGGCAGCGTGGTCGGCATAGTTGAGGCCGATGCAGATGAACTTGCCCACATTGGCAACGCAGGGGCCGATACGCTGGCCGGCGTCGAGCTTTGGCAGCACGCCGATATCGGTGGCGCGGATTTTGGCCAGGCCTTCTGGGGTCAGCGTGTGGCCGCCGATATCGCCGACAATGCCGGAAAGATCACGGATCGAGCCGTCTTCAGCCAGGATAGCAGGCTTTTCTGCGCCCTTGGCGCCAATGCGGAGCAATTTCATATGCGTTCAGTCCCTTTTGCCGTTGAGCATGGCAATAGCCGCTAACATGTTAGTCTGTCGAGGGCGACCTTGGTTCAATCGGTTCGGTTACGCGTCGGGGCGGATGACACCCTTTTTGAGCAGGATGTTGCCATAGAGACGACGCTCGCCGGTCTGAATGATGGCATAGCCAGTCTTGACGCGGTCGTAGAAGGCAAAGCGTTCCATCGAGGTCAGGGCCTGCTTTGGCTCGTGACGGGTGATGATCTTTTCGAACTCATCCATGATCGGCTCGCGCTTGCCGGCATTGCCGACGACCTGCATGCAGATCGCAGCTTCATCGACGAAATCGTCGAGCGGCATAAGCATCAAAATGGCGTCGAGCACATCTGTGGCGCTGATGCCATCGAGCCGGACGAGTGCCGGGCCGGCCGCGTCCGCTGGGTAGTTGGCATCAACGATGGTGATTTCATCGCCATGGCCCATGGCGCGCAGAATGCCGAGCAGGTCGGGTCCGAGAATTGGGGGGATATTCTTGAGCATGGATCGGCCTCCTTAGCCGAACGGGAAACTGTCGCTGTCGGGGCCCAGTTGGGCGCCATCGGCAAACATGGTGGGGTGCTCGCGGGCAAAGGCAAAGAGTTCGACCATGACCGCGTCGATATGGGCGCGAATGGCACGGTTCGCCTTGCCTTGGTCCTGCGCCAGAATGCCGTCGAAAATCTGCTGATGTTCGGCGATGGTCAGGGCCAGGCGGCGCGGCGTGATGATCAGGCGACGGGCCCGGTCGAGATTGGAGCGCGCCGAATCGATGATGTTCTTGATCTTGCTGAACCGCATCGAGCGATAGATGATGTCATGAAACTCGATGTCGATCTGGTGGAAGGTTTCGGCATCGTCGCGTTCGGCCGCTTCGCGCTGGGCGGCCATATTGGCGTGCAGCGCCTCGATCAGGCTGGCATCGTGGCTGCCAATCAAAACGCGCAGGGCCTCTGACTCGAGGCCTTTGCGGATCAGCATATATTCGCGGACGTCGGCAATGCGCACCAGCGAGACGGTTGAGCCGCGCTGCGGCGCGATGTCTACAAGGCCTTCGATCTGCAGGCGCGCCAGGGCTTCGCTGACTGGAAAGCGCGACACGCCGAGCTGTTCGCAGATGGCGGATTTGTCGATGATGCTGCCCGGCGGCAGGGCAAGCGAGACGATGGCATTGCGGATCGCGGTGGTCACTTCGGCGGTGACGCTGCCACGGGCAAGCGTCGTTGGTCTCACCAGAAAAGAGTAGGGACTTTCTATCGCTGTCATGCTAACATGTTAGTTAGTGCCGTGGTGCTTTACAACGCCCATCGCTGCCAGTTGCGGGCGCAATCTGGCGGCAAATGGAGCGGGCGTAAAGCGAAGTTGAGACCATACCCCCCGAAAGTCACCCAATGTCTGAAACTATGACCCGCCCACAGGGCCGTACGCTTGTGCTGAATGCCGCCGACAACATCGCTGTGGCGCTGGCAAATCTGGAAGTGGGGAGCGAAACCCCGCAAGGCGTCAACATCGTGCGCCGTGTTCCCAAGGGCCACAAGTTTGCCATCCGCCCGATTGGCGCGGGTGAGGCGGTGCTCAAATTTGGGCAGATCATCGGGTTCGCCAAGGAAAACATCGTGCCGGGCGACTGGGTGCACGAGCACAATTGCGGCATGGGTGGCGCTGATGGCACGCTCAAGCACGACTATGCCTTTGCCGAAGGCGCGATTGCCCCTGAAATGGTGCCGCTGGACCAGCGCGCCACGTTCCAGGGCTATCGCCGGGCCAATGGCAAGGTCGGCACGCGCAACTATATCGGCATCCTGACCTCGGTGAACTGTTCAGCGACTGTCGCTAAATTCGTCGCCGAGGCGATCAATCGTTCGGGCCTGCTCTATGACTATCCAGAGATCGACGGCGTGGTGCCTTTCGTGCACGGCACGGGCTGCGGCATGGAAAGCCGGGGCGAGGGCTTTGATATCCTCAAGCGCACGCAGTGGGGCTATACGTCCAACCCCAATCTGGGCGCGGCACTACTGGTCGGCCTCGGTTGCGAAGTGTTCCAGATCGGCCGCATGAAGGAAATGTATGGCATTGAGGAAGGCGAGACCTTCCAGACCATGACCATCCAGGAGCGTGGCGGCACCAAGAAAATGATCGAATGGGGTGTCGAGAAGGTCAAGGAAATGCTGCCCATTGCTGCTGCCGCACGGCGCGAGACGGTGGATGCATCGCACCTGACGCTGGCGCTGCAATGCGGTGGTTCGGACGGCTATTCGGGCATTACGGCCAACCCGGCGCTGGGTTATGCGGCCGACATTCTCGTGCGCAATGGCGGCACCGCCATCCTTAGCGAAACGCCGGAAATCTATGGTGCGGAACATCTGCTGACGCGCCGCGCTGTGAGCCGTGAAGTGGGCGAGAAGCTGATCAGCCGCATCCACTGGTGGGAAGACTATACCCAGCGCAACCATGGCGAGATGAACAACAATCCATCTCCCGGCAACAAGCTGGGTGGTCTCACCACCATTTTGGAAAAGTCGCTGGGTGCAGCGGCCAAGGGCGGCACAACGCCGCTGACGGCCGTCTATGAATATGCAGAGCCGGTCACCGAAAAGGGCTTTGTGTTCATGGACACGCCCGGTTTTGATCCAGTGTCGGCAACGGGGCAGGTCGCCGGTGGCGCCAACCTGCTGGCGTTCACGACCGGCCGTGGCTCGGCCTATGGCTGCAAGCCAGTGCCGTCGATGAAGCTGGCGACGAACTCGGACATGTATGCCCGCATGACCGACGACATGGACATCAATTGCGGTGACATCGTCGAGGGCGTTTCGATCGAGGACAAGGGTCAACAGATTTTCGACATGCTGATCGAGATCGCTTCGGGCAAGCACACCAAGTCGGAAGACCTCGGCTATGGCGACAATGAATTTGTGCCATGGCAGGTCGGGGCGACGATGTAGTGAGCTCTCAAAGGAGCACCATCGACTATATTATCGAACAGGTCGAGGCGGCAGGTCGACTGTCGTCTCGGCTGATGTTTGGCGAATATGCGCTCTATTGCGATGGCAAGATCGTCGCCTATGTGTGCGACGATCAGTTCTATATCAAGCCGACCGATGCTGGCCGCGCCTATCTTGGCGAAATCACCGAGGGGCATCCCTATCCGGGGTCGAAACCCTATTTTCTGATTGAGGGTGACCGCTGGGACGACAGCGATTGGCTGACGGAACTGGTGCGGGTGACGGCGGCGGAACTGCCGGTTCCCAAGGCGAAGAAGTAGAGTTTGTTCGGGGGTATCCAAGCAAAATCTACTTCAGCCGATACACATTGCCGACCCTCGAAACGTCGGACTCCCCCACGTCCCCCACGGCATAACTTGCCACAAGCTCCAATCGGTCGACGGGCAAATCCCGCCTGTCCGGGTCGCCGATCAGCACATCAATTCCGGCGGCGCGGCAGCTCGTGAGGAAGGGCAGCATCAGCGTCGCGATTTCGGGATTGTAGAAAACGTCTCCGGCCAGGATCAGGTCGATGTCGGTTGGCGGCAGGCCTATGATATCCAAATCCAATAGGCTGACTTCAACGCCATTCGCCGCCGCGTTGAGTGCGATGGCAGCGCGGCCGTGTGGGTCGCGTTCTGCGGCAGACGCTATTGCGCCAGACCGGGCGGCCGCTATGGCGACAAGGCCCGAACCTGCGCCGAGATCGAGAACGCGTCTACCAGCGACCAGTTCGGAGTGACCCATAATATACTGCGCCAGTGCCAACCCGCCGGCCCAGGTGAAGGCCCAATAGGGCGGTGGTGGGTCAGCGTCTTTTGGATCGGCCAGCCGCGATAGGCGGCTGCGCTCATGGGCCAGATAGAGGCTGATCGTCGGCAGGGTGAGTAGCGGCCTGAGTTCCAGATTCTGCGTGATGAAGGCAGATATGTCCTGGGTCATGGTCGCGTCAGGCGACGCCCGGCTCGGCATTGGCGCGGGCGAACAGGATTGAGACCTTGACGCCATCACCGGGCGTTGAATCGACGCTGATCTTGGCCTTGGCGTTCTGCTCGAGCGAGTGCACGATCAGCGCGCTGAGCTTGCCCGGCTTGGGCCAGGTCGCGCCATTGCTCAGACCCACACCGTCATCGGAAATGATGACGCGGCATCCGGTTTCATCCACCAGCGAGCGGACGGTGATGGTGCCGCCGTCGCGGCCAACGAAGGCGTATTTGAGCGCATTGGTCAGCAGTTCGTTGACCACGAGGCCCGCCGGCATGGCGACGTTGACCGACACCGGCCAGGTATCGACCTGCATGTTGAGGCGGATGCCTTCTGTGGCGTGAGCAGCCATGACGGCGGATGCCACCTGGCTGATATAGATGCCCAGATCAACGCTTTCGCTGGCGCCATCCTCTGACAGCGATTGATAAAGCAAAGCCAGCGAGCTGATGCGCCCGGCAAGTCGCTGGAAGGCCTGCGAATGAATATCGTCGGTGACATTGCGCGCTTCGAGGCGGATCAGCGCGGTGATCATCTGCAGGTTGTTTTTGACGCGGTGCTGCAGCTCGCGCAGCAGCGTGTCCTTTTCCTGCACCTGGGTCTTGAGATCTGCGTCGTCTTCATCGCCGCGGGATGTAGTCGCGGCCAAGGCCACCAGCCGGAAAGTCGGTTTTCCGTCTTCATCTTCGATGACATTGGACCAGGCATCGACGGTGATTTCGCCCTCTTCGCGCTGAATGAGGAAGGTGCCGATATAGTCATCTCGCAGGGCAACTGCCTGGCTCAGAAGCTCTCCGTCTTCCTTGGCAACCGCGTTCGGCGGCAGTACAGCCCATGGCTTACCCTGCAACTGGGCTGCAGGCTTGCCGATCAGGCGCTCGAACTCGAAATTGGCATAGGCCAGCCGTTCCTGTGGCGCGAGTTCGGCTACAGCGATCCCGAAGGGCACATGATCCAGAAACTGCTTGAAGCGATCACTCTCGAGAGCGTCGGCAAGGTTTGGGGTATCTAGCAGCTCCTCAACGGGAGCCGCCTCGCTGTCATTGGTGGTCAAAACGCGATGTCCGGTCGTTAAGTCTTTGCGGTAACCTTATCAGGTTTGCCACTTGTGACCTAACGATTGCTAGGGGCGCTGCAGGCCCCGGGCGCTGACATAGGTCGCCATCACGTATTGGCTGCAGGTGATGAACAACCGATTGCGGCGTGGGCCGCCGAAGACGACGTTCGAGGTTTTAGCGCCCGTCTTGATGCGGCCGAGCAGGGCGCCGGCTGGATTGTAGACGTTCACGCCCAGCCCGGCGCTGGTCCAGACATTGCCTTCGGTATCGAGGCGGAAGCCATCGGGCAGGCCGGAATCGACGTCGGTGAAGAGGCGCGGATTGCCGAGGCGGTCATTGTTGACGCTGAACTGACGGATATGGGCAGGCCAATCGGGATCGTGGCTTTGGCCGGTGTCGGAGACGTAGAGGATGGATTCATCGGGCGAGAAGGCCAGGCCATTGGGCTTGGCGAAATCATCGGCGACGACGGTCAGCGAGCCATCGGCGGGATCGAAGCGATAAACGTAGCATCCAGCCTGTTCCGGCTCGGACTTATAGCCTTCGTAATCGGTCAGGATGCCGTAGGTGGGGTCGGTGAACCAGATCGTGCCGTCGGATTTGACCACGATATCGTTGGGGGAATTGAGGCGCTTGCCCTGATAGCTGTCGACCAGCGTCGTGACACTGCCATCCCATTCGGTGCGCAACACGGCGCGGGCACCATGCGAGCATGACAGCAGACGACCTTGCAGGTCGCGGGTGTTGCCGTTGACGTAGTTGGACGGTGTGCGGAAGGTGGTGACGCCCAGATCGGGAACCCATTTGAGCATGCGATTGTTGGGAATATCGCTCCAGACCAGGAAATTGCCATCCCCAAACCAGACCGGGCCTTCTGCCCAGCGGCAGCCATCGTAAAGCACTTCAAGAGGCGCTATGCCGATGGCAAGATCGTAAAATTTCTTGTCGATGTATTCGAGCGCTTCGCCGCCGATGGTCATTGTTGTTCCTCCCGGTCTTTCAGGCATATGACGAGAACGCCAGAGCAGTGACAAGGGGCCAGTCCGTGCGGTTGTTCGCCTTATCCCCACTGAATGGTGGGGTTGTATGATGCTCCCATTGCCCACGCCAGAGCGCGATCATGACGAGTGGTTGGCGTGGGGACTGCCGGGGGTGGAGGGTCGCCTTCACCGCGCGGGTGAAATGTGTGCTGCCACGGTCTGCGATATGGCCTGCCATGCCCGACCCGCGAAAAACCCCGGTGTGATGGCGAGGCCCTGTCTCTCTCATTCACTTCTACATTCGAGACATCGGCCTCGCCATCACAGCTCATTGCCCGGGATCCGGAGGGCTTTCGCACGTCGCATTGACGACTAACATGTTAGTTGCTAGGGCAAGGCGAACTGGAGCGCAATCATGGCCGCACTCGATAAGATCCTGACCGTCGACGAGATGAAGACCAAGGCGCGGCGCAGCGTGCCCAAGATGTTCTTCGAATATGCGGATTCGGGCAGCTATACCGAAGGCACCTATCGCGAGAACGAGAGTGACTTCAACAAGATCAAGCTCAAGCAAAAGGTTGCGGTGAACCTTGAGGGACGCAACCTCAAGACCACCATGCTGGGCAAGGAAATCTCGATGCCCATCGCTATCGCCCCGGCAGCGACAGGCGGCATGCAGGTTGCGGACGGTGAGATCAAGGCGGCCAAGGCAGCCGAGAAATTCGGGATTCCCTTCACGCTCTCAACCATGGCCGTGTGTTCCATCGAGGACATCGCCGAAAACACCACGGCGCCGTTCTGGTTTCAGCTCTATGTGATGCGCGACCGCGATTTCATCGAGCGGTTGATCGACCGCGCCAAGGCAGCCAAATGCTCGGCTTTGGTGCTGACGATGGATCTGCAAATCCTGGGGCAGCGGCACAAGGACATCCATAACGGGCTTTCCACCCCGCCCAAGTTCAATGCCTATTCGGTATGGCAGATGATGCAGCACCCGCTGTGGTGCGCGCGCATGCTGGGCACCAAGCGGCACACATTCCGCAATATCGTGGGCCATGTAAGCGGTGATCACGATCTGGCATCGCTGTCGGCCTGGACGGCGAGCCAGTTCGATCCGACGCTGAACTGGGCCGATATTGCCTGGGTCAAGAAGCGCTTTGGCGGTCCAGTCATCGTCAAGGGCGTGCTCGACGCCGATGATGCGCGGTCGGCGGTGCAGCATGGGGCCGATGCCATTGTTGTGTCCAACCATGGTGGGCGTCAGCTCGATGGCGCGCCATCGACGATCCGCGTGCTGCCCGAAATCGTCGACGCGGTGGGCAAACAGACCGAGGTCTATCTCGATAGCGGCATTCGCTCGGGGCAGGACTTGATCAAGGCGCTGGCCTATGGCGCCAAGAGCACGTTTATCGGCCGTCCGATGTTGTACGGGCTGGGCGCCGGTGGCGAGGCCGGGGTGACCCGCGTGCTCGACATCATGCGCAAGGAACTCGATACGACGATGGCCCTGTGCGGCGAACGCGACATTCTCAATGTCGGACCGCACAATATCTATTCGAACGACATTCCGGTGCGGAACGCGCCGGTTTCTTCACCTCGCCCCTGAGGGGAGAGGTCGACCCGAAGGGTCGGGTGAGGGGTTAGGTGTTTGGCTAACACACAATGCGTCAGCCGACGTCTGAACCCCTCACCCTAACCCTCTCCCCTTAGGGGAGAGGGGACTGGATCGTGTGCGCACGGATCAGGTGGCACACGTCAAACTACCCCCGATAGCGGCTGGCCGTCACATCGCCTTCGGTCAGTTGTGAATAGACCGCCTGCGACACCGCCTTCATCCGCTCCGCGGGCAGAGTGCCGACCACGGTGCAGGTGATGCGGGCATTGGCCCAGTAGAAGGCCTCGGCGCCATCGTAATTGGCCAGCTGGTAGGCTGGCTGTCGATCGGGCAAAGCGGCGGTCACGTAGATGGTGACGCGCTCTTTTTCGGCATTTTCATACATCAGCTGTGCGGCGCGGCCACCAGCATTTTCGCTGCCCGGCAGCAGCCGCCCACCGACCAGGGTGAAGCCTTCGGCGTTGAGGTCGGGCATCCCCAGATTGGTATCGAGGCGGTTGGAGAGCCAGGTGCTCAAGTGCTCGCTGTCGTCGCCACCGACTTCGACGGCATGGCGATTTTCGGCGACATAGACCTGATGGGCATTGACCGCGTCGGCAATCAGCGTTGCGCTGGCGGGGCGGCTGTCGAACAGCGTGCGGGCAAACCATCCACCGCCAAGGCCAAGCCCGATCAGCAGCACCGCAGCGACAGCCCAACCCCTCGAACGTGTGCGGCGGCGGCCCAGTTCGGCAGCAATGCGGGTGGCGCGCAGGCGGGCAGGGACAGGCTCAGCGCCCGCGGGAGCAAACAGGGTGCGCATGGCGTCGTTCTGGCGCTGCATCAGCGCGACGTCATCAGCGGCGTCTGCATTGTTGGCGAGGTGGGCCTCGATGGCCGTGCGTTCAGCGTCGGACAATTGACCATCAGCATAGGTCATCAGCATGTCGCGGGTAATCTCGCTCATTTGACGGTCCTTAGATGCGGTTCGGCCGGAGCGCCGGTGAGGAGGCGCAGGGTGGCGCGGGCGCGCCCCAAACGGCTCATCAGCGTGCCGATGGGAACTTTGAGAATATCGGCGGCCTCCTGATAGGGCAGGCCTTCGAGGGCAACAAGCAACAAGGCTTCCTTCTGTTCGGGCGGCAATGCGTCGATGGCGCGGGCCATTTCCGCAAGGGCGAGATGGCCGTGCTGGGGCGCGGGTATTGCGAGTTCGGGAACATGGTCGAGGTCGACAACCGTGCCGCGCCGTTGCGAGGCGCGCAGCGCGTTGCGATAGAGGTTGAGCAGAATGGTGAAAAGCCAGGCGCGGACCGGCCCAGTGGGGCGAAACAGTCCGCGTCTGGCAATGGCGCGTTCTAGGCAATCCTGCACCAGATCATCGGCGAGATCGACATTGCGCGTCAGCGCCCGGGCATAACGCCTGAGGGCCGGCACGCAGGCTTCAACCTCGCCCAGGAAATCGCTCAAGATAGGGCCTTTGGCTTATTCGACAGCAAGATGCCAGACGCCGCCAACGCCGTCACCGGTGATGTCGCCGGGAGCCTTGTCGTTTTTCCAGAGATAGAGTGGCCAGCCCTTATAGGCCCACATTTTGGTGCCATCGGTGCGGTCGACGAGGGTGAATTCACCGTCGGGCTTGGCCGACGCATCGGCAATGGCGGGCGGCCAGTTGACGGCGCATTGCTCGTAGCAATTGGTGACGCCCGGCGCGTCCTTGTCATAGATGTAGAGCGTCATGTCCGTAGCGTCGGTCAGCACGGACTTGCCGCCGATTTCGGTCGATTTGACCGCGCCGCCGACATAGTCTTCGGCAAAGGCGGGCATGGCCAGAAATGCCAGCGCGGCAGCACCAGCAAGAATTGAGCGATATTTCATGGAAACTATCCTCCGGATTGTCGGGCCGTCGATGCGGTCCGCAACAGGGTCAACGCTGGCTGCGTCGGTTTAATCCCGCACCAAGCAAATATTGTTTGCACTAGGCATGCCCAAGCGGTGGGCATTTGCTCGGTAGACTGGTGACTCGGTTCGGAAAAATGCTATGTCGCTAGCTGCTGCACGCAAGGGGCAGCGCGAGCCGGGAGGACGCTGCATGTTCGTGGTTGGTGGGGAAAGTCTGATCGATCTCAAGGCCGAGGTCGTGCTGCCCGATGGTGGTGTGATCGGCCGGGATGGCGAAGGCCAGATCGTCATGACGGCCCATCCGGGCGGCTCCCCCTATAACTGCGCCATCGCGCTGGCAAAGCTTGGCAATGATACCGGCTTCATGTGCCCGATTTCGGCTGATGCGTTTGGCGACTACCTGCTCGGGCCGCTGCATGAGGCAGGTGTAACGCCGCTGCTGGGCGAACGGGTCAAGGAATTCACAACTCTGGCGGTGGTCAATTTCGACGCCAACCACAATGCGCGGTATGGCTTCTATCGGCAGGCCGATGGAGCCATCGAAGCCGCCAAGGCGATCGCTGCCCTGCCGGAGAAGCTTGATCTTTATCAGATTGGCGGCTTCTGCCCGATCAAGCCGGATGAAGCGGCGATCTGGCTGGAAATCGTTCAGGCGGCTGTGGCGCGCGGCGCGACGATTTCGATCGACCCCAATGTGCGGCCAAGCCTCGTTGATGACTTCGAAGGCTTCAAGGCGCGGTTATCGAGCTTCCTCGATCTGGCCCATGTGGTGAAGGTTTCCGAGGAAGATCTGGCCTCGCTTGATGACAGCAAAAGCATTGAGCAGCACGCGGCTGATCTTCTGGCGCGGCCACATTGCGAACTGGTCATCGTAACGCTGGGCGACAAGGGCTCGCGCGCCTTTACGGCGGCGGGCAAGGCACTGGCGACGATCTATGCGCCGCCGGTGTTTGGCGACACGGTGGGCGCAGGCGATAGCCTGATGGCAGGCGTGCTGTCCTGGCTGCATGAGCGCGGCCTGCTGGTCGCGGGCAAACTGACCGGCCTCGGCGAAGGCGCGCTCAACGACATGCTGCGCTTTGGCGCCGTCGTCGCCGGCATCAATTGCGGCCGCAAAGGCTGCAAGCCACCGACGCGTGCGGAAGTCGACGCGGTGTTGGGCGCCTAGGCGCTGGCCCGAATCGCCAAAGCTTCGTCCAGCGTCATCGTGGTGTGGTGTTCCCAGCTTTCGTCGGTGTGCGGGTAGTCGGTGCGGAAATGGCCGCCGCGGCTTTCGGTGCGTTTGAGGGCGGCAGCTGCGACGAGAGTGGCCGAAGTGGTCATGTTGAGATAGGCGCTAGTGACGTGCTCGGCCTTGTTTTCGAGCGCGGCGATCTCACGCAAAGCGCGTTTGAGGCCGTTGGCGTCGCGTTCGACGCCAACAAGGTCGGTCATGATGCGACGCAGGTTTTGCACGGCTGGCAGATCGCGCAGCACCTGTTCGGCCTTGGCGCCTTCGGCTTCGTCCCATTCGATGCCCTTGAAGGGTGGCAGGTTGTTGCGCACCGGCTCGAGGCCGCCAATGTCTTCGGCAATACGGGCGCCATAGACGGTGGCTTCGAGCAGGGAGTTGGAGGCGAGCCGATTGGCACCATGAAGCCCTGTGCAGCTGGCTTCGCCACAGACCCAGAGGCCGGGCAGCGATGAGCGGCCGCGCTCGTCGACCTTGACGCCCCCCATGTGGAAATGCGCTGCCGGGGTAACCGGGATCATGTCGGCCACCGGGTCGATTCCGGCATCGAGGCAGTATTGGGCGACCGTGGGGAAGCGCGTGAGGATCGACGCGCCGAGCACCTGACGCGTATCGAGAAGCACTTTTCGACCCGACTGGATCTGGCGGAAATTGGCGCGGGCGACAATGTCGCGCGGGGCCAGTTCGGCATCGGGGTGAATGGCGGGCATGAAGCGCTCACCCAGATCATTGACCAAAGTAGCGCCTTCGCCGCGCAGGGCCTCGGTAGCGAGCGGCGCCGGGTCGGCGCCGGTGGCGATGGCGGTGGGGTGGAATTGCACGAATTCTGCGTCGGCTATGAGCGCACCAGCACGCGCTGCCATGCCCATGGCGTGGCCACGCACGCCGGGCGGATTGGTCGTGACGGCGTACAGCCCGCCCAGGCCACCGGCTGCGAGCACGGTGGCACGGGCGCGGATGAAAACGGGTTCGGAATAGCGGTCGCCGAGGCGGCGGCAAAACACGCCGACGATGCGGCCATTGTCGCGGGCGAGGCTAAGCGCAGTGATGCCCTCGACGATCCGGATCGAGGGGGTGCGGCGCACTTCGGCGATGATGGCCTGCATGATGGCCCAGCCAGCGCGGTCGCCCTCGACCTTGACGATACGGTTGGCAGAGTGGGCGGCTTCCTTGCCCAGTTCGTAATTTCCGAAGTCGTCGCGATCAAACGGCGTGCCCCAGCGGGCAAGGTCCTCGATGCGGGCGGCCGCCTCGGCGGTGACACTTTCGGCGGTGCCGTGATCGACAATGCCAGCGCCAGCCATTTCGGTATCGACGGCATGGGCATGGCTGCTATCGCCTGCGCCGACGGCGGCCGCAACGCCGCCCTGCGCCCAGGCGGAGGAGGCGCCGGTGCCCAGTGGCTTGGGTGACAGGACTGTCACCGGGCGCGGCGCCAGCTTGAGGGCGGTGAACAGGCCTGCCAACCCCGCCCCGACAATGAGCGCGCCATCGGCATTGAGGGTGTTGTCGAAGGCGGTCATGGCAACCTCAAAATTCTTCGTAATTTGACTTAAGGAAATACACGCATAGATAGTGGAGGCATACCCGAAACGACGCAGATGGAGGCATCGTGGACGACCCACAAGACGATGACCCCGGCCACCCGCGTTATTGGCAGAACCTGTTCGGCGAGGCGAGCACGCCATTCGAGGCAGAGCCTGATCAACCCGTAGCGCTCGATACGCTGCGGGCGCTCTATTCGGCAGTACTGAGCAATTATGACTTTACTTGCGCCATGACGGGGGCGCGCTTTGCGCCGCCGTCGGAATTTTTGCACGACGAACTGGCGATTGCCGCCATCCGGCCTCTGACCGCAGGCGGCATGCTGCATGTGAGTAACTTTTTGTGCCTCGAACGCCATGCCGCCGAGGCATTTCGCGATGGGTATATTTCCGTGGGGCCGGGGCTCGAATTGATCGTCGACCTCAGCCAGCTTGACCCCGAACTGCTCGAGCGCCTCAATCCGCTCGGCAAGCTCACCTTGCCGCAGGTGGAGATAGCGCACCCCGACCGCACCGCCATCGCCTTCCACCGCGAGCACGTTTTCCTCGGGCATCTTTAGGGCGCGGCGCGCTTACGCTGCTCAGGCAGTAGACACCATGGTGAAGCTAAGCAGGCTCCACTCGCCCGAGCTTGTCCTTCGACAAGCTCGGGATGAGATCTCCCACTAGGTGCCCTAGACAGCGCTAGTCGCCCTTGCGGCTCATTTCGATCATGCGTTCGACGGCGAGCCGGGCCGGGGGGATGATTTCGGCGGGGACGGTGACTTCTTCGGTCATGGTGTGGAGGCTCCACAGCACGTTTTCGAGATTGATACGCTTCATGTGCGGGCAGATGTTGCAGCCGCGCAGAAAATCGACGCCGGTGGTTTCGCTCGCGACATTGTCGGACATCGAGCATTCCGTGACCATCACCACGCGCGGTGGCTTGGTGGATTTGACCCAGTCGATCATGGCAGCCGTAGAGCCGGCGAAATCGACCGCGTCGATCACCTCGGGCGGGCATTCGGGATGGGCGATGATCTTGGCGGTGGGATAGGCATGGCGCAGTTCGGAGATGTCTTCGGCGGTAAAGGTTTCGTGCACTTCGCAGGCGCCGGCCCAGGTGATGATCTTCTTGCCGGTCTTTTTGGCGGTGTTGCGGGCCAGATATTGATCCGGGATCATGATGACCGTATCGCCTTCGACGCGGTTGACAATGTCGAGCGCGTTGGACGAGGTGCAGCACACATCCGTGACGGCCTTCACGGCTGCCGAGGTGTTGACGTAGGTCACCACCGGCACGCCGGGATACATCGCCTTCATGGCGATGACGTCTTCTGCGGTGATCGAGGAGGCTAGCGAACAGCCGGCGCGGCTATCGGGGATCAGCACCGTCTTGTCGGGGTTCAGCAGCTTTGAGGTTTCGGCCATGAAGTGCACGCCGCACTGGACGATCACCTGCTGGCGCACTTTGGTGGCTTCGATAGCCAGTTGCAGGCTGTCGCCGACAATATCGGCAACGCCGTGGTAAATCTGCGGCGTCTGGTAATTGTGAGCCAGGATGACCGCGTCCTTTTCCTTCTTGAGCCGGTTGATCTCGAAAATCAGCGGCGCATAGAAGGACCATTCGATCTCGGGGATCTTGTCGCGAACGCGGTCGAACACCTTTTCGGTGGCGCGCTGGACGGACTTGGAAAACTTCAGGTCGAAATGCTGGGACAGAATTGCCCGGGCCTCGTCCAGCGGTGTAATTGCGTTGATAGTCTGCACCATGGACAGATCCTCCGGAGTTCGCCGGAACCTAGGGATTTATTGTCCGCATTTCAATGAACGGGGTTGCGAGATTTTCGCCAAACTCCTAACCGTTCATCAACAAATCTGCAGAGGACTGATTATGCCGCAAGACGCAGCCGCCATTCGCTCCATCCTCTCGCTCGCGCCCGTCGTCCCGGTGATCATTCTCGATGACGTGTCGCAGGCGCGGCCACTGGCCGAAGCGCTCGTGGCAGGTGGCCTGCCAATCCTTGAAGTGACGCTGCGCACGCCCAACGCCCTCAAGGTGATGGAAGAGATGGGCAAAGTGACCGGCGCCATTGTTGGCTCGGGCACCGTGCGCAATGCGCTGCACATGAAGCAGTCGGTCGATGCCGGGTGCCGGTTTATGGTGTCGCCAGGCATTTCGCCGCGCATTCTCGATGCTGCCGACGATATCGGTATTCCGCTGCTGCCCGGTATTGCGACGCCGAGCGAAGCGATGACGGCTTCCGAGCGCGGATATTCGTTCCTCAAGTTTTTCCCGGCCGAAGCCAATGGCGGTGCGCCGGTGCTCAAGGCCTTTGCCTCGCCGCTGTCCGACATCACGTTCTGCCCAACGGGCGGCATCGATGCGGAGAAGGCCAAGGTTTATCTCGGCCTGTCGAACGTCATCTGCGTGGGTGGGTCATGGATCATGCCAGCGGACGCGATTGCTTCGGGCGATTGGAAGCGGATCGAAACGCTGGCGCGTGAAGCGAGCCAGTTGCGGGGATAGACCGTCCCATCAGTAGACCTCGTCCTGAGCATGTCGAAGGAGGAGGTCGTGGCAGGATTGGTGAGCCGACCTCGTGGTTCGACAAGCTCACCATGAGGTCTCAAAACAACAGTTTAGTCTGGAGCCGTCATGAGCGCAGTGGTTCCCCCAGACGGCCTCTCGCACCTGCGGGTGACGTTTAGCGACACCGCCTATATCGGGCCGGGGCGGGCTGACCTAATGGAACTGATCGGATCGACAGGGTCGATTTCGGCGGCCGGCAAGGCGATGGGGATGAGTTACAAGCGCGCCTGGAGCCTGGTGCAGGCACTCAATTCCGGTTTTGGCACTGTGCTGGTGGAATCGAGCCGGGGCGGAGCGGCGCAGGGCGGGGCGCAATTGACCGAGGCAGGGCAGACGGTGCTCGCCCACTATCGTTCCATGCAGGACAAGACGCGGGTCGCCATCGCCGATGATGTTGCGGCCCTGCGAGAACGCTTCGATATGGCTGGTCGGAAATAACGCTTGCGCTGCCGCACGGGCTTTGCAAACTTCACCGATATGAAATTCAAAACATATCGGAGCGTCTAATGAACCGCATCTTGATGAGCACGCTGGTGGGTGCCCTGTTGTTGTCGACGGCTGCCGCACAGGCTGACACCGTCAATGTGGCGGTGGCCGCCAACTTCACCAAGGTCGCCGAGGAGCTAGCGCCGCTGTTCAAGGCCGAGACGGGCCATGACGTGGTCTATAGCTTTGGCGCGACCGGCCAGCTTTACACCCAGATCAGCCAGGGCGCGCCGTTCGAGGTATTTCTGGCGGCCGACGATACCCGTCCGACCAAGGCGGTGACGGATGGGCTTGGCGTCGAAGGCACGGTGTTCACCTATGCCATTGGGGCGCTGGCGCTTTACAGCACATCGCTGGACCTGACCGACGGGCAGGCCATTCTGGAGGGCGGCAAGTTCGACAAACTCGCCATCGCCGATCCGGAAGCTGCGCCCTACGGTCGTGCGGCGGTCGAAACCATCGAAAAGCTAGGTCTGACCGAGGCGATTACGCCAAAGCTGGTGACCGGGGAAAATATCAGCCAGACGCTGCAGTTCATCGAAAGCGGCAATGCTGAAATCGGTTTTGTGGCAGCCAGCCAGATCGTGGGTAAGTCGAGCGTGTGGATTGTTCCTGCCGCCGACTACGAGCCGATCCGTCAGGATGCCGTGCTGCTGACCACCGGCAAAGACAGCGAGGCTGCCAAGGCCTATGTCGAGTTCCTCAAGAGCGACAAGGCCGTGGACGTGATCAAGGCGGCCGGTTACGTCGTCGAATAATATCTGCCACCACGTCATTCCCGCATATGCGGGGATGACGCCGCCGGTGAGGAAACGATCGTGAACCTGGGTGATATCTGGACACCGGTCAGCCTGACGCTGACGCTGGCTGCGATCAATACCGTCATCCTGTTGGTGGTGGGTACGCCCATCGCGTGGTGGCTCGCGCGGAGCAAGAGCCGGTATCGCGAAATGGTCGGCGCGGTGGTGTCGATGCCGCTGGTGCTGCCGCCGACGGTGCTCGGATTTTACCTGCTGATTGTGCTTGGGCCAAATGGGCCGGGCGGATGGGTGGCTGGCCTGTGGGGCGGGCGGACGTTGGCCTTTTCGTTTACCGGCCTCATCATCGGGTCCTTCTTTTATTCGCTGCCCTTCATGGTGCAGCCACTGCGCAATGGGTTTGCCGCGATCGGCAATGATGCGCTCGAGGTGGCGTCGAGCCTTGGTGCGTCGAACTGGCAGCGGTTTTGGCGTGTGGCGCTGCCCTTGGCACGGCCGGGCTATATCACCGGCGCGGTGATGACCTTTGCTCATACCGTGGGTGAGTTCGGCGTGGTGCTGATGATCGGCGGCAATATTCCGGGCCAGACCAAGGTCATTGCCATTGCGCTCTACGATTATGTCGAGCGGCTGCAATGGGGCGAGGCGCATGTGATCGCACTGGGCATGGTGATCTTTGCCTTCGTCGTAATCGCCATCACACTGACCATCGACCGCCGCGTCAATGTGCCGATGCCCTAGTCGGCCGCAACGGCCTTGAGCATGGTTTTGGTGATTGTCTGTTTGGTGTCGAAATAGCCCCTCCACGGGTCGGGCTGTTTGGCGCGTTCGGCGGCTTCGGCGAGGCTGAACTGGTTCCCGGCTTTGACGTTTTCCAACTCGTCCCATGTGACCGGCACGGCCGCGGGCGCGCCCTCGCGGGAGCGGCTGGACCAGGGAGCGATGGCGGTGGAGCCGCGTTCATTACGCAGATAGTCGATGAAGAGCTTGCCCATGCGGGTGGCCTTGCGCGAATTGGCGGTGAAGCGGTCGGGATATTTGTCGGCCAGTTGCTGAGCTACGGCCTTGCAGAAGGCTTTGACCTCCGGCCATTCGGTGCTTGGCTTGAGCGGGGCGATGACGTGGATACCCTTGCCGCCGCTGACCAGGGGGTAGGTCTTTAGGCCGAGTTCCTGCAGATCGTCGCGGATGGTGATGGCGGCTTTGCGCACATCGCCGAAATCGAGGCCTTCATCGGGGTCAATGTCGAAAATGATGCGCTCGGGCTTCTCGATGTCCTTGGTGCGCGATCCCCACAGATGCCACTCGAGCACGTTCATCTGCGTGCCGGCGATGAGGCCCGCCAGATTGTCGATGTAGAAATAATCTTCCTTGCTGCCGTCCTTTTCGGTGATCAGCAGCGACTTCATCGCGTCTGGAAAACCGCCTGTGTCGTGCTTCTGGAAGAAGCAATATTTGGTGCGGCCCTGCGGGCAGCGCAGGAGGCTCAGCGGGCGGTTTTCGATATAGGGCAGCATTCGGTTGGCGACGGCGGCGTAGTAGGCGACAAGGTCAGCCTTGGTGACACCCTGGCCGGGATAGATAACGCGATCGGGACTGGTCAGTTTTACGCCAGCGGCTTCGGCGGCCTTGATCCCAGCGGCGGTGGTCAGAGGCGTGGCTGCTGATTTGGGTGTCTCAGCAGCGACCGATTTGGCCGGCTTGTCCTCGCGCAATCCGATAAAGGATGGGTGGCGCAGCACCCCGTCGGGGGTGAATTCGGTATAGCCGATCTCGGCCACAAGTTCGGGCGTAACCCACTGCGCAGTGCGGGCGATGGCGGCGGGAACCGAATCAAATGGGCTGTCCTTGCGAGTCCGGCTGTCGAGTTGCTGCTGGATGGCGTCGGCGGTCTCGACGTTAAAGCCCGTGCCGACGCGGCCGCGATAGACCAGTTTGCCGTCTTCCCAGGTGCCGATGAGCAGCGAAGCAAAGCTTTTCTTTTTGGTCGAGGGGGACCAGCCGGCAATGACGAATTCCTGGCGCTTGCTGGCCTTGATCTTGAGCCAGCTTTTGGTGCGCTCGCCGCGATAGGGGGCCGAAGTTTCCTTGGCGATGATACCTTCAAGGCCCTCGCGCGCGATGGCGTCGAACACCTTTTGCCCATTGCCGGTGACATGGGGCGAAAATTGCACAAGCGAGGATGACTCGATCTTGCCGAGCAGCTTTTCGAGCTTTGCCTTGCGCTCGACCAGGGGCAGTTTGGTCAGGTCGTCCCCATCGAGTTCGAGCAGATCAAAGGCGAAATAGGTCAGCGGACCGCCATTGGAGAGATGATCCTTGAGGGTCGAAAAATCGGTGCGGCCCTTGGCATCGAAGGCGCAGAGTTCGCCATCGATCAGGGCCGTGCCCTTGGTGATGCGGGTCAGTGGCGGCACGATGGCGGCGAATTGCTCGGTCCAGTCCTTGCCGGTGCGCGTATAGAGACGCACCTGATCGCCCGCGATGGCGGCGAGGCAACGGTAGCCATCGTATTTCATTTCGAACAGCCAATCTGTGCCGGTCGGAACGTCGCTGACCAGTGTGGCCAGCTGCGGTGGACGGAAAGCGGGCATGCCCGCAATCTTGGTTTTGCGGGTAGATTGGGCGGGCACGGGATTGTCGACGGCCTTGTCGGCGTCGGAATGCCAGACGGCTTTTGCGGCAGTCTCGGATTTCTTCTTGGGCTTGAGTCCCTTGGCTATGCCGTCGAAATCGCGGCCTGTCGAGATGGAGTTGGTAAAGCGCGTGACCAGCGTTTCCTCGTCCTTGGCGTAGACGTCCTTGTGCTTGATCAGCAGCCAGTTTTCGCGCGCGGGCCCAGATTTGCGCTGAGTATCACGGCCTTTCATATGGACGAGGACCCATTCGCCCTTCATGCGCTGGCCATTGAGCCGCATCTTGAGGTCGCCGCCTTCAAGGCCCTCGTGGGGATCGTTGATGGGCTCCCAGGTGCCTTCGTCCCACAGCATGACGGTGCCGCCGCCATATTCTTTTTCGGGGATGGTGCCTTCGAATGTGCCGTAGTCGACGGGGTGATCTTCGACCCGCACGGCGAGACGCTTGTCTGCCGGATTGTCGGAGGGGCCTTTGGTGACGGCCCAACTTTTGAGCACGCCATCGAGTTCGATGCGGAAATCGTAGTGCAAGCGGGTAGCGTCGTGCTTTTGCACGACGAAGCGCAGCGGGCCGGACGTGCCGCGTTCCTCAGAGCCTGAGGGTTCCTGTGTCTTGGTGAAGTCGCGTTTGGACTGATATTCCTTGAGCAGGGTCTCGGCTTTGCTGGCCATGGGTCAGCTCGCCTTCTTGCGCGGCGCTGGCTTTTTGGCGGCTGGTTTGTCGCCACCCTTGTCGCCTTCAAGACTGGATTTGAGTGCAGCCATCAGGTCGACGACATTGGCTCCGGTCGGGCGGCTTTCGGCGGGCTCTTCCTTGGTCGAAATCTTGTTGCCCTTGGATTTGAGCTTGCGGGCAATCAGCTCGCGCAGGGCGGACTGGTAGTGATCCTTGAAGACGCCTGCGTCGAATTTGGCGGTCTTTTTGTCGATCAGTGCCGTGGCGACTTCGAGAAGGTCGGCGTCTGCCTTTTTAGCTGAGATTGAGGCGAAGAACGGATCGGCTTTGCGGATTTCGTCTTCGTAATGGAGCGTTTCCATCAGCAGACCAGTGCCCGTCGGCTGCACGGCCACCAGATATTCCTTGCCGCGTAGGGCCAGCTGGCCCAACCCGACTTTCTTGCTGGAGCGGAGCGCATCGCGGATCACGCGGAACGCGTCTTCGGCCAGTTCATCGGCGGGGACAACGAAATAGGGTTTGTCGAAATAGATCGGGTCGATCTCATAGGCGCCGACAAATTGGGTGAGTTCAAGGGTCTTGCGCGTTTCCAGTTTTACCGCGTCGATCTCGTCATCGGTGAGCAGAACATAGTCGCCCTTCTCGTATTCGAAGCCCTTCATGATCTCATCCTTGTCGACGGGACCAATGCCGGCAACCACTTTTTCGTAATTGATCGGTTTGCCGCTCGGTTCGTGGATCTGTCGAAAGCTCGGTTTTGCGTTCGGCTTGGTGGCCGAATAAAGCTCAACGGCGATCGAGACGAGAGAAAGACGCAATTGGCCTTTCCAGATGGGGCGGGACGCTGGCATGCTGGTACTCGCGGAACATGTTGATCCGCGATTTAAACGTGTTCAGTCCGTGCTTCGTTCCGCGAGGGAGCGTGTTGCACCATTGACCAAGCAGCAATAGTGTCGCGCGCATGAAGACCAAAGGAGAATCATGGATGGATATTTTGCAGGGCTTCGGCCTCGATGGGCTGAGTATTACGCTTATCGCCCTCGGTATTCTGGCTCTTCTGGTCTTGTTTGCAGGCGCCAAGACGGTGCCACAGGGCTATAATTACACCATCGAACGTTTCGGCAAGTACACGCGCACGCTCAAGCCCGGTCTGAACCTGATCGTGCCGTTCATCGACAGCATCGGCAAGAAGATCAACGTGATGGAGCAGGTGCTCGACGTTCCCCACCAGGAAGTCATCACCCGCGACAACGCTTCGATCACTGCGAACGGCGTGACGTTCTATCAAATTCTGGATGCCGCTGCCGCAGCCTACGAAATCTCGGGCCTCGAGAACGCTATCCTCAACCTGACCATGACCAATATCCGTACGGTGATGGGCTCGATGGACCTCGATGAGCTGCTGAGCCATCGTGACGAAATCAACGAGCGCCTGCTGCGCGTGGTCGATACGGCGGTGTCACCATGGGGCATCAAGATCACCCGTATCGAGATCAAGGACATCGATCCGCCAAAGGATCTGGTGGATTCGATGGGTCGCCAGATGAAGGCCGAGCGCGAGAAGCGGGCCGCCATTCTGGAAGCCGAAGGCCGTCGTCAGTCGGCCATTCTGCAGGCCGAAGGCGCCAAGCAGGCGCAGGTTCTGGAAGCTGAAGGCCGCCGTGAAGCAGCGTTCCGCGACGCCGAGGCGCGCGAGCGGTCGGCAGAAGCTGAAGCTAAGGCAACCCAGGTAGTGTCTGACGCTATCGCCAGCGGTAACGTTCAGGCCATCAACTACTTCGTGGCCAACAATTACATCAAGGCTCTCGAAGCCATCGCAACCTCGCCAAACCAGAAGCTGCTGATGCTGCCGGTTGAAGCCTCCAGCATCATTGGCGCCATCGGCGGTATCGCCGAAATCGCCAAGGAAACCTTTGGTGGTTCGGCGCCCACGCCAGCGCGTCCAAGCCGTCCGCCGTCGTCCGGACAGCAGTAAAGGCTAAACCATGCAGGTCATCGACTTTATCGCGAGCAACGGCCCCTGGTCGTGGATTGTGGCCGGGTTGATCCTGCTGGCACTCGAACTGGTTTTGCCTGGCGGCTTCATGCTGTGGATGGGGATCGCCGGGCTGATAACAGGGGCGATATCCCTGTTTCAGCCCATCGGCTGGCCCTGGCAGTGGCTGATTTTTGGTGTGCTGTCACTCGTCAGCATCGCCATCTGGGTGCGCTTCAATCGGGGGCGCTCCACCAATACCGACCGGCCCTATCTCAATAGTCGTGCCGACGGTTATGTCGGCAAAGAAGCGGTGTTGGAACACGCGATCCAGCAGGGCTTTGGACGCATTGCGCTGGGCGATTCCGTGTGGCGCGTTTCCGGGCCCGATCTGGCCGCCGGTCGTCGGGTGCGGATCATTGGGCATGATGGTGCGGTGCTCAAGGTGGAACCGTTAGATTAGCCGGCTCATTCCAAGCAATCGCAAGGTTTCATTAACCATAAGATGGAAGGATCGCCGCAGCCCGAAGCAGCTTGCTGCGGGCTGTTTCCAGTTTGGCGGAGCAGATCTTGCGCTTGCGACGGCGGCAGACAATAGGACGGGCAGGGGTCACGGCTCTCTGCGCGCTTTGCCTTGCCGTACCGGCGCTGGCTGGTTCTGATCTTTCGACGGGCGACGGCTCGCAGAGCGATAATGACCGCCTGCTGCCCGGTGTCTATCCGCAAGAGCCCGTACTGACCGACAACACATGGCTGCGCGAGCCATATGATCCGTTTTTCGATGTCGACTGGTCGGTGGCGCTGCGCGGCACCTATACCAAGCAGACCGATGGCGAGCGCTTCGATACGCGGCTGGTGCCCAGCGTCAGCCTCGAACACATCGGCAGTCGCTCTGCAGTCAATTTCGACGCTACCGCAGAAATCATCCGGCCCAACGATACCGGCACTATCGATATCAGCGCGCTGCGGCTGGGCCTCCAGACCGGCTATGCGCTCGATAGCGAAACGCGCTTGAGCGCGGGCGGCAATCTGTCGGTGACGCGGGCGACGCCCGGCACGCCCGGACTGGCCAGCGACATTGCCGAGGCCTCACAGACCATTTCGGGCGATGTCGATGTCGGCATTGCGCGCAGTTTCGGCAAGTTCAATGTAGCCGTGACCGGCGGCGTGGGCCGCAATATCTATGGGCCGACGACACTGGTCGATGGCACCGTGCGGCAAAACTACGATTCCAACTACACCTCGCTCGACGCGGGGCTGCGCGTTGGCTTCCAGGCGACGCCGATCCTTGAAGTGTTTGGACAAGCTGCGCTTGGGCGCGATATTTTCGATCACACGTCTTCGGTGTTGAACGTCAGCACCGATGCGAACGATGCGACATTGCGCGCTGGTGTCACCGGCCGCTGGAACGATACGCTCGAGGCGACAGCTTCAGCCGGTCTTGGGCTGCGCCGCTTCGACGAAGCAAGCCTGGGCGAAGTCGTGACCCAGCTTTACGACGCCAACCTCGTATTCACGCCCGATTCGACGTGGCGCATGGTCGCTGGTTTGACGACGACCGTGGCGCCGCCCGGTGCGGATAATGCCGGCACCACACGCGTTGAATATGGGGCCAATGCCCAAGTGGCCTATACGGTCAATTCCTGGCTCGCCTTGCGCGCGCTGGCCGATTGGCGCTCGGCGCGCTTTGAGGGCAGCAATGCCACCGAGACTGGATACGGGCTGGGCGCAGGCGCCGACTATCGCCTCAACAAGCACACCGCGATCAATGCCGATTATGGCTTTGATCATTCCGACAGTACGGCCGACGGTGCGCAGGATGCGCACCGCGTGACCCTGGGTGTAACAGTTTCCCGCTAGAGGCTGGCTTCAAGATCGAGCTTGCGCAGTTCCTTGAGGAAGCCCTCGCGGATATCGTCGCGGTCGAGCGCGTAAACGACATTGGCGGTCAAAAAGCCGATCTTTGAACCGCAATCGAAGCTCTTACCCTCGTATTTCACGCCGGTGAAATCTTGGCGCTTCATCAGGGTCTGCATGCCGTCGGTGAGCTGGATTTCGCCGCCTGCACCGCGTGGCTGATCTGCCAGCAGGTTGAAGATTTCGGGCTGTAGGATGTAGCGGCCAGAAATGATCAGGTTCGATGGCGCGTCTTCGCGCTTGGGCTTTTCGACCATGCCAGTGACGGCAAAGCCGTTGTCGGCGCCGGCGCCGCGCTTGACCACGCCGTAGGACGACACTTCTTCCTCGGGCACTTCCTCGACGGCGATGATATTGCCGCCGCGCTCTTCATAGGCGTCCATCATCTGCTTGAGCACCCCGGGCTCGCCCTTGAACAGCATGTCGGGCAGCAGCAAAGCGAATGGATTGTCGCCGACGATGTCGCGGGCGCACCAGACGGCGTGGCCAAGGCCAAGCGGCTCCTGCTGACGGGTGAAGCTGGTGCGGCCGGCCGATGGCAGGTCCTTGCGCAGTTCATCGAGCGCCTGGCTCTTGCCGCGGGTTTCGAGCGTCGTTTCCAGCTCGAACTGGCGGTCGAAATGGTCTTCGATGACACCCTTGTTGCGGCCGGTGACGAACACGAAGTGTTCTATGCCTGCTTCGCGCGCTTCGTCCACGGCGTATTGGATCAGCGGACGGTCGACGACGGTCAGCATTTCTTTGGGCAGAGCCTTGGTCGCCGGCAGGAAGCGGGTTCCGAGGCCGGCTACGGGGAATACGGCCGTTCTAACGCGTTTAGGCAAAACTCGATCTCCATCGCTGGGTTTTGGCGTAAAGCTATCTCAACGTATCTAAAATATCGTCAAGGCACATACGCTATTGAAGTAAGGGGCTGTTTGAATGGTTGTTCTCGTAACCGGTGGCGCTGGATATATCGGCAGCCATATGGTGCTCAACCTTGCTGATGCAGGCGAAAAGGTTGTCGTGCTCGACAATCTGGTGACCGGTTTTGATTGGGCCGTCGATGGCCGCGCGACGTTCGAAGCGGGTAACGCCGGGGACACCGACCTGGTTCGCCGTCTGATCGACAAACATGGCATTACCGAGATCGTGCACTTTGCCGGCTCTATCGTGGTGCCAGAATCGGTCATTGATCCCCTGAAATATTACGCCAACAACACGGCCACCTCGCGCAATCTGATCGAGGCTGCCGTCAAGAGCGGGGTGAAGCACTTCATCTTCTCCTCGACGGCGGCGGTTTACGGCATGACGGGACTAGCGCCGGTGGTGGAAACGACGCCGCTCAACCCGATGTCGCCTTATGGTCGCTCCAAACTGATGACCGAATGGATGTTGGCCGACGTCGCGGCGGCCCATCCGATGACCTTTGGTGTGCTGCGCTATTTCAACGTTGCGGGCGCCGATCCGGGCAAGCGCAGCGGGCAGTCGACACCACTGGCGACGCATCTGATCAAGGTCGCCTGCCAGACCGCGCTCGGCCAGCGCGAGAAGATGGACATTTTCGGCACCGACTATGAGACGCCGGATGGCACATGTGTGCGCGACTATATCCATGTCACCGACCTGATCGCAGCTCACGCGCTGCTGCTCAAGCATTTGCGCAATGGTGGCGACAGTACGACGCTCAATTGTGCCTATGGGCAGGGCTATTCTGTTCGTCAGGTGGTCGAGACGGTGCGCGGCGTGTCCGGCGTCAATTTCCGCGTCGATGAAGGTCCGCGCCGCGCTGGCGATCCGGCTTCGATCACGGCGACCGGTGAAAAGGTGCGCAAGCTTTTGGGTTGGGTGCCGCAGCATGATGACCTGACGGAAATCGTGCAATCGGCTTATGCCTGGGAACGCCATCTGATGACGCGAAACCGTTAGTCCAAGGAGCCACATCATGCGGCTGGCAGCTTTATTCTTGCTTTTATCGACGCTGCCGGCGCTGGCTCAACCTGTCGAAAGTTTTGACAGCTTTATCGCTGGCTTTCGCGCCAAGGCGCTTGCCGCCGGGGTGAGTGCCTCGGTTTACGATACCGCCATGAAGGGCATGAGGCCCGATCCGCGCGTCCCCAGTCTGGTTTCAACGCAGCCCGAGTTTACCACGCCGATGTGGGACTATATCGAGGGCCGCGTCACCAGCGGACGCATCTCGCGCGGCAAGGCGGCAATGACCCAGAACGCGGCATTGTTTACTTCGGTCGGGCAAGCCTATGGGGTCGACCCCTACATTCTGGGCGCCATCTGGGGCATGGAAACCGATTATGGCGCGGTGCTGGGTAATGCCAGCCTGATCCGCCCTGTGGTGCGTTCGCTGGCAACATTGGTCCACCAGCGGCGCACGCGCTTGGTCGAGGATGAGGCCGACCTGATCGGGGCGCTACAACTGGTGCAGCGCGGGCCCCTGACGGCCGAGACACTGGTCGGATCATGGGCCGGGGCCATCGGGCATTTGCAGGTCAATCCATCCAATGTGGTGGCGCATGGCACCGATGGCGATGGCGACGGGCGGATCGACCTGCACCATTCACTGGCCGACGCGCTGGCGACCAGTGCGCGCTTCCTGCGCTCGATGGGTTATCAGCCGGGGATCGATTGGGGCATGGAGGTCGTGGTGCCGGCGGGGTTTGACTACCTCCTCGCCTCGCGCACCGAGATGCGACCGATTTCGTTCTTTGCCCAGCGCGGCATTACCCGCGTTGCGGGGCGCCAATTCGCCGATCCGAACCTGCAGGTATTTCTTTACCTTCCGGCCGGCAAGGACGGTCCGAAGTTCTTGATGACCCAGAATTATCTGGTGCTCAAGGGCTACAATTTCTCCGACAGCTACGCGATGAGCGTGGCGCATATGACGGATCGGCTGAAGGGTGGTGGCGGCTTTGTGGATGATTGGCCGCGCAATACGGCTTTCCCAAATCTGAGCCAACGCAAGGCCATTCAGGAGGCGTTGATCCGGCTTGGGCTCTATCAGGGCGCGGTCGATGGGCGCATCGGGCCGATCAGCCAGGAGGCCTATGCGCGGTTCCAGGCGTCACGCGGCGAGGTGGCTGATGGCTTTATCACCAAGCAGTCCTATGAGGCTCTGGCGGCGGCCAGCCGGTAAAGTCGGCTTGAGGCTGGTGGCCTAACTGGCCCCATTTTGATAGGAAGAGGCATATTCTGCGCGGGACCGTGATGATCCGTTTTGTCGTTGCCATGCTGGTCGGCCTGCTCGTCTTTATCGACGTGGCGCCTGCGCTTGCCCAGAACCATGACACGATTGTCGTGGCGCAGGAACAGCGTCGGCGGACGCTGTTTGATCTGCTGTTTGGCGATGAGCCAGCTGCGCCGCCGCCCGTGCAACAGCCCCGTCGACCCAGGGAGCAACAGCAGGCCCCCGCGCCAACCGCTGCGTTGCCGCCGCCTGCGCCGACGGTCAACAAGGCCCCTGACGCGACACGGGTGGCGGTGTTCGGCGATTCTCTTGCAATCGACCTCAGCCGGGCGCTGGAACGCTTCTATGTCGATGATCCCAATCTGGTCGTGATCAATCAGAGCGTCAGTTCATCCGGCTTTGTGCGTTTCGATTTCTACGATTGGGACAAGGCGATCAGCGAGCAGATCGCCGCGGACAGTTTTGACGTCGCCATCGTCACGATCGGCGTCAACGATCGGCAGGAAATCGTCGTCGGCAATGCACGTTATGCGCCGCTGACTGAGCAATGGAATGCCATCTATCAGGGGCGTATTTCCGATTTTCTCGGCAAGCTACGGGCAGCGCGGAAGCCGGTGATCTGGGTCGGTCTGCCGCCGATGGCAAAGAGCGATTACTCGGCTGCGATCACCCACATCGGCAATATCCAACGGCTCGCCAGTTTTTCGGGCGGGGCGGAGTATCTCGATATTTATGAGCGCTTCTTGGGCGAGGACGGGAAATACTCGTCCTACGGGCCCGATGTCAGCGGCCAGAACGCTCTGATGCGAAAAGAAGACGGCATCCATTTCTCGGCGGCGGGTGCCGACAAGCTGGCATTCTATCTGAGCCAGACCATTCGCACATTCTATCGCGGTGGGGCCGTTTCGATTGCGGTGGTTGACCCTCTCAGCGGGACGGATGCTGCCGTGATGATGCGACCGCCATTTCAGGGGCTCGGCCAGACGCGGCTGTTGGAAGTTGCCGGCGCGGTCATCCCGATCAGCCGTGTGCCAGCGCGGGCGGGTGAATTGCTGATCTCGTCGGGCATGGTGCCATCGGCACCACCGTTTACGCTTGAGCAGTTGGTGCAGGCGCCGCTGGGACGCGCAGATGCGTTCGGCGTGGGGATTGATCCCAATGCCGACCCGCTGGACGCGCGCGGTGGGCCTTAGGCCACACTATTCCGAATCGGTGAAGCGGACGGCGCCGATATGGGGCAGATTGCGATTGCGCTGGGCGTAGTCGATGCCGTAGCCGACAACGAACTTGTCGGGAATGTCGAAGCCAACCCATTTCGCCTGCACATCGGTTTCGCGACGGCTGGGCTTGTTGAGCAGGGCGCAGACTTCCATACGGCGCGGGTGGCGTGTTTCAAGGATTTCGAGCACGTGCTTGAGTGTGTGGCCGGTGTCGATGATGTCTTCCACCACCAGCACGTCGCGGCCCGCTATTTCGCCGCGCAGATCCTTGAGGATGCGCACTTCGCGGCTCGATTGCATGGTGTTGCCATAGGACGAGGCTTCGAGGAAATCGACTTCGACCGGCAGGTCGAGTTCACGCACCAGATCGGCGATAAAGATGAACGAGCCGCGCAGCAGGCCGACGACCACCAGCTTGTCGGTGTCGGCGAAGTGAGTCGAAATCTCCTTGGCCAGCGCCTCGACGCGGGCGGCGATCGCCTTGGCGGAGATGAGTTCTTCGACGATATAGGGCTTGCCGGTCATGGGGCGCTGTTCCTGCCAGTTACGGTCGCCTTGTAGCTGGACGAGGGCGGGTCGACAACGGTCAGATTACTTGACTGTTATGATCATGTTATCTAGATCGAAGCGGACCGTCGCGCCGCTGCGATGGATGGGGACATCATGACCAAATCGCTCAATCGTCGTCAGTTCGGCCTGGGTGCCACAGCTCTTTTGGCCGGCGCCAGCCTGCCTGTCACGGCGTTTGCGCAGAGCGCGACGCGGACGGTGACGACGTTGCTCGGAACCTACGATATTCCCAAGAACCCCAAGCGGGTCGTGGCGATTGATCCGCGAACCGACTATGAGCCGGCTTTGGTGCTGGGCCTGCCAATTATTGCCGTTGGGCAAAGCGAATTCTGGGGCGACCTCAGCAATACGCCGCGCTCGCCCGAGCTGATTTCGATACCGCTGCCGACCACTGCAGAGGCAGTGCTGGCGCTGGAGCCAGACTTGATCATCTGTTCGGGCGAAGACCCGAGCGGCGACTGGTGGCCGGCGGCGCGCCTGCAGCAGATTGCGCCAGTACTGACCACGACCTTTACCCGCAAATGGCAGGACGACCTGCTCGAGCTGGCAGATTGGCTGGATCGTCGTGAGCCCGCCGACAAGGCTGTGGCCGACTACACGGCAGCCGCCGACGCGATCAAGGTGCGCTATGCCGACCAGCTGGCCAAGGACAAGGTCGCCATTCTGACCTTCAGCGCCGAGTTCCGCTCGTTCAACGTCTTCATTCCAGGCGGTGAGTATTCGGACCCCAAGGGGCAACTGCTTGCCGACGTCGGGGCCATCACTATTGATCCCAAGATACTGGGCGACGGCGAAAGCTTTGGCATGGAGAGCATTGTCGACGTGCTGGGCGACGTCGATGCGATCCTGCTCTGTAATATGGGCAATGGTTCGGTGAGCGATCTTGAAGGCGACGTGCTGTGGCAGCGGCTGCCGGCTGTGGTGGCCGGACGCGTCCACGAGTCGACGGGCTATATGTGGTACGGCTCGTATTTCACGGCGATGAAGGCCCTGGGTGAACTAGAAGCCACCCTGGCGCTCGGCGCATAAAACAAAAAGGCCAGCCGGTTAAGGCTGGCCTTTGAACTTGGCATGGACCGGTCAGCGCGGCAGGTCGGTCTTGCCCATCAGGTCGTAGTCGATGGAGCGAGCGGCCTGGCGGCCTTCGCGGATGGCCCAGACGACGAGCGACTGGCCACGGCGCATGTCGCCTGCGGCATATACCTTGGCAACGGTGGTCTTGTAGCTCAGCGTGTCGGCAAAGAGATTGCCGCGCTTGTCGAGCTGCGCGCCCAGTTCGGTCAGCATGCCTTCATGCACCGGCGACGCGAAGCCGATGGCCAAAAGCACCAAGTCCGCCTTGATGATGAACTCGGTGCCGGGGATGGGCTGGCGTGCGCGATCGACGCGCGCGCATTCAACGCCCGTGACCTGACCCTTGGCATTGCCAATGATCTTCATGGTGCCAGCCGCAAATTCGCGGATGGCGCCTTCGGCCTGCGATGAGGATGTGCGCATCTTGACCGCCCAGTTGGGCCAGTTGGTCATCTTGTTTTCTAGCTCTGGCGGCATTGGCCGCACGTCAAGCTGGGTCACGGCGATGGCGCCCTGGCGGAAGCTGGTGCCGACGCAGTCGGACGCAGTATCGCCGCCACCAACCACCACGACATGCTTGCCGGCGGCAGTCAGCTGGAGCTGTTCCGACACATCCTCGCCGCCGAGGCGACGGTTCTGCTGTACGAGGAATGGCATGGCGTAGTGGACACCATTGAGCTCAATGCCTTCGCTATCGACGTCGCGTGGCTTTTCCGAACCACCGGCCAGCAGCACGGCGTCGTGCTTGGCCTGGAGATCAGAGAGCGGGCGGGTGACGCCGATGTTTTCGCCATAGTGGAAGGTCACGCCTTCAGCTTCCATCTGCTCGACGCGGAAGTCGATGTGTTCCTTCTCCATCTTGAAGTCGGGAATGCCATAGCGCATCAGGCCGCCAGCCTTGGGTTCGCGCTCATAAAGATGCACGTCGTGACCGGCGCGGGCCAACTGCTGGGCAGCCGCCAGACCTGCGGGGCCGGAGCCGACAATGGCGACCGACTTGCCGGTCTTGGCCTTGGCGACCTGTGGCTTGATCCAGCCCGAGCGGATGGCTCGGTCGGCAATCGCCTGTTCCACCGTCTTGATGGCGACAGGCACGTCTTCAAGGTTGAGCGTGCAGGCTTCCTCGCAGGGAGCGGGGCAGATGCGGCCGGTAAATTCGGGGAAGTTGTTGGTCGAATGCAGGTTGCGCGCGGCTTCTTCCCAGTCGCCGTTGAACACCAGATCGTTCCAGTCGGGGATCTGGTTGTGCACCGGACAGCCCGTATCGCCGTGGCAGAACGGAACGCCGCAATCCATGCAGCGCGCCGCCTGATCGACGATGCGCCCTTCGGTCATCGGAATGGTGAACTCGCCGAAATGGCGGATACGATCGGAGGCCGGCTCATAGCGTGGCTCTTCGCGTTCGATCTCGAGAAAGCCTGTTACCTTACCCATGCCTTGCTCCTAATTCTCTGCCGTGAAGGCAGGTCGTCCGAGTTCGTGTTCGCAGGCGGCAATCCAGGCCAACAGCGCGGGCCGCCCGTTCAAATCAAATCCGCCCTGCGGTGCCTGGCGCGTATAGGCCAGCAGCGCAATGTCGGCGATGGTCATCGTCTCACCCACCAGCCAAGTCCGGCCGGTCAGCGCCTGTTCCATGAGGTCGAGCGCCTTGTTGCCGCGCAGCACCAAGGCTGGGTCGAGATCGGCAGGCGCCACGCCATCATAGACGACGCGGGCGCGAGCGACAGCGACGGTTGGCTCGTGGCTATACTGTTCCCAGAACAGCCACTCGTCGACCTTGGCCGCTTCGTAAGCGTCGGTCGGCAGGAAGCGCGTGCCCTGCGCCAGATAGCGCAGGATGGCGTTTGACTGGGCCAGCGTGCGGCCATCATCGAGAACGATGACGGGCATCTGGCCAGCCGGATTGAGCTTCAAGAATTCAGCCGAAGCGGTCTCGCCGGAGCGGGACCGAATTTCGTGCAGGACAAAGGGCGTGCCGGTGGCGTCGGCGATATACTTGACCTTGAGGACGTTGCCGGACCCAAGGTTGCCATAGAGCTGCAACATTATTCTGCAGCCGCCACGCCCATGCCGCCACTGGCCCGCTTTTTCTCCATCTCCTTGATGGCGCGTCGATATTCGACCGGCATCACCTTGACGAATTTCGGACGCATCTCGACCCAGTTGTCCAGAATGAACTTGGCGCGGGTCGAGCCGGTATAGTGCAGGTGGTTGGAGATGAGCTGGTGCAGGCGTTCATCGTCGTGCTTGGTCATGTCGCCGGAAATGTCGACGCGGCCATGCCATTCGAGATCACCACCGTGGTGGTGAATCTGCTGCATGAGCGCTTCTTCTTCCGGAACAGGCTCGAGTTCGACCATAGCGAGGTTGCAGCGCTCGCGGAAGGTTTCGTCTTCGTCGAGCACATAGGCCACGCCGCCCGACATGCCGGCAGCAAAGTTGCGGCCGGTCTGCCCGATGACGACGACAACGCCGCCGGTCATGTATTCGCAGCCGTGGTCGCCCGTGCCTTCGACAACCGCGATGGCGCCGGAGTTGCGGACGGCAAAGCGTTCGCCGGCTACGCCACGGAAATAGCATTCACCCGCGATGGCGCCGTAAAGCACCGTGTTGCCAACGATGATCGAGTTTTCGGGCTTGAACGTCACCTTGTCGGAGGGACGCACCACGATGCGACCACCAGAAAGGCCCTTGCCGACATAATCGTTGGCGTCGCCCACCATGTCGATGGAGATGCCGCGCGCGAGGAAGGCGCCGAAGGCCTGGCCGGCGGTGCCGGTCAGCTTGATCGAGATCGTGTCGTCCGGCAGGCCCTCATGGCCATACTTCTTAGCCAAGGCACCCGACAGCATGGCACCAGCCGAGCGGTCGCGGCTGCGGATGGGCAGCTCGATCTGGACGGCTTCGCCTCGGGCAAGTGCTGGCTCTGCCAGTTCGACCAGCTTGCGGTCGAGCACGGCTTCGAGGTGATGGTTCTGGCTCTCGGAGTGATACAGCGTGTCGCCACCGAGCGGCTCGGGCTTGTAGAACAGCTTACTGAAATCGACGCCTTCGCTCTTCCAGTAGTCGAGCATCTTGCGCTGATCGAGCAGGTCGGAACGACCGGTGAGTTCCTGAAGGGTGCGGGCACCCATACCAGCCATCAAGCCGCGCAGTTCTTCGGCGATGAAAAAGAAATAGTTGATGACGTGCTCGGGCGTGCCCTTGAAGCGCTTGCGCAGCACCGGGTCCTGGGTGGCAACGCCAACCGGGCAGGTGTTGAGGTGACACTTGCGCATCATGATGCAGCCAGCGGCGATCAGTGGAGCGGTCGAAAAGCCGAACTCGTCAGCGCCGAGCAGGGCGCCGATCAGCACGTCTCGACCGGTCTTGAGACCGCCATCGACCTGCAGCACGACGCGGCTGCGCAGGCGGTTGAGCACCAGCGTCTGATGGGTTTCGGCCAGGCCGATTTCCCATGGCCCGCCAGCATGCTTGAGCGAGGTCAGCGGCGATGCGCCGGTGCCGCCATCATAGCCGGAGACCGTGATGTGATCGGCGCGCGCCTTTGCAACGCCGGCCGCAACCGTGCCGACGCCGACTTCCGACACCAGCTTGACCGAGATATCGGCCTGCTCGTTGACGTTCTTGAGATCGTAAATGAGCTGGGCGAGATCTTCGATTGAGTAAATGTCGTGGTGCGGCGGTGGGCTGATGAGGCCGACGCCGGGCGTCGAGTGACGCGTCTTGGCGACAACCCAATCAACTTTGTGGCCGGGCAACTGACCGCCTTCGCCGGGCTTGGCACCCTGCGCGACCTTGATCTGGAGCTGGTCGGCATTGACCAGATATTCGGTGGTGACGCCAAAGCGACCTGAAGCGATCTGCTTGATGGCAGAGCGCATTGGGTTGCGCGAACCGTCGGGCAGGGGCTTGTAGCGGTCGGGCTCTTCGCCGCCTTCGCCGGTGTTGGACTTGCCACCAATGCGGTTCATCGCCTGGGCGAGGGTGGTATGGGCTTCGCGGCTGATCGAGCCAAAGCTCATCGCACCGGTGACGAAACGCTTGACGATATCGACGGCTGGCTCAACCTCATCGAGTGGTACGGCTTCGCCGAGTGGGCGGATTTCGAACAGGTTACGGATGGCCAAATAGCCATTTTCGCCCGAGTTCACGCGCTCGGCAAAGCTGTTGTAACGATCCTGCGCGGTTTCGGGACTTTCGTCCTTGGTGCGTACCGCATGCTGCAGATCCGAGACGACGTCCGGGCTCCAGGCGTGCTTTTCGCCGCGGATGCGGTAGGCATATTCGCCACCGACATCGAGCGACTTGCGCAGCACGGCGTCATCGCCGAAGGCCAGCGCGTGACGGCGGACGGTTTCCTGCGCGACTTCCTTGAGGCCAACGCCTTCAATGGAGGTTGCGGTGCCGAAGAAATACTTGCGAACAAATTCGGTCGAGAGGCCAACAGCGTCGAAAATCTGCGCGCCGCAATAGGACTGGTAGGTGGAAATGCCCATCTTGGACATGACCTTAAGCAGGCCCTTGCCGACCGACTTGATATAGCGGTGCACGACTTCGTCGGCGTCCACCTCGTCGGGGAATTCGCGCTCAGCATGCAGTGCCGAGAGCGCTTCGAAGGCAAGGTAGGGGTTGATGGCTTCGGCGCCGTAGCCAGCCAGCATGGCGAAGTGATGGATTTCGCGAGCTTCACCCGTTTCAACCACGAGACCCGTCGAGGTGCGCAGACCCTTGCGGATCAGGTGATGGTGCACGGCGGCAAGCGCCAGCAGGGTCGGGATATCGAGCCGGTCGGCGGCAATGCGGCGATCGGACAGGATGATGATGTTGTATTCGCCGCGCACGGCCTCTTCGGCCTGCAGGCACAGGGCATCGATAGCTGCTTCCATGCCGGAGGCGCCCATGTCGGCTGGATAGGTGATGTCCAGCGTGATGGTCTTGAACTGGTTGGTCTCGATGTCGCCAATGGCGCGGATCTTTTCGAGATCCTCATTGGTCAGGATCGGCTGGCGCACTTCGAGCCGCTTGACCTTGGAGAGACCTTCAAGATCGAACAGGTTTGGGCGCGGACCGATGAACGAGACTAGGCTCATCACCGATTCCTCGCGGATCGGATCGATCGGCGGGTTGGTGACCTGGGCGAAGTTCTGTTTGAAATAGGTGTAGAGCAGCTTTGGCTTGTTCGACAGCGCCGAGATCGGCGTATCGGTACCCATCGAGCCAACAGCTTCCTGACCGGTGGTCGCCATAGGCGCCATCAGCAGCTTGATGTCTTCCTGAGTATACGCAAAGGCCTGCAGACGATCGAGCAAAGCCTCGGTCGGCTCGGTTGCCTTGGGGGCAACGGCGGGCAGGTCCTCGAGCACGATCTGCGTGCGGGCGAGCCAATCGGCATAGGGGTTGGCGGTTGCCAGCGTGGACTTGATTTCGTCGTCAGAGATGATGCGACCCTGTTCGAGATCGATCAGCAACATGCGGCCCGGCTGCAGGCGCCAGCGTTCGACGATGTCCTCATCGGGAATGGTCAGCACGCCAGACTCGGAGGCCAGCACGACGTGGCCCTCCTTGGTCACGAGATAGCGGGCTGGGCGCAGACCGTTCCGGTCGAGCGTTGCCACAACATAGCGACCATCGCTGATCGACATGGCGGCAGGGCCGTCCCATGGTTCCATCAGCGAGGCGTGGTATTGATAGAAGTCGCGGCGCTTCTCGCTCATCAGCGGGTTGCCAGCCCAGGCTTCGGGGATCAGCATCATCGCGGCATGCGGCAGCGTGTAGCCACCGCGCACGAGGAATTCGAGCGCGTTGTCAAAGCAGGCCGTGTCGGACTGGCCTTCATACGAGATTGGCCAGATCTTGGTGATGTCATCGCCAAACAGGGGCGAAGACACCGACGCCTGGCGGGCCGCCATCCAGTTGACGTTGCCACGGATGGTGTTGATTTCACCATTGTGGGTGGTCATGCGGTAGGGGTGGGCCAGCTTCCAGCTTGGGAATGTGTTGGTCGAAAAGCGCTGGTGCACGAGGGCGATGGCGCTCTCGAAATCCTGGTCATGCAGATCGAGATAGAACGCCCCCAGCTGGTCGGCCAGGAACATGCCCTTATAGACAATGGTGCGGGCCGACATCGACACGACGTAAAAGCCGTTATCGCCGTCGCTCTCGGGCACTGCCGCATAGACCGTGTTGGAGATGACCTTGCGCACGATCAGGAGCTTGCGCTCGAACTCGTCGAGCGTCAGTCCTTCAGGGCGCGCAATCACCAGCTGCTCGATGACCGGCTGAGTAGCGATAACGCCCCTGCTGAGCTTTCCATTGTTGGTGGGAACAACGCGTTCGCCCAGAATGGTCAGGCCTTCGCGCAGGATGCAGCCATGCACCACCTCGGCCACGCGATCGCGCAGGCCTTCGATGTTGGGGTAAAACAACATGGCGACGGCGTAATGGTGCTTTTCCGGCAGGGCGAACGGCAGCACCTTCTTGAAAAAGTTGTGCGGCGTCTGCACCAGAATACCAGCGCCATCGCCCATGAGCGGGTCGGCGCCGACGGCGCCACGGTGTTCGAGGTTCTCGAGAATTTCGAGACCCTTCTCGACCACTTCGTGGCTGGAGATGTTCTTGATGTTGGCGATCATGCCGATGCCGCAGGCATCATGCTCGTTGGCTGGATCATAAAGGCCCTGTGCCTCGGGGCGACCGGCAAAGCCGACTGGGCGACCGTTCTCGATCAAGGTTTTGCGATTGGCTTTGCTCGTCGCTACGGGTGAAAGCTGTCCGTTACGCTCGTGTGCCATGTCGTTGTTCCTCGCTCGTTGATCGTGCCCGTTGCCGGGCATTGGTCGCTATGTCGTATGCATCCGTTGAAGGTGCCGCGTTGGCGGCGGGGTGGATGCGGTTCGTCCTCTTGTGGGCGCGTTGCTTATGCGGGTCGTACGCAGTACGGCTCGAATGAGCAAAGACGTCCATGCATGGGGAGTGGCGCTGCATCCAAATGGCCACTCAATTCGGGCTTAGCTTAGCCCCGCCTGTCCGTTTCCGCTATCGGATAGCGGGCCAGCCGGATCGGCGTGCGCGCTGGCCGCGGAGAGCGGGGCGACGCGTCAGATAGGACAGCCGTGCTGCCCTAACCTCTGCAGATTTGCATAATTCCAAACTACGAGCAAGCAACAAAGTTGGACTTTGTGACATTTTCATAGGAAAGCCTATATTTTACTATAGGACTTGTAGGGCTTTTTGAGGGTATTTGCACAAATTCTGCGCAGTCTGCGCAGAATTTGTGCGGAATTCCTATTTATGGGGGTATTTTCCCAGTGAAGTCCTACAGCGCGCTGCGCATGTGTAGGAGAATTGGGGCGGAAATGCCTTAAAGACGCCTCCGTCGACGGCCCGAATAGTATTTTGCGTCAGCGGTGCTGTGCGGAACCGCGTTATCTGACCCTATTCGAGGTGGGACTTTATGAACCAGAGGTTCTTGTCGAGGTCGCGCGAGAAGGCGGTCAGGATATCAGCCGCGTCGGCGTCACCGGCTTCATCTGTCGCGTCAATATCGTCGCGCACCTGATTGGCTAGCGCGGCATAGCGATCGGCGAGCGCCGCCAGATGATCGGACGTTTTGCGGATATCGGTTGGGTAGGGCGCGAGTTTGGTGGCCTTGGCAACGATCTGGCTGGTGCCGAGCGCAATGCCATCGAGCTGCGCGACGCGCTCGGCAATGGTGTCGGCATGATCATCAATAGTGGCGCGCATCGGATCGAGCATTTCGTGCACGGCGATGAAGTTCGGTCCCTTGAGGTTCCAATGTGCCTGCTTGGTGATCAGTGCGAGGTCGATGGCGTCGGCCAGGCGGGCGTTGAGGATGTCGATAACGGCCGATTTGGCATTGGCCTTGATGGCGATCGATGGGGTTTTCATGGCAAGTCCTTTGACGCTGCAAATTCTCACCAATCAACCAAACCGAAGGCAGGCGGTTCCCGATGGGGTGAAATTTGGCGGGGAGGTTGCTGAGAAGTTGGTGAACATCTGAAGTTCGCCCCGCGATGTGAGTAGCATCAGACTAAACAAAACAAAAAGGCGCAGTCCGTGCAGACTGCGCCTTTCATCGTAACTGCGAGAAAGTCGATTAGTTGACCGACTTGTCCTCGATGGTGGTGGTGCTGCCGGTGATTTGAATGCTGCGGGGCTTCTTGCTCTCAGGCAATTCGCGCTTCAGTTCGAGGTGGAGCAGGCCGTTTTCGAGCGAGGCGCCCTGAACTTCCACATAGTCGGCCAGTTGGAAGCGCAGCTCGAAAGCGCGCTCGGCAATGCCGCGGTGGAGGAATTCACGGGCCTTGTCGGTGCCTTCAGCGGACTTGGCGCCTTTAACGACCAGATTGTTCTCCTTGGTTTCGATGGCGATATCGCCATTGGAGAAACCGGCTACAGCGATCGAGATGCGGTAGGCGTCATCGCCAGTGCGCTCGATGTTGTAAGGAGGGTAGGTCTTGGCTTCCTGCCCGACCAAGTTGTCGAGGCGGTTAAAGACCCGGTCAAAACCGACTGTGGAGCGATAAAAGGGGGAAAAATCGATGGTCTGCATAGTCACATTCTCCTGTGAGCAACGTGGATGTCCCGATGGTCTCGACAGTGCCCCCAACATTAGGCGAGCAGCATGGTTTCGAGGTCGGGGTTCCCGGTAATTCCGGCGAACGATTGAAATATGGGAGGCCGTTTCGGCGGTTCAAGGGGCGTTTCCACAAGCGCAAACATGAACTGAATATGAACATGTGAGTCTGGGTGAGTTCATGCTCGAAGCCCTACAACCGGGTCATGCGCTGAGGAACACCAAGGCGCTAACCCAAAGCGGCCCATCACCCGCCCCCCGCATGGGCCGCACAAAAGGAAACCGGTATCTCCCTGGAGATGCCGGTTTTCCTTTTTCAATGGGTTTGCTCTAAGACCAAGGGACACGCTTGCGGAAGTGCCCATGATCACCGTCGACCCCAATGGACCCAGCCTGGTCAATATCCCGTCCAACCCGGTGCCCGAGGGTGCGCGGGTGGGTTTTTTCAAGACCAGCGATAATGTGCAGTTGCGTTATGCGCTGTGGCCCAAACTTGAGGGCGTGCATCGGGGCACGATCTGTCTGGTGCAGGGGCGCACCGAGTTTATCGAGAAGTACTTCGAGACCATCTCCGATTTCCGGCGGCGCGGCTTTTCGGTCGCGACCTTCGACTGGCGCGGGCAGGGCGGGTCGGATCGACTGATCGGCAATAAGAGCCTGGGTTATGTCGACCGGTTCGAGGATTACTGGCTCGACCTGAAAAGCTTTCACGGCGAAATCCTGCTGCCCGATTGCCCGCCACCATTCTATCTGGTGGGCCATTCTATGGGCGGCCTCGCTTCGCTCTATGCGGCGATCAATGACCGGCTGATGTTCGACCGGATATTTTTGTCTGCCCCGATGGTGTCGCTGGACCACCAGCCTCTCAGCATGAAGGGCATGGCGCGGGTCACCGAAACATTGAGTTTTCTGGGGTTGGGGCAAGTGCCGATTGGCCGAAAAGCCGACAAGCCAGTTTCCGAAACAACATTTCCCGGCAATCCACTCACCGGCGACCTGCTGCGCTACATGCGATCCGTCGATGTGCTGAAACAAAGACCGGATCTAACAATTGGAAAGCCCACGATCCGCTGGGCTGCGGCGGCCATGGGCGCCATGGCGGAAGCGGCACAGGTCGACTTTCCGGGACGTATCCGGATCCCGCTGCTGATGCTGGCGGCAGCGCGCGACACTGTAGTGTCGACCTCGGCCATTGAGCAGTTGGGCCTGCGTATGCGCACGGGCCGGCATCTGGTGATCGCCGGCGCGCGGCACGAGATGTTTATGGAAACGGACGCGGTGCGCGGCCAGGTATTTGCCGCGTTTGATGCGTTTATTACCGAGCAGAGTGTTTAGGCACGTCCTCGTGGTTCGAGGGTCGCTGCGCTTCCACCTCACCATGAGGACTACTGGAACATTGAGCTAAAAGTAGCCCTCATGGTGAGGTGCGAGTTTTTCACGAGCCTCGAACCACGAGGGCGTGGCTCAGTTCGCGTTGACCAGTTCCAGCGCCTTTTCCAACAGTTTCGACGTTGCCGCGGCCACGACATTGCCGCCGCCGGTGGGTTCGCTGCCGTCCCAGCAGGCGATGGCGCCGCCGGCTTCACGGATGATGGGGACCAGCGCGGCGATGTCATAGGTGTTGAGGAAAGGCTCAATGACGATGTCGGCGTGACCGGCGGCTAGCAGCGCATAGCCATAGCAATCCATACCGAAACGCTGCAGGCGGGTGGCAGATTCGACGGCTTTCCACTTGCTCAGCAGCTCCGGCGTCCGGAACAGCGAGGGTGTGGTGGTAAAAACGCGGGAGGGCGACAATTCGGTCTGGCCGCTGGTGCGGATTGGTGTGGTCAGGTCGCCACGGCGATAGGTGGCGCGGCCGGGCACGGCGAGGAAGGTCTCCCCCATAAAGGGTTGAGCCATGATGCCGGCAATGGCGACGCCCTTATGGGCAAAGCCGATCAGCGTGCCCCAGACCGGGGCGCCGGAGATGAAGGCGCGGGTGCCATCGACCGGGTCAATGATCCAGGAATAATCGCTGTCACCGGTCGTGCCCCATTCTTCGCCGATAATGGCGTGATCGGGGAAGTGTTCGGCGATGACGGCGCGAATGATGGTCTCGGCGCCTTTGTCGGCTTCGGTGACAGGATCAAAGCCTTCGCTAAGCTTGTTGTCGACCGGCAACGGGGTTCGAAACAGCGGCAGGGTGTGCTTGGCGGCGGCATCGGCTGCAGCAAGCAGGGTGGATTCGACTTTGGCGAGATCGAGGGTCATGGGCGGGGTCCGTGCCACGACCTCGTGGTTCGACAGGCTCACCATGAGGTCTACTGAGAGTGGCCTACATAACCACGCTGGGGCTGGTGGGGAAGAGGAGTCTTTGGTTGGGGTGCTCTTACTTTTCTATTCTGCCGCCAGCTTTTCAGCAGGCGCATTGCCAGCAGCCAATGAGATCAAATCGAGCCCGATCAGCGCAAAAATCAGCCGGTCGAGCAGAGCACGAACCGCTTCAAAACCCTCGTGCTTGATCAGCGTAACCTCGTTCATATAGAGGTGGCGGCTGATTTCGATCTGCAGGGCATGCACGCCATGTTGTGGGCGGCCATAGCTGCGTGTGGCAAAGCCCCCGGCATAGGGACGGTTGCGCGCGACCTTGAGGCCCGCACTGACGAAAATGGTTTCGACCAGATCGACCAGGCCCGGCGCGCAGGTGGTGCCGTAGCGGTCTCCCAGCACGATGTCGGGTGATGGCTTGTCGCCGGCGCGGGTGATGCGCGGCATGGAGTGGCAGTCGATCAGCAGTGCCACACCAAAGGCACTGATGGCTTCGCTCAGCAGTTTTTGCAGCGCTGCATGATAGGGGTGATAAATGCCCTCGATGCGCATTCGGGCGTCATCGAGCGTCAGGCGATCCTTGTAGATCGGCTTGTTCTCGGCAACCACGCGCGCCAACGTGCCTAGCCCCGCCGCAACGCGTGGTGAGGTGGTGTTGAACCGATCCGACAGCGGCTCGACGAACATGGTGGGATCGAGTTCCCATGGCTCGCGATTGACGTCGAGATAGGCGCGCGGAAAGTGGGCGCGCAGCATGGGGGCGCCGAGATGGGGCGCACGGCCAAATAGCTCATCAACCCAGGCGTCTTCTGATTGTCGGATCGACAAATGATCGAGCCGCGTCATGGCCAGAAAGCGTTCTGGATAGACACGGCCGGAATGGGCGGAATTGAACACAACCGGGGCAACCAACCGGCGTGGCCGGATGGTTTCAAATGCTGGCTGATCCCAATAGTCGGACCGCACGCTGCCTCCCCAAAGAACGCCGAATTTCAAGGCGCCATACTGATTTGCGTTTCAGTGTCGTCTTTTGCGCCACTCTTGTCCAGATTGTCGCGTTTTTGCGAGGGAATTCGGCTTGCTGTTGCAGAAGTTCAAACTTCGCTTAAACATCCGCCTATACAGTTCGACTCAACGCCAGAATGGCCGGAGAGGTTTGATGAAGCGAATTCTGCTCGCGGAAGACGACAATGATATGCGCCAGTTCCTGACGCGGGCGCTGAAGAACGCGGGTTATGAAGTGGTTTCGTTCGATAACGGCCTTTCCGCCTATGAGCGCCTGCGCGAAGAACCGTTTTCGCTGCTGCTCAGCGATATCGTGATGCCCGAAATGGACGGCATCGAGCTGGCGCGCCGCGCCACCGAGCTCGATCCGGACCTCAAGGTGATGTTCATCACCGGTTTTGCCGCCGTTGCACTGAACCCCGATAGCGACGCGCCAAAGGATGCTTCGGTGCTGAGCAAGCCGTTTCACCTCAAGGATCTGGTCAACGAGGTTGAGCGTCTGCTGGCTGCCTGATGGGCATTGGCTGACATCGACGCTGAGAACGTCCCCGCGAAAGCGGGGATTTTTGTTTGCGGGATGGCGTCGGGGAGGGAGTTTTCCACAAGCGGCGCACAAAAAGCTGTAGCGACGCATTTTGTCGCTTCGGGGCATGTCGAAGCCCCTTGACCCCCCACCGGGTTTTATGGTCTATCCGCGCCACTGGAAGGGTTTAGCGCCCTTCCTTCCCGGAGAGATGGGCGTATAGCTCAGCGGGAGAGCACCTCGTTGACATCGAGGGGGTCACAAGTTCGATCCTTGTTACGCCCACCATCTCTCTAAAGACTTTCGCCTCGGCGACGGGAGTATAGCTCAGCGGGAGAGCATTCGCTTCACACGCGAAGGGTCACAAGTTCAATCCTTGTTACTCCCACCATTCTTTCTTCAGCTGATGACGGTCTGCACCCGGCGTTCTTCTGCGCTCAGGTGCTCACGTACCAATATACGCTCCGCTTCGGCGCTTAAAGAGCCACCGGTTTCGACTTGTCCTGAGCTGAAGAAGCCGACTGCGGCGGCAAAGAAACGTCAAGACATCGTTCGATTGGCCGCAGTGCCACTGAAACCTCATCCTGAGCTTGTCGAAGGATGAGGTTGGGCTAACCCATGGTGCCACGACCTCGTGGTTCGACGGGCTCCCATGAGGTCTATACCTTCTGGCCACAGGCCTAGCCCGCGGCCAGTTTGGTCGCGCCCTGCATCAGTAATGCTTCGTCGAGATCACTCGGCTGATGCGGGACGTAGAGGCGGACGCTGTTGCGGCCGGCGTTCTTGGCGTCGTAGAGCGCCTTGTCGGCGCGTTGCAGCAGCGTGTCGAGGGCATCGCTCTTGGTCGCCGTGGCAACGCCGATGCTGACCGTGGTGTGGGGCGCGGCGGCCGGCATGGCGAACCGGGTTCGCAAGGCTTCGGCCAGCACCAGCGCCTGCCGCTCAGTGGTCTCTGGTAGCAGGATGGCAAATTCTTCGCCGCCGATCCTGCCATGCACAGCGCCGTCGGGCGCGTGCTGCTGCACGATCTGGCCGAAACGGCTGATGACGGCGTCGCCCGCAACGTGGCCAAAGTGATCGTTGATCTGTTTGAACAAATCGAGATCGGCGAGCAACAGCGCCGCCGGTGCGCCCGCGGCGACACTGCGGGCCAGGCTCGTTTCGCCATCTTCTTCAAAGCCACGTCGGTTCAGCAGACCCGAAAGCGTGTCGGTGCGGGCTTCGGACTGCAGTTTGTCGAGCAGTTGCATGGCAATTGCCACCATCAGCGACAATGCGAGGACAACCGAAATCAGCGCCTGGGTGAACTGGACGGTGCTCCAGTACAGCGACTGCTGGAAGCCAACATAATCGCTATATCCGCCATCGATCATGATGATGACGGTCGGTCGCAGTAGGAAATTGATGGCGGACAGCAGACAGGCCCAAAAGATCACATGATCGATTTTGTGCAACTGCCTGACCTTGCGCAGCTCCAAGACCGCCAGAAGTGCCATGGCAGACAGGGCAAAGCTGACGCAGATGATGCGCATGTTGAGGCTCGGCTGAACCAGCAGGAACCAGCACAGCGCTGCCATGCCGAAAGCGGAGATGATCGCAAAGCCGCGCCATGGAATATCGAGGCGATAGTGGCGGATCAACGAGCCCATGAGGAAGGCGGCGGCGAGCAGGAAAAACGCATTTGACGGGATGCGCTGCATCTCAAGTGGCAGCGGCGGCATCACGTCCTGGATCAGAAACCCAATGGCGGTGGCCAGATGGCCCGCACCGGCCAGCAGCACATAAAAATGGCCACGTCGCCCCTGCCAAAGCAGCAAAAATGCTACCGACAACAGAATGCTGATGCCTGGATTGAGCAGGGCTATGAACAGCGATCCGGCCAGAATTCCCTCCCCCAGCTTCCCGCTTTATAGGCGGGCAAAGATAAAAATGGGTTTAGGCGAACGCTGTGTTTTCTTCAGTCCTTTGTTTTATTGCGGCCTGTTTCAGCGCTTAGTGATGAGCGCTGCCCTATGGATGGGTGTGGGGCGTTCCTATATTGTGCGAACACAAAACGGGCGACGAAGGAGCGAAACCATGGACACCCATGCATTCAAGGTGACCCACACGGACGCCGAGTGGAGGGCCAAACTGACCCCTGAGCAGTATCAGGTGATGCGAAATCATGGCACTGAGCGGCCGGGCTCATGCGCGCTGCTGCATGAAACACGGCAGGGTGCTTTTTCCTGCGCCGGTTGCGACAGCCCGCTGTTTGAATCAACGCTGAAATTTGAAAGCGGCACGGGCTGGCCGAGCTTTAACAACCCGGTGCCCGGTTCGGTCGAGAACACCGAAGATCGCAGCTATGGCATGGTGCGTACCGAGTGCCATTGCGCGACTTGTGGCAGCCATTTGGGGCATGTGTTTCCCGATGGTCCGCCTCCGAGCGGCCTGCGCTATTGCATCAATGGCGTGGCGCTGAACTTTACGCCGGCTGAGTGAGTTATGGGCCCCGGAGTGATCCGGGGCTTTTTAATGTGCCGAAGGGGCGTTCTTGTTGGGATACCCCCATCCCGCCATTCGGCCACAGGCCTCATGGCCTTCTCACCTAAAATCACGCCACCGGCGTGATTCTGCCTGCGGCCGGTTCGAACTCCCCATGATAGGGGAGGAGTTTGGCGGGTGGGTGGGCAAGATCAAGCATCAAACTTGACGGGGTTCCTCCCCATTTCAGTTAGGTGGGGGTACTCTTTCTCAGGTTCCCCGCGGCTTGGCCCTCGCCGTGGCGGCTGCATTCACCGGATCATCGGGCCAGAAATGGCGTGGGTAGCGACCTTTCAAATCCTTGGCGACATCCTTCCAGCTGCCACGCCAGAAGCCGGGCAGGTCGCGGGTGGTCTGGATCGGGCGGTGCGCCGGCGAGAGTAGCACCAGCAAGAGTGGCACCTTGCCGCCTGCAACGGATGGATGGCGGTCGAGGCCGAACAGTTCCTGCACGCGCACCTCGAGCGCCGGGCCGTTTTCGGCTGCATAATCGATGGGCAGGTGGTTGCCGGACGGCGCGGAGAAGTGGCTGGGTAGCAGCTTGTCGATGTCCTGACGTTGCGCCCAAGGCTGCAGCGTATCGAGCGCGTTGCCGAGATGGGCGGCGGTTATGGCGCCGAGCCGGGTTTCGCCTAGAACGTGCGGCGTGAGCCAGTCGGGCTCCTCGGCTAGCGCCGTGTCGGACAGGTCGGGCCAATCGCTACCGAGGGTCTGGTGCAGATAGGTGGCGCGGGCGCGGAGGGCCTTTTGCTCCTTGCTCCAGGGCAATGCATCGACACGGCGGGCGGCTGCCTGGGCGAGGATCGTGGCGGCCTGCTGGAGGTCGGTGACGCTGACCGGATCGTCGGAGAGGCGCAGCGCGTCGAGCTGGCGGCTGCGACGGGCACGGACGCTGCCGGAGGCGATATCAAAGCTCAGCGTTTCGGTGTCGGTGATGCGGTGGGCAAAGAGCGTTTCGAGATCGGCGCGATCGAGGGTGGCTGCGGCGCGGATGCGGCTAATGGCGGCGGCGCCGGTAATGTCTGTGACGACGAGGAAGGGCGCGGCGGCCAGCGCGTCGGTTTGTTCGAGACTGGCCTGACGGCCGTTGGCGAGGCGGAATTTGCCGCGTAGACCGGCGGCCTGCGCGACGCGATCCGGAAAGGCGCGGGCGAGGTGGTGGCCTGCGGGCAGATTGCCGCCGGTGCCGCCACCGGCCAGTTTGGCCCAGCGGCGCGCCAACTGGCGGGCGTCGTCGGCGCGTTTGCTGCGCTCGGTGCGGAAGCGGTCGAGGCGATGGGCGAGGTCGGTGCCGTCGCCACCGAGGCCGCGTTCGCCGATTAACACGGCCAGTTCGGCGGCGGTCAGGACGTCGTCTTCGGCGGCAGCGGCGACGACCATATAGGCAAGGCGTGGATGCAGTGGGAGCCTGGCGAGGGCCTTGCCGCCGGCAGTGAGGCGGCCCGTGGCGTCGAGTGCGTCGAGGGATTTGAGGAGAGCAATGGCTTCGGCCCAGGCCGGGGCCGGTGGTGGATCAAGGAACGGCAGCCCTGCTGGGTCGGTGACGCCCCAGGAGGCGAGGTCGAGCGCAAAACCGGCCAGGTCTGCGGCGAGGATTTCGGGGGTATCGAAGGCTTCAAGTGCTGCGGTCTGGCCTTCGTTCCACAAACGGATGGCAACACCTGAGCTGGTGCGGCCGGCGCGGCCACGGCGTTGATCGGCCCCGGCGCGCGAAACGCGGGTGGTGGCGAGCGTCGTCAGGCCCGTATTGGGTTCATAGACCGGGACACGGCGGAAGCCGCTGTCGATGACGATGCGGACGGCGTCGATGGTCAGAGACGTTTCGGCGATGGAGGTGGCGAGCACGATCTTGCGGCGGCCCGGTTCGGCTGGACGGATGGCGCGGTCTTGTTCGGCTGGGGTGAGCTGGCCGTAAAGCGGGGCGATATCGATATCGGGCGATACGCGGCTGGCGAGGCGTTCGGCGACGCGGGTGATTTCGCCTTGGCCGGGCAGGAAGACCAGCGCCGAGCCTTCGTGTTCGCGCATCGCGGCAAGGACGGCCGAGGTGACCTGATCGTCGAGGCGCTGCAGCGGGTCGGGCTCGCGATGGATGGTTTGGACCGGGAAGGCACGGCCGAGGCTTTCGATGACCGGGGCGTCATCGAGCAATCGGGCGACACGGGCGCCGTCGATGGTGGCTGACATGACCAGCACGCGCAGGTCTGGACGAAGGGCGGCGGCGTCGAGTGTCAGGGCCAGTCCCAGATCGCCATCGAGGCTGCGTTCGTGGAATTCGTCGAACAGGACGGCGGCCACGCCGGTCAGTTCTGGATCGTCGAGCACCATGCGGGTGAAAACGCCTTCGGTGACGATTTCGATGCGGGTTCTGGCCGAGACCTTGCTGTCCATGCGAACGCGATAGCCGATGGTCTGGCCGACATCCTCGCCGATCAGGCGCGCCATTTGCGCGGCGGCGGCGCGGGCGGCGAGGCGGCGGGGTTCGAGCATGATGATGCGACTATCGCCGCGCCAGGATGCGTCGAGCAGCGCGAGGGGCACGCGGGTGGTCTTGCCGGCGCCGGGCGGTGCAACCAGCACGGCATAAGGCCCGGCCGCCAGTGCCGCCTGCAGGGCGGGCAATGCATCATTGATCGGCAGGGGTGGCATGGACGAGAGCATTGCCGGTTCATGGCGGATCAGCGAGGGTAGAGCAAGAGCCCAACCTCGGAGAGCCAGCATGACCCTGACCCGCATCGGCAATGAACACCTGACCGTGGAGGTCTCGTCGCTGGGATCGGAGATGCAGTCGGCGGTGACCAGCGATGGCGCGTCGTGGCTGTGGGATGGCGATCCGGCCTTTTGGGCGGGGCGCTCGCCGGTGCTGTTCCCGATTGTCGGCAAAGCGCCAGGCGATCATGTATCGATCGAGGGTATTCGCTATCCGATGGGCCAGCACGGCTTTGCGCGGCGGAGCGAATTCGAGCTGGTGGCCAGTGGGCCTGATTTCTGCCGCTACCAGCTCAAGTCCGGGCAGGCCAGCCATTTGATCTTTCCGTTCGAATTCCTGCTGACGCTGGAGCATCGCGTGGTGGGGCGCGCGGTGGTGGTGACGGCGGAGGTGACCAATGTCGATCACCGTCCCATGCCGTTCGGGATCGGCTTTCATCCGGCATTTGTCTGGCCGCTGCCGGGCAGTGCGGAGCTGGAACACACGATTGTGCTTGATAATGCGGCTGAGCCTGAGCTGGCTCGCCTGTCGGGTGGGTTGTTGCTGAGTGACACGCTGCCTTCGCCGTTTTCGGGCGGGAAGTTGACGCTGGATCATGGTCTGTTCGCGGCCGATGCGATGTTGTTTCCCGAAGGGGCGGGGGCCGGGCTACGCTATGCAGCGGGGCGCAAGGCGGTGCATTTTACCTGGGAGAACCTGCCCAATCTTGCGATCTGGTCCAAGGCCGGTGCGCCGTTTGTTTGCCTTGAGCCGTGGCATGGAACGGCGGCAGAAGTGGATGGCAGCGATGATCTGGCCGAGCGGCCCTATAGCGAGATATTGGGGCCGGGGGCTATTGGGCGGTATAGCTTCAAAGCGGAGTTTGTCGGGTAGATGCGGGGCACGCCCTCGTGGTTCGAGGCTTTGCAAGAGCAAAGCACCTCACCATGAGGGCTGTTGATATATCGAATCCGCAGCAGCCTCATGGTGAGGTGGGAGCGCAGCGACCCTCGAACCACGAGGGCGTGGCAGGATCACTCCGCGGCGCCGCGTTCTTCGGCCAGCATATCCGGGCCGTTGGGGTCTCCGGCTGCGGTCTCGGCGTTGAGGTCGGGGAAGGCCACGACGCGGTTGTTGCGGAAGTCGAGGCGCACGACCAGCAGGCCACGTTCTTCGAACCAGGTCAGCAGGCGCCGGGCGCGGCTGGCGGAATGGGTGCCGTAGAGGCGGGCGAGCGTTGCGTCGGAGGGGCAGGGGGCGCCGGTGAGGGCGGCTTGCGCCAGCACGAGGAAAACGCCCTGAACGTCGTCGGTCAGCGTTTCTGACAGGGTCAACGCCTGCTGCCAGCCGTCTGAGCTTGCGGTGGCGGTATCAGGCGCGACGCGAGCGACGGCCAGCTTGCGCTTGAAGGCGGGCAAAGCTGGTGGTTCGCCGGGAACGCGCCGGATGCGGCAGCGCACCAGAAAGTCCTGATAGAGCACGGCGACGGTGCGGAAGCTGGCGTCTGGATCGCCCAGCAGCTCGGCCATGATGTCGTCGATCTGCTTGTCGCGCTCTGCTTCGTCAATCTCGGGGAAGAGACTCTGTGGGGCTTCTTCGGCCTGCGGACGGGCGCGGGTGACCTGGGCCAACAGTTCATTGGTGGAAGGCGGTGGCGGCGGCGCGGGGCGGCGGACGATGGGGCGCGCGGCTTCTTCGGCGGTGCCGGTGAAAATCAGATCGGCCGCATCCATCGGCGCTTCGGGGAGCGGCGTCAGCTTGGGGCTGGTGGAGCGGGCGGAGGTTTCGACATCGCCGATGGTGATGGGCAGCGGGCGGCGCGAAATGGCAGGGCCGAGGGCGACGAAATGGCCACGGGCGAGGTCTCGGAACTGTTCGGCCTGGCGTCGATCCATGCCGAGCAGGTCGGCGGCGCGGGCCATGTCGATGTCGAGAAAAGTACGCCCCATCAAGAAGTTGGAGGCTTCTGCGGCGACGTTTTTTGCGAGCTTCGCCAAGCGCTGGGTGGCGATGACGCCAGCCAGACCGCGTTTGCGGCCACGGCACATGAGGTTGGTCATGGCGGCGAGCGAGAGTTTGCGGGCTTCGTCGGCGACTTCGCCGGCGGCGGCAGGGGCGAAGAGCTGGGCTTCATCGACGACGACGAGGACAGGGTACCAATAGTCGCGGTCGGCGTCGAACATGCCGCCGAGGAATGCGGCGGCGGCGCGCATCTGCTGCTCAACGTCGAGGCCCTCAAGGTTGAGGACGACCGAGACGCGGTGCTGGCGGACGCGGGCGGCGATGCGGGTCAATTCGGCTTCGGTGCGTGTCGCATCGACCACGAGGTGGCCGTAACGCTCTGATAGCGTTGTGAAATCGCCTTCCGGGTCGACGATGCACTGCTGCACCCAAGGGGCAGATTGCTCAAGCAGGCGGCGCAGAAGATGGGATTTGCCGGAGCCGGAATTGCCCTGCACCAGAAGGCGCGTGGCCAGCAGCTCTTCGAGGTCGAGAGTCGCGGGCGCAGTGCCGCCGCTCACGCCCATGTCGATTGCTACCTTCATCAAGTCTCCGGATCGGCGGGTCACATCCCATCGCTCGGGAGGCACGCACACTACGAATTCGCTAGCAGACTGTTAGCACTGACGCGGGCGATTCGGGGAAAGTGTGAAAATTTGCGCACAGGCGTGAGATTTGGTGCGTCGTTGCGGGTTTTGGGCTGGTGGCGTCATCACCCGGCTTGTCCGGATGATCCATTGTTGCGGGAACCGAGAGATGGATTGCCCGGACAAGCCGGGCAATGACGGTTGAACGGCAGGCGGTCGTCCTACAGATCGCGGAGGAGTCTTGCGGGTCTCGCCGAGGCGGCGCGGAGGATGGTGAAGGCGCCGAGGAGGGCGGTGATGACGATGGCGGAGAACAGGACCACGCCGAGCGCATCGGTGTTGGAGGTGAACTCGACATTGAGCATGACCATGCTGACCAGCCAGCCGACGCCCAGACCCAGAATGACGGCAGGGATGGCGGCCAGCGCTGCGAGGATCAGATATTGCGTGAAGGCGGAGGCGAGCAGTTCAAAGCGGGTGGCGCCGAGCACCTTGGTGATGACCGTATCGGCTTCGCGCTGACGGCGACCGGTGGCCAGGCTGCCGATGAGGACGAGCAGGCCATTGCCGACGGCGAGGCCGCCGACCAGGGTTGCCGCAAAGGACAGTTGGCTCAGGGCATCGGTGATTTGCTTGAGCGTATCGCCGATGGCGATGAAGCGGACGTCGGGCAGCTCGGCGGCGAGGGCGCGCTGTACGGCTTCTTCCTGACCCGGTGCGGCGGTGACGGCCGCGAACAGGGTCGACGGATAGCTTTCGAGCACGCCGGGCGAGAAGGTGGCGAGGAAGTCGATGCCACCCTGCCAGGAATAGTCGCGGAAACTGGCAACGGTGACGGTGATGGGATCGCCGAAGACGGTGAAGGTCAGGGTGTCGCCGAGATCAACGCCGAGGCCGGAACGCAGGCTCTGGTGCAGCGAGACGAGGCCGGGGCCGGAATAATCCTGTGGCCACCATTCGCCGGCGACGACGCGCGACGAGGCGGGCAGCACGCTGCGATAGGTGAGGGGGACTTCGCCGGCCAGCAAGAAAGTGGCTTCGGGGCCGCGGGTGCGGACCTGAGCGGAGGGGACGCCGTTGATTTCGGTCAGGGCGCCGCGCAGCATGGGGGTTGCGACGAACTTGGCGATGTCGCTGCCCTGACGGGTTTCGAGCGTTTCGACTTCATCGGGGAAGAGGTCGGAGGCCACCAGTGTCGGGGCGTCAAAGGCCGATGCGCCCAGAAATTCCTGACGGAGATTTGCCTGTAGCACCAGAACGACGATGAGCATGGCCAGCGCCATGCCGGCCGAGACGACGACCGATGCGGCGTTCTGGCCGGAGCCTGAAATGGCGCGCAGGGCGTGGCGCAGGATGCGGATGTTGGGTTCGGGCAGACGGCGCAGCACGAACTGGATGGCGTGGATGAACAACTGGAAAATGATGGCGGCCAGCGCACTCGCCAGACCAAATGCAGCGACCAGCAGAACGTCGCCGGTCATCAGATAGGCCAGAACGAAAAAGGCGATGCCGGCGGCGATCAGCGGCAGCACCTGCCAGGACAACAGCAGGCCGCGCCAGTCGATGGGCGGTGCCGAGAGGCCCTTGGAGCGGAACAGCAGGACCGGGCGAATGGTCTGGGCCTGTTGCAGTGGCAGATAGGCGAAGGCAAAGGCGGTGACAAAGCCAGCGCCGGCGGCGACCAGCAAGGGCTGGATATGCAGCTGTGGCGCAAGGCCAATGCCGACGGCCTGACCGATGAAGGGCAGCACGAAATAGGCCGCGCCACCACCTATGATCAGACCGATGCCAACGCCGACGGCGGCGAGCATGGCGACCTGGGAGAAGAAGTGGATGAAGACGCGCGAGCGGTCGGCACCCATGCTGCGCAGCACGGCGATGACGCCAGCGCGTTCGGCGATATAGGCCTGCATGCCGGTCCAGACGCTGACGCCGCCGATGAGCAGCGAGCCGAGGCCGACGATGACGAGGAAGCGCATGAACAGGTCGTAATAGAGCACCATCTGGCCGAGGCCATCGCGGGCCGAACGGACGGTCCAGCCGGTATCGGCAAAGACGTCCTCCAGCGCGGTCTTGCCGGCTTCGGCGTCGCGATCGTTGAGCAGCAGCTTGTAGCGGAACCAGCTGCCCAGGCCGGGGAGCGGCGAGGTGCGGTCGCTGACGGTGGCAAAACCATCGGTGGTGATGAGCGTCGTCAGGCCCAGGCGGAAACCACGCACGGCGCTATCGGGGAGCTTGGACAGCGTGCCGCGCGCCTGAAAGGTGGTGCCGCCGAGCGAGAAGGTGTCGCCGACAGAAATGCCGAGCTGGTCGAGCAGCAGTGGATCGACCAGAGCGCCATGGTGGCCGTCGCGTTCGGCGAGGAATTCATAGAGCGGGGTGCCCGATGCCATTTGCGGACTGACGATCTGGCCCAGTAGTGGATAGGTCGGGCCGACGGCGCTGAGATCGACAAAGGCGTCGGCCGTCATGGTTTCGGCGCGCAAATTGGTATCGACTACGCTCGACACAATGCCGAACTGGGCCATGGTGGCGAGTTCGTCGGCAGAGGCGACGCGGTCGGCACGGGACAGTTCGAGATCGCCGCCCATCAGTTCGGCGGCGCTGTCATCAATGGCGCGGGTAATGCTGGCGCCAACCGAATTGACGCCGGCGATCAGGGCGGTGCCAACGGCAAGGCAGACCACGAGCAACAGGAAGCGGCGCAGGTCGCCGCGCATGTCGAGCAGCCCGATGCGGACTGCGGCCAGAAGCGAGCGCATCAGCGCGCCACCGTCGTTTCGACGAGTTCGCCCGAGGTCATGGTGAAGACCCGGTCGGCGCGTTGCGCCAGATGGGGATCATGAGTGATGAGCACGACGGCGGTGCCCTGCTTGCGGGCCAGGTCGAACATCAGCTCGACGACGAGCGCGCCGGTGGTCTGATCGAGATTGCCGGTCGGCTCGTCGGCCAGCAGCAATGGCGGATTGGCGACCATGGCGCGGGCGAGGCCGACGCGCTGCTGTTCGCCACCGGAAATGGCGGAGGGGCGGTGATCGAGGCGCTGGCCGAGGCCGACAGCCTCAAGTGCTGCAGCGGCCTTTTCGCGCACCTGGGACATCGAGAGTTCAGGATTGGCGATTTCAAGCGCCAGCCCGACATTGTCGAGCGCGGTCAGCGATGGAATGAGATGGAAGCTCTGGAACACGATGCCCAGCGTCTTGCGGCGGAAGCGGGCCAGCTCGTCTTCGCCGAGCTTGGACAGGTCCTGACCCTTGACCGAAACGAGACCGGAGGTAGCGCGTTCGAGCCCGGCCAGCAGCATCAGCAGCGAGGTCTTGCCGCTGCCCGACGGGCCGACAATGGCGACGACCTCGGCCGGCGCAACGCGCAGCGAAACCTTTTTGAGAATGTGGAGCGGCCTGCCGGCGACTTCGAGCGAATAGGTTACATCTCTGGCATCAACGATCGGTGTGTCAGTGGTGTTCACGCGAACCAATTCCATCTTTAGGGCGTTCAGTCATCAAGCGGCGGAAAAGCCGAAGCGGCTGCCCCGGTCTAACCCGAACTTTATAGCGCATTCATAACATCTGCGTCAGGTGGGGCAGATTTGTACTGGCTTCCGCTTCTTTCTGCTGGCAGACATAACAAATTATGATTGTTTCGGATCATAGCGAGGAATTTGTAGATGAAGAAGCGGACTGGCATTATTGCGGCTCTGCTGTTGGCCCCTTTGGCCATGGTCAGTGTACCCGCACAGGGGGGCCAGGCAGAGCTCGATCTGCTGACATCCTATGTCGGGGACTGGCGTGGTGAAGGCGCCCTGGTTGGCGGAGATCGCAACGAGCCGTTCCGTTGCCGCCTGACCGTTTCCAAGGGCAATCAGCTGCGCATCAATTATGCCGGACGTTGTTCGCTGGTGAACGCGAACCTGTCGATCAGCGGCACCATCGCCTACAACGACAATGCCAAGCAGTATGAAGCAGCGATGAGCTCGAATGCCGGTTTCACCGGCATCGCCATCGGAACAGAAAACGGCGGCCGGATCAGCTTCGATCTGCGCGAACGCCAGAAGGACCAGGGCGGCAGCGACGTGCGCATCGGTTCGCGGATTTTGCTGGTGAACAACAAGATCACGGTGGACTTCGAGGTCGAGTTCAACAATTCGGGCGAAGTGCTGAAGGCCTCGGTGCCCTTTAACCAGTAGGTTCTTCGGGTTTGAATTTGTGGAGTGCCATCCCTGCGGTCGTGGGGGTGGCATTTTTGTTTTGGCGCAGGCGCGAGGGCCATGAGAGGCGATTGACAGCGCAACTGATATGATCAACCTTGTATGGAAGATGTAACTGACCGGTTCGGTCGCTTCCAGCAGCAAGATCCATGTCCAAGAAATTCGCCATTGTCGGCACCGGTGGGCGCCATCAGATGTTTCGCGAGGCGGTCGCGGAAACCCATGCCGATACCGCCGAACTGGTCGCGCTGTGCGACATCAATCAGAGCCGGCTGGCGCTGAGCGCCAATAAGGTGGCCAACAAGGGCGGCAATGGTATCGCCACCTATCTGGCGGCCGATTTTGACCGGATGCTGGCCGAGCAGGACCCCGATACGGTGATCGTGACGACGCCCGACTACCTGCACGACGAATATATCGTGCGGGCGCTGCATGCCGGACGCAATGTGATGACCGAAAAGCCGATGACCATCGATCTGGCGCGGCTCAAACGGATTTTGGATGCGCAGCGCGAGACCGGTAAATCGGTCACCGTGACGTTCAACTATCGCTATTCGCCGGCGCGGACGCAGCTCAAGGATATTTTGCAAAGCGGCACCATCGGGGAGATCACGGCGATCGATTTTCGCTGGTATCTCGACCGAGTGCATGGCGCCGATTATTTCCGCCGCTGGCACCGTTACAAGGACAACTCGGGCGGCTTGCTGGTGCATAAATCGACGCACCATTTTGACCTGCTGAACTGGTGGGCCGGATCGACGCCGAAGAGCGTTTCGGCGACGGGGAAGCGCGATTTTTATACGCCGGAAATGGCGATCAACCTGGGGCTCGAGGGGCATGGCGAGCGGTGCCATACCTGCCCGGTGGCGGCGAAATGCGATTTCTACATGGACCTTGAGGCGGACGAGCCGCTCAAAGAACTCTATCTCGATGCCGAGGATGATGACGGTTATTGGCGCGATAAATGCGTCTTTGCCGAGGACATCACCATCGAGGATACGATGCAGGTGCAGGCGCAATATGCGTCGGGGACGTCGCTGAATTATACGCTGGTGGCCTATTCGCCCTGGGAAGGGCTGGAGGTCAAATTCCACGGCACCAAGGGCGAGCTGACGCATCGCCATATCGAGGTGCATGGCGTGTTTGCCGGCGGTGAGCGCGATAAGGAAGAACGCCACAACATGACCACCGAACTGCATCTGGCTGGCGGACTGCCGCAGCAGCTTGTCGTGTGGGAGGGCAAGGGCAGCCATGGCGGGGCCGATCCGATCATGCTGGGCTATCTGTTTGACCCCGAGCATATGGAGGCGGACACATATGGCCGGGCTTCCGATCAGGTGGCGGGGGCGTGGTCGATCCTGTCGGGGATTGCCGCCAATCGCTCGATTGCGCGCAATGGCGAGCGGGTGTTTTTGGATGAGATGTTGAAGGAAGCTGGCATAAGCCTCTAGAAAGCTGTGAATCACCGCATTTGCCGCACACACAGACAGACCATTCCGGCCCAAGGTCGATGAAGCAAACAGCAAGGTGGCGACTTTGGTGAACGAGACGGGCGAAGAAACCATGTCGCTGCGCGTCGTGGGCGCGTTGCGGGACGATATCGTCACCATGGTGCTCAAGCCGGGCGATGTGATCTCCGAGAGCGATATTGCGGCGCGCTATGGCGTGTCGCGCCAGCCGGTGCGCGAGGCCTTCATCCGGCTGGCGCAGCAGGGGCTGTTGCTGATCCGGCCCAAGCGGGCGACGGTGGTCAAGAAAATCTCGCCAGAAGGGGTGCGGCAGAGCCGGTTTATCCGCGAGAGCATCGAGGTCGAGATCGTGCGCCGGCTGGCGGCTTTGCCGGGCTCTGGGTCCGGTCCGGTGCTGCAGAGCCTGATCGCCGATCAGGAAGCGGCGTCGGCGGCCAATGACAGCCGCACGTTTCATACGCTGGACGAGCTGTTCCACCGCACTTTGGCGCGGCTGGCGGGCGTCGAATATGCTTGGCGGCTGATCGACGACCACAAGATGCAGCTCGACCGGGTGCGGTATCTGACGCTGGGTGTGTCCTCGTCACAAGTGGCGATCGGCGAGCACAAGGGGATTGCCGCGGCAGTGGTCGAGGGCGATGCACCGCGGGCGGAAGCGGCGATGCGGGCGCATCTGGCGCGGGCGGAAGTGCTGCTCAACCAGACCATTGGCGATCATCCAGACTTTTTCGAGTAGGCGTTTTTCGACCCCAATCCTGGTTTCGCAGGAATGCCATTTTGCGGTGGCAGTGTGATGTCGCTTGACCGCGTTCATGTGCTCGGGCATCGGTGAAAGTCTAATCTGACTTTTATCATCACCAAATTATGGGTCGCCCATGAAGCCGACGGAATGGTCGCTTATCTACCCCCCGTTGCGCGCCATTTACAGCCGGTTCTGGTCGGGTGAGCGGTGGCTGCTGATCGGCACGGCGCTGATCGTTCTGGCCTCCGCCATCACCGAAGTTCTGACCCCTTATGTGTTTTCGCGGCTGATTGACGGGCTGGGCCTGGGCGAAGTGGGCACGGCCATCGTCTGGGCGTTTATCGCTTATGCGGTGCTGCGCGGCATCACCACGGCGCTCGACTATTGCGTCAATTACCTGTCGATCATCGCGGCGGAAAACCTCAACTTCATCACCTCGACGGTGTTTTTCGCCGAACTGCTGAAAAAGCCGATTTCGTTTTTCATCGAGCACAATCCGGTTGAGGTGCAGTCGGCGCGCACAAAGGGCGAAAACGCCGTCTATATGGTGGTGCAGCTGCTGATCATCGTTTTCGTGCCGGGGCTGACGCTGATTACGCTCAGCATTGCCATGCTGGGCGCGGTGATCAACCTCGAAATGGCGCTGATCGTTCTGGCCTATGGCACGATCTTTATCGGGCTGACCTATCTGTCCAACAAATGGACGCGGCCGCTGCTCGATCACGCCATCGAGGCCAATCAGGACAATGCGCGCTTTGTCGGCAATGCCATGACGGCGATGGAGACGCTGCGCTATTTCAATGGCGACCGCTGGATCAGCCAGCGCTTTGGCGAAAAGGCCGATCTGTCGCGGGCCAGCTGGGTCAACTGGTCGTCCAAGCGCATGGCGCTGTCGGTGGTGTTTGGCGCAGCGCTGGCGGCGCAGCTGGCCCTGACCTTTTTTCTGCTGCTGCCGCGCTATAGCGCCGGTGAACTCAGCGTTGGCGATATCGTTCTGATCAACACCATGCTGATCCAGCTCAACCGGCCATTCGAGATGATCGGTTCGGCGATTGACGACGTGATGCGGGCTCTGAGCAATTTCCGGCCGTTCGCGCAGATGTGGAACGAGCCCAATGACCGGCTGGTGGTCGGGGCCGGGGCGCTCGATCTCAAGCAGGGCAGGTTGGCGTTTGAGAATGTCAGTTTCTTCTATGGCGAAAAGCAGATCCTCAAGGATCTCAGCTTTACCGCGGGGCCGGGCCAGATCACGTTCCTCTCGGGGGAAACAGGCGCGGGCAAATCGACGGCGTTCAAGCTAGCGCTCAAGGCGCTGGAGCCGGCGAGCGGGCGCATCACCGTCGATGGCATCGACCTCGCCGATGTGCAGCGCGAAAGCTGGTATGCCCATATTGGCGTCGTGCCGCAGGAAGTGATGCTGCTCAGCGATACGCTGCGCGCCAATATCGTTCTGGGCCGCGATGATGACGAAATGCGGCTGCGGGCCGTGGCGGCTAAGGCGCATATCCTGCCATTCATCGATCGCCTGCCGGAGGGCTTTGAAACCAGTGTCGGCGAGCGTGGCCTCAAACTATCGGGTGGCGAGCGGCAGCGCGTGGCGATTGCGCGGGCGCTGTATGGCGATCCTAAAATGCTGCTGCTCGATGAAGCCAGCTCGGCGCTGGACGAAGTGACCGAGGCCTCCATCGTCAACGAGCTGCGCGAACTCGATGGTGACGTGACCATTTTGGCCATCACGCATAGAAAGAGCGTGATTGCGCCGACCGACCAGGTGATTCAGTTCACGGGCGGCTCGGGCGCGCGAGACAAAGTGGAGACCGACAATGAAGACACGGCGACTGGGCAAAACGGGATATGAGGTTTCCGAAATCGGTCTGGGCTGCTGGCAATTGGGCGGCGACTTCGGACCGGTGGGCGACGACACGGCCAATGCCATTCTCGATGCGGCCAATGCGGCTGGCGTCAGCTTCTGGGACACGGCTGACGTCTATGGCGGTGGGCTGAGCGAAAGCCGGATCGGCGCGCATGTGAAAAATCCGGGCGTGCATGTGGCGACCAAGCTGGGTCGCTCCGGCGCGCTCTATCCGGACCAGTATTCACGCGAAGGCGTCAAAGCGAGCCTTGTCGCTTCGGCGCAGCGGCTGGGTGTCGATACGCTCGATCTGGCGCAGCTCCATTGCGTGCCGCCGGCCGTATTGGCCGATGGCGCGATCTTTGGCTGGATGGACGAGTTCAAGGCCGAGGGGTTGGTGCGCCATTGGGGCGCGAGCGTCGAAACCATCGAGGAAGGCCTGTTGTGCCTTGAGCAGCCAGGTTGCTCGACGCTGCAGATCATCTTCAACCTGTTCCGTCAGGACGCGGCCAAACAGCTGTTGCCGAAGGCGGCGGAAAAGGATGTCGGCATCATCGTGCGCCTGCCACTGGCCAGCGGTTTGCTGAGCGGCAAATACGACAAGACCACCACGTTCGACGCCACCGATCACCGCAATTTCAATGCGGATGGCGCGGCGTTTTCGGTGGGCGAGACATTTTCGGGCATTCCGTTCGAGCGTGGCGTGGAGCTGGTGGGCGAACTGCGCGGGCTGGCGCCTGAAGCCATGCCGATGAGCCAGTTTGCACTGCGCTGGATTTTGGATCACCCGCAGGTCAGCACGATCATTGCTGGCGTGAGCAAGCCCGAGCAGTTGGCAGACAATGTCGCGGCCAGCGAGCAGCGGAGCCTGTTCCCAGCGCTGATGGGGCAGCTCAGCGAGTGGTATGAGAAGGACGTGAAGTCCGCCATTCGTGGTGGGGTTTAGGTTTGTCACCTCGCCCCGCTGGTGCGTGTGAGGGGACGAGATTGTTTGTCGTCCTGACACTGCACCCCTCACCCTAGCCCTCTCCCCTGAGGGGCGAGGGGACTGTTCGGTGGTTTGGATTGAAGTCGTGTGAAATGGCCGCTTGGTGTGGCATCGCTCTGAACCTTACGCTTCCGCTTCGATCTGCGTGAAGAACTCCATCAGGCCAAATGGCGCGCGGTCGCCTATGCAGAGGTCCATGACTTCCTGGGCGTCGATGGCCTCCTGGTGGGTGCGGGGGAACATGGCGGTTTCGTAGGCGGTGAAGGCGGCTTCGGTGTCGTCGGGATAGGCGGCGATGGCTTTGGCGAGTTCGGCGGCGTCGAACATGGCAAGGTTGGCGCCTTCGCCGGCGGGTGGCATCAAGTGGGCGGCGTCGCCGATCAGCGTCACGCCGGGAACGCGATCCCAGCGGTGGTTGTCGGGCAGGGCGTAGATCTTGCGCGAGACGGGGGCGGTTTCACCATCGGTGATGAGGGCGGTCAGCTCTGGGGCCCAGCCTTCGAACTTGGCGGCGACCAGAGCCTTCACGGCGGTGGGATTGGTGAAATCAACGCTGTCGGCCCAGTCTTCGGGGCAGCTCAGCTGGACATAGGTGTGCAGCACCGCACCGGCTTCGCGGTGGGCGGAAATGCCCTTGCCGGGGCTGAGCGAGAACATGCCGCCATCGCCAACCGCAGCGGCGGTCGCGGGGTGGCGGGCATCCACGTCGTAGAGATAGGTCTCGACATAGGTGGTGCCGGTATAGGCGGGTTTGACGTCGGTCAGCAGTGGGCGAACCTTTGACCAGGCGCCGTCGGCACCAATCAGAATGTCACTGATGACATGAGTGCCATCGGTGAAGGTCAGCTCATGTTTGCCCTGGCCGAGGGCGGTGACGCTGGCGAGCTTTTTGCCCCACTGAATGGTGCCTTCGGGCAGGGACTCCCGCAGGATACGACGCAAGTCGCCGCGCAGCACTTCGGGACGCGTGTCCTTGCCATCATCGGGCTCGTCGAGCAGCACGGTGCCATCCTGAGCGAGCACGCGGGAGGCGGCACCGCCTTCGTGGATGATGGCGCGGAACTGCTCGGTAAGGCCGGCATCGGCGAGGGCGAGCTGGCCATAATAGGTGTGAATGTCGAGCTGGCCGCCCTGGGTACGGGCTTCGGGCGAGGCTTCGCTTTCATAGATGGTTGATGGGATACCCTGCACATGCAGGACGCGGGCGAGCATCAGGCCGCCGAGGCCGCCGCCGATGATTGTGACTGGTGTCATGGTGAACTCCTGTTGAAAAAACTGGCTGGAACGCCGTTCCATTAATAGTAATTGGAACGCCGTTCCAGTGATGTCAAGATGGTGCCCATGGCAAATTCGATTCCGCAGACCGAACGCCGCCGCGAAGGGCTCTCCAAGGAGCGCATTGTCGAGGCGGCCATTGAGATCCTCGACAGTACTGGCGAAAGCGGGCTGACCTTTCGCGCGCTGGCGGCGCGGCTGGCGACGGGGAGTGGCGCGATCTATTGGCACGTCGCCAACAAGGACGAGCTATTGGCGGCGGCGACCGACCATATCGTGGCGCGCGTGATGGCAGAGATGGCCAAGAGCGCTGGGCCACGCGAGGCAGTGCGGACCATTGCGCTGGGTGTGTTCGATGCGATCGACGTGCATCCCTGGGTCGGGGCGCAGATGCAGCGCGCGCCGTGGCACACTTCGATGCTGCAGATTTTCGACAGTATCGGGCGGCAGCTAGAGGCGCTGGGCGTGCCGCAGGCAGCACAGTTTGACGCGGCGACGGCGCTATTGAGCTACATTCTGGGCGTGGCCGGGCAGAACGCGTCGAACGCGCGGATGCATGGGCATGACCCCGACCGGGCGGGCGTTTTGGCCAAGACCGCCGCGCACTGGGCGCAACTGGACGCGGCGGAGTATCCGTTCGTCACCAAGGTGGCGGATCAGATGAACGATCACGACGATACGGCGCAGTTTTTGGCCGGGATCGATCTGATCATGGCTGGGATCGAAGCGCTGACGTGAGGCTTAGTCCGCACAGTCCAGCGGCAGGATGGCGGAGAGTTCACCTTTGGCCGGTTCGAGATGGCCTTCTTCGATGTGGAGCGGGCGGAACGGCGGGGCGGCCTGATTGGCGGGCTGGACCAGTTTGAGCGTGTAGCAGCCGGCAAACTGGGTGTGCTCGCCTGCCTCGTTGACCGCGTCGATGGCGACGGGGAGCTTGTAATAAATGCTGCCGGCGGCGCCTTCTGAATCTTCCTCGCCGGTCAGCACCGTCACCGTTTTGGTATCGGCATAGCCCTTGGCGAATTCCTCGAATTTGGCGGTGATTTCGGCCGGGTCAGTTTCCTCGTGCTGGTAATAGGACCAGGCGCGGGTCAACTCGTTGCGGGCGACGGCGTTGTAGAACGAGGTGATGGTGCTGGTGGCCGTGGAACGGTCATCGATATAGCCATCGTCTGCAAAGGCGGCAGTGGACACGAGCACGGCAAGCGAAGCGGCAAGCAGCAGGCGGGGCATGACGGGCACCTCATCGATAACGATCATCAGCACTATCGCATATGTTATGGCGAAAGTGGGCCAGCGGGGGCCGCTTTGACTGGCGTTCGTCAATCGGGCTCCCTATCTTGAGGCCAACACGAATAGAGTATTGTTGTCATGACTTCCCATCCCGCCTTCGAATTGATCCGCGACGAGCATGTTGGGGAGGCCAATTCTCAGGCGCAATTGTTCCGGCACAAAAAGACCGGCGCCGAAGTGCTCAGCCTGATCAATGACGACGAAAACAAGGTGTTCGGCATCACCTTCAAGACGCCGCCCGATGACTCGACGGGCGTGGCGCATATCCTGGAACATTCGGTGCTGTGCGGGTCGCGCAAATACCCGGTCAAAAAGCCGTTCGTCGAGCTGATCAAGGGATCGCTCAACACCTTTCTCAACGCCATGACATTCCCGGACAAGACCGCCTATCCGGTGGCCAGCCAGAACCTCAAGGACTTCTACAACCTCGTCGATGTCTATCTCGACGCGGTGTTTTTTCCGCTGATTTCCGAGGATACGTTCCGGCAGGAAGGTTGGCACTACGAGCTTGAGGATACCAAGGCGCCGCTGGTTTATAAGGGCGTGGTGTTCAACGAAATGAAGGGCGTGTTCCAATCGCCCGACGCGGTGATGCGCGATATTTCGCAGCGCTCGATTTATCCCGACACCACCTATGGCGTGAGCTCGGGCGGCGATCCCAAGGCTATTCCCGACCTGACCTATCAGCAGTTCAAGCGCTTCCACGAGACGTTCTACCACCCGTCCAATACGCGGGCGTTTTTCTCGGGTGACGACGACGCGAACGAACGGCTGGCGATCCTCGATGCCTATTTTAGCCAGTTCGAGCGGACCAATGTGGACGCAGAGGTCAAACTCCAGCCGCGCTTTAATGCGCCGCGCTCAGTGGTGGCGACCTATGCCGGCACCAAGGAAGAGGGCAAGGCGCGCGACGGCATGGTCTCGGTCAACTGGATGATCGATCCGCCGGCCGACCGCGCGGAATCGCTGAGCCACGGCATGCTGAGCTATCTGCTGGCCGGCAATTCGGCGGCACCTTTGCGCAAGGCACTAACCGAAAGCGGCCTGGGCGAGGGCATGACCGGCGGCGGCATTGGTGGAGGGTTGCGCCAGCCGATGGCGAGCTTTGGCATGAAGGGGATCGACGCGGCGGATGCCGAAAAGGTGGAGGCGCTGATCCTCTCGACGCTCGAAGCGATTGCCGAGCAGGGCTTTGCGGCCGACCAGCTGGAAGCGGCGGCCAATACTTTTGAGTTCTCGCTGCGCGAGAACAATACCGGGTCCTATCCGCGTGGCATGGTCTATATGTTCAATGCGCTGGGGACCTGGCTGCATGGCGGCGATCCGATTGCGCCATTGGCGTTTGAAGACGCGCTGGCGGGGCTCAAGGAGAAGGCTGCGAACGGCCATTTCGAGCGCGAAATCCGCCGCCTGTTCCTCGACAATATGCATCGCACGACGGTGACGCTGAGCGCTGATCCTGGGCAGGGCGCAAGGGAAACGGCCAAGGAAGTCGAGATTTTGGCCGGTGTGCGCGCCGGGCTGGATGAGAAGGCGCTGGAAGAAACCGTCGCCGAGACCGAAAAGCTCAAGGCGCTGCAGGAAGCCGTGGATGATCCGGCTGAACTGGCGAAAATCCCGACCCTGACGCTGGCCGATCTGCCACGGGAATCGCGCACCACGCCGATCGATATCGGCACGTTGGGCGATGCGCGGTTGTTCTACCACGACCTGCCGACGCTGGGGATTTTGTACCTCGATTTCGGCTTTGACCTGCATGTGCTCGACAAGGGGCTGCTGCCCTATCTGCCGCTGTTCGGGCGGGCGCTGCTGCAGACCGGCACGAGCAAGGAAGACTTCGTGTCGCTGACGCAGCGCATCGGGCGGTCAACCGGCGGCATTGCGCAACATCGGGGCCTCTCTGCTCGACGGGGCAGCGATGGTAGTGCGGCGTGGTTTTTCCTCTCGGGCAAGGCCGTGCCGGACAAGATCGAGGAAATGCTCGCCATCATGGGCGATGTGCTGCTCGATGCGCGGCTCGATAATCGCGAGCGCTTCAAACAGATGGCGCTCGAGGAAAAGGCCGGATTCGAAGCGCGACTGGTGCCGAGCGGCAATGCGATTGTGGATACGCGGCTGAAATCCGGGCTGACGGAAGCGAGCTGGATTGCCGAGCAGATCGGTGGCGTCAGCTATCTCAGCTTCCTGCGCGATCTGGTGAAGCGGGTCGATAGCGATTGGGATGGCGTGCACGCGGCGCTGGTGCGTATCCGCGATACGCTGTTCAACCGGGGTCGCATGGTGGTCAATGTGACCGCCGACGGCGCGCTGTGGAACCGGGCCAAGGGCGAGATCGAGAGCTTCCTGACGCGCCTGCCGAATGGCGATTTCCCCTATGCCGACTGGAGCATCGACTATGCGCCGAAGTCGGAAGGGCTGATCATTCCGGCGCAGGTCAACTATGTGGGCAAGGGGGCAAATCTGCGGGCGCTCGGGTTCGAGTTGACCGGCGCATCGAGCGTGGTGCTGAAGTTTTTGAACACCACCTATCTCTGGGACAAGGTGCGTGTGCAGGGCGGCGCCTATGGCGGGTCGAGCCGGTTCGATCTGACCTCGGGCAATTTCAGCTTCTTGAGCTATCGCGATCCGAACCTGCTCAAGACGCTCGATGCCTATGATGGGGCAAGTAAGGCGCTCAATGCCGGGATCGGTGAGAACGATCTGACGCGCTCGATCATTGGTGTGATCGGCGATGTGGATGGCTATGAGTTCCCCGATGCCAAAGGCTATTCGTCGATGTGGCGGCAGCTGACGGGCACGACGGACGCGATCCGCCAGCAGCGGCGTGACGAGATTTTGGGGACGACTGGGGCTGACTTCAAGCGGCTGGCGGAGGCGGTGGATGCCGTGGCCCAGCATGGCCATGTAGTGGTGCTGGGTGGTGAAGCGGCGATCAATGCGGCCAATGAGCAGCGGCCGGGGTTGTTGGCGGTGACGAAGGTGATGTGAGGGGCGGGCTTTGTGCTGAGCCGATATTGCGGTGCGTGTGACTCACCCCCACCCTTGATCCCTCCCCGCAAGGGGGAGGGTGTCGACTGAGAGGTATGGCTGGCTGGTGGGTGGGGAGAGAGCTGGGGCACGCCCTCGTGGTTCGACAGGCTCACCATGAGGGCTACTGGTGGTCGGGGCTCGGTTTCGCGACTGGACGCCTTCTTCACCTCTCCCCTGAGGGGAGAGGTCGGCGCGGAGCGCCGGGTGAGGGGTTCGGTGGTTGGTGCGTCTGCGGTGCCTCAACTTGACACTGAACCCCTCACCCCAACCCTCTCCCCTCAGGGGCGAGGGGGTTGTCTGGTGGGTGAGGTGAGGGCGTTGTGCTCCTAAGCGCTCAACGCCTTGGTCAAGTAGGGCAAACTGATATCCATGCGGTAGTCGACGCTGGAGTGGTTGTCGGGGAATTCTTCGTAGCGGTGGGGGATATTCTTTTCGTCCAGCGTGCGGTGGATGCGGCGGGTGCCGTAGAGGATGTTGTATTGGTCGTCGGTGCCGCAATCGAGGAAGAAGGCCTTGAGGGTGCCGATGGCGTCGGCGTGGGTTTTGACCAGATGGGCTGGATCGAACGCCAGCCAGTTGGTCCAGCGGTCTTCGATCAGCTCGCAGGTATAGGGATCGACCGGCAGGCGCAGGCCGAGGAAGGTGTCTGGATTTGGGTCCGGATCAAAGCTGGCGGCTTGCGCCAGGATCATCAGCGTATTGATGTCCTTGTCGCCGGGCTTGGGCTTGGCTTCAAAGGCTTTGAACCAGGTTTCGATGGAGAGGCCTTGTTTGGCGAGTTCGCGCAGCAGAGGCGGGAATTCGGGCAGGTAGAGCGTTTCAAAACCGGCATCGCCGGAATGGCTGGCGGCGGCGGCCCAGACATTTGGGAACATCATGGCGTGATAGAGCGCGCCAAAACCGCCCGAGCTTTTGCCGAAAACGCCGCGCTTGCCGGCGCCGCCGCAGGCAAAACGGGTTTCAACGGCTGGCAGCATTTCTTCGATCAGAAAACTCGCCCAGCGGCCCATCACGGCACTATCGACATATTGGTTGCCGCCCAGGCGCGTAAAGCAATCGGGGAAGGCGACGGCGACCGGCGGCATAGCACCTGAGCCGATCAGGCGATCAAGCCGTTCCGGCACGTTTTCGCCAAGGCCTTTCCAGGATGTGTGGGCGGGGCCACCTGCGGTATAGCCGACGAGATCAACCAGCAGCGGCAGGTCTTTGCCGTCATGGCCATGGGGCACATAGACATCGACAATGCGGGTGGTGTCTTCGTCCAACCGGTTGCCGGCCAGCAGCGCGCTATCGACGGTGAGGCGGTGGACGGTGCCCACGGGGTGATTGTGTCGGCGCATGTGTGATTTCCCCAAGCTGCAAAACCTCTTTGTCCCGCGCGGGCAAGGCATTGGCAAGGCATGTCGACGGAACGCCGGGCAGGGCGGCGCGTTGCAGTGGGACATGGAGCGAGTAACGAATGGAAAAGGCCAAGGCCGGCGCGTTGGGGCGGATCGTTGAAAAGGTCGAGCAACGGGTCGAGAACGGCGAGCAGATTTCCATTGGCATGATCCAGGCGGTGGCGGGACGACGCGCGGCGGGGCCGATGCTGTTGTTTCCGGCGCTGATCGTAGTGTCGCCGCTCAGCATTATTCCGGGCCTGCCGACGCTGATCGGGCTCAATACGATTTTGGTGGCGAGCCAGTTTGCGCTGGGTCGCAAGACGATCTGGTTGCCGCGCTGGCTGACTGAACGGTGCCTGCCGGCCAAGAATGCCAAAAAGCTGCTGGGGTTTTTGAAGCCGGTGACGGCCACCATCGACGGCGTGTCGCGCAAGCGCTGGGGCGCGGTGATGATCGACCCGGTGCTGCGGCTGGGCGCGGTGGTGTGCATGGCGGTCGGCATGATCATGCCGGCGCTTGAATTCATCCCCTTTACCTCGACCTGGGCGGGGGCGATCATTGCGACATTCGGGCTGGCGCTGACGGCGCGCGATGGCATGGTGGCGCTGGCCTGGGTGGCTCTGGTAACGGCTGTCGCGGGTGTCGCGACCTTCCTTTTGGTGTGACCATGCTGCTGGACCGCAACCTCCATATCCGCGCCATCGACGCCTATATCGACCCCGGCGTGCCGCGCGAGCGGGCGATCATTACCCATGGCCATGCCGATCATGCGCGCAGCGGGCACAGGCATGTGCTGGCGACGCCGGACACCATCGCCATCATGAAGGTGCGCTATGGCGAGGATTGCGCCGGGTCGTTTGAGGCGCTCGATTTCGGCGTGCCGCTTCAGATCGACGATGTGACGATCACGCTGTTTCCGGCCGGGCATGTGCTGGGATCGGCGCAGGTGCTGATCGAAAAGGACGGGCAGCGTGTGGTGGTGACGGGCGACTACAAGCGCCTCGCCGACCGGACGGCGCAGCCGTTTGAATTGGTGCAATGCGATCTGCTGGTCACCGAGGCGACGTTCGGGCTGCCGGTATTTCAGCATCCCCATCCAAATGTCGAAATCGGGCGGTTGCTGAAATCGGTGGCGGATCAGCCCGAGCGGAGCCATCTGGTTGGGTCCTATGCGCTGGGCAAGGCACAGCGGGTGATCGGGCTATTGCGGGACGCGGGGTGGGATGCGCCTATTTATCTGCATGGCGCGATGATCCGGCTGTGCGAGCTTTATCAGGAGCTTGGCGTCGATTTGGGTGATCTGCGGCCGGCGACGGGGACGGTCAAGGCCGAGATGGCGGGGCAGATCGTGATCGCGCCGCCTTCGGCCATACGCGACCGGTGGAGCCGGCGTTTTCCCGATCCGGTGGTGTGCCAGGCGTCGGGCTGGATGAGCGTCAAGCAGCGGGCGCGGCAGGCGCTGGTCGAATTGCCGCTGGTGATTTCGGACCATTGCGACTGGGGCGAGCTGCAGCAGACCATCCGCGACACCAAAGCGGGCACGGTGTGGGTGACCCATGGGCGCGAGGATGCGCTGGTTTATTGGTGCCAGACACAGGGACTGACGGCCGAACCGCTTAATATCCAGGGCTTTGAGGACGATGGCGGGGAGGGCGCGGAGGAATGAAACGCTTTGCCCAATTGCTGGAACTGCTGGCGCTGACGCCATCGCGGACGCGCAAGCTCGCGGCGCTGACGCAATATTTTCGGGAAGTGCCGGACCCCGATCGCGGCTATGCGCTGGCCGTTCTCACCGGGGCGCTGACATTTCGCAATGTGAAGCCGGCCTTGCTCAAGGACATCGTGCTGCGCGAGGTCGATCCGACGCTGTTTGCGATGAGCTATGATTATGTCGGCGATCTGGGCGAGACGATTGCGCTGATCTGGCCGCATCATGGGCAGCAAAGCGATCTGCCGTCGCTGACCGATCTGATCGAGCTGTTCAATACGACGTCCAAATCCGAACTGCCCAAGCTGATTGCCGCGCTGCTGACGCAGGCGGGGATCAATGAGCGTTGGGCGGTGGTGAAGCTGGCGACGGGGGCACTGCGGATCGGTGTGTCGGCGCGGCTGGCCAAGACGGCGCTGGCGGATATGAGCGGGGTGGATTTGCAGGCGATAGAAGAGGTGTGGCACGGGCTCAAGGTGCCTTATCTTGATCTTTTTGCCTGGCTCGATGGCAAGGCGGAGCGGCCGGATATCGACCAGTCGGCGCGGTTTCATCCGCTGATGCTGAGTAATCCCATCGACGAGGAAAAAGACCTCGGCAAGCTGGTGCCAGCGGACTTTTCGGCGGAGTGGAAGTGGGACGGCATCCGCGTGCAGCTGGTGCTGGGCGAGGGGACGGTATCGCTGTTTTCGCGGACGGGCGACGACATTGCGGCGGCGTTTCCCGACATTGTCGAGAACGTGCAGGGGCAGGCGGTGCTCGATGGCGAATTGCTGGTGGGCAAGGATTTTGAGCCGGGGAGTTTCAACGACCTGCAGCAGCGGCTGAACAAGAAGGTCGCGAGCGCCAAGCATCTCAAGGAGGGCCCGGCCTTTATCCGCGTCTATGACATGCTGTTTGACGGGCGCGAAGATGTGCGGGTGCTGGAATGGACCGAGCGGCGCAGGCGGTTGGAGGCCTGGTTTGAGGCCAATCCGCAGTCGCGGCTCGATCTGTCGCCGGTTTTGCCGTTTGCCGATTGGGACGATCTGGCGGCGCAGCGACGGCAGGGAGCGGATGAACATGGCCATGAAGGGGTGATGATAAAGCTGCGGACCTCGCCCTATGTGCCGGGGCGGCCGAAGGGCTATTGGTTCAAATGGAAGCGCGATCCCAATGTGGTGGATGCGGTGCTGATGTATGCGCAGCGCGGGCATGGCAAGCGTTCGAGTTTTTATTCGGACTATACGTTTGGCGTGTGGAAGGGCAATGAGATCGTGCCCATCGGGAAGGCCTATTTCGGGTTTACCGATGAGGAGCTGAAGCAGCTCGACAAGTGGATCAGGGCCAATACGATCCAGGCGTTCGGGCCGGTGCGTGAGGTGAAGAAGGAGCTGGTGTTCGAGGTGGCGTTCGATAGCGCGCAGGAGAGCACACGGCACAAGTCGGGCGTGGCGCTGAGGTTTCCGCGGATCAGCCGGATCCGGTGGGACAAGCCGGCGAGCGAGGCGGCGACGCTGGCGGATATGGCGGTGTTTGTCGGGGCGACTTAGAACGGGAAGAAAGTTGGATTGCCCGGACGAGCCGGGCAATGACGGTGGGGTGGGGGCTCATGGTCCATCCACCGTCATCACCGGGCTTGTCCCGGTGATCCAACTGCTGGTGCCGGGTGCCATGCTTGAAGGAGGCAAAGATGTCATCGCGATCGATCAATGTGAAGTTGACTGAGCTGACGACGCAGATGAATGCGGCGGCCGAAGCGATGGATTTTGAGAAGGCGACGGCGCTGCGCAATGAGATTGCGCGGATCAAGGGGGAGGCGCCGGTGCAGGAGGGCGATCCCGATACGGTGACGGTGGGGCAGCCGCCGCCGGGGGCGATGGGGTTGGGGACGCAGGTGCCAGTGCGGCAACCGCCCAAGGGGTGGGTGAAGCCGAAGAAGCCGGATTTTATGACGAAGGGGCGGAAGTAGGGGGGCGAATGCCTTGCTCGCCTGACATGCGCAAAGAACTATGTTGGCGTGATGTGGGCACGCCCCCGTGGTTCGAGGCTCGTAAGAACTCGCACCTCACCATGAGGGGTGCTGGTAGTTTGATGTCATGCGACTGAGGGATCGGAGTACCCCCACCTAGCCTCCCCCTGATAGGGGGAGGAATCCGCGCGGTGATTGGGGCGGGGTGGTGCTTCGCACTGGATCTGTTCCTCCCCCCTTTTCAGGGGGAGGCTAGGTGGGGGTATTCTCTGGCTCAGCTCGCCTTTTCTAGCCGCTCATCGGCCAGACGTTTGATCTCGCGCAGTTCGCCGATGGTGGTTTGCAGGTCGAGCAATTGGCCTTCGAGCGAGGCCAGTCTCTCGTCGACTTTGGCGGTGAGGAGGTGGACCTGCTGGCTGCGGTTGGCGTCGTAGAGGCTGAGGTAGTCGGAGATGTCGCGCAGCGAGAAGCCGAGGCGTTTGCCGCGCAGGATGAGGATGAGCCGCGCGCGGTCGCGGCGGCGGAAGATGCGGGTGGCGCCGACGCGCTCGGGGGCGAGCAGGCCCTTGGCTTCGTAAAAGCGGATGGCGCGGGTCGAAATGCCGAACTCCTTGGCGAGGTCGGCAATGGCGAACAGGTCGCGATTTTCAGCGGTGGCGCGGGTCACTTTTTTGCTCGTGTCTTGGCATATTCTTCGCGGAGCTCTTTTTTGGAGAGCTTGCCGATCAGCGTCTTGGGGAGAGCATCCTTGAAGATGATCTCCTTGGGCATTTCGATCTTGTTGAGGCGCGTGGTGAGGTACTTCTTGAGCGCCTCTTCGGTGACATTCTGGCCGGGGCGGAGCTTGACATAAGCGACCGGAGCCTCGCCGCGATACTCGTCCTTGACGCCGATGACGTTGGTTTCCTCGACCGCTTCATGGGTCATCAGCGCTTCCTCGATGGTGCGCGGATAGACGTTGAAACCCGAGCAGATGATCAGGTCCTTGATGCGGTCAACGAGGAAGACATAGCCGTCATCGTCCATGTGGCCGACATCGCCGGTGCGCAGCCAGCCGTCCATGAAGGCGTCCTTGTCGGCGTCCGGGTTTTCGAAGTAACCGGCCATCACCTGCGGGCCTTTGACCTGAAGTTCGCCGTCCTGGCCCTGTGCGGCGACCTCGCCGGAATCGACATCGACGAAGCGAATGTCGGTGCCGGGGAGTGGCATGCCGATGGACATGGGTTTGGAGGCAACGCGCAGGGCGGCGCAGCAGACGACCGGCGAGGCCTCGGTGAGGCCGTAGCCTTCGGCGAGGATGGCCTTGGACTTTTTGCCGAACGCGGCGCGCACTTCATCGGGCAAAGCGGCGCCGCCGGAAATGGCGACTTCGAGGCTGGCCAATTGATCGGCGGTGGCGCTATCGGCGCGGGCGATGGCGTTGAGCAGGGTGGGGACGGCAGGCAGCACATTGGCGCGGGTGCGGACCAGCAGATTGAGCAGCGCCTTGAGCTCGAAGCGGGGCAGCATGACGACCTGCGTGCCATTGCACAGCGGCACGTTCATGCAGACGGTCATTGCGAAAATGTGGAAGAAGGGCAGCACCGCCACGACCTTGGAGGGCGGATAAAACAGCCCGTCACCCCATTTGTCGATCTGGCTCATATTGGCCGAGATATTAGCGTGGGTGAGCAGTGCGCCCTTGGGCAGGCCGGTGGTGCCGCCGGTATATTGCTGGACCGCGATATCCTTGATCGGATCGATGACGACAGCTTCAGGCGTGTCGCGGCGGTCGATCATGTCGTGGAAATAGGTGATCTTGTCGCGAATTGGCGAGCGCCGGAGATGGGCCAGATCCTTGCGCTTGGCGACCGTGTAGAGGACTTTTTTGAGCAGCGGCAGCGCATCGGGGAAGTGGCAGACGATCAGCGATTTGATGTCGCCGGCAGCGACCAGTTTTTCGGCCTTTTCGTAAATCTGCTGCAGATCGAGCGTCACCATCACATCGGCCCCCGCATTGGAGGTGATGTGGCTGAGTTCAGCGACGGTATAGAGCGGGTTGCAATTGACCACGATGCCGCCGGCGCGCAGCACTGCGTAATAGGCGATGGGATAGAAGGGCGTATTGGGCAGCATCAGCGCGACGCGAGTGCCCTTTTTGACGCCGAACTGGCGCTGCAAGGCCCCGGCAAAAGCGATGATCTTTTTGGCCAGGTCGCCGAAGGTCGTGGTGCCGCCAAGGAAATCGAGCGCGACCGCGGACGGGTTTTTGGCGCAGGCGGCGAGCACCTGTTCATGGACCGGGCGGGTATTGATCTGCGCATCCCAGACGATGCCGTCAGGGTAGCTGGCAATCCAGGGGCGGATGGCGGCAGCTTTTGCGGTCGTCGTGTCCATGAAATGTCCTCCGGGCGCCAGTTTCGGCGATGCGCTTTGCGCATTCATTGAGAGGAATATTTCATGGCTTTACGTTAGCGTCAAACCGTTGCCCGAACTTTTGAGCGGGTGGTGCGTTGACGCTTGGGGTAGGGCGTGACGTCGTCTCTGTCTACGTATTGGGCACTTGGTTGACGTTTACGTAAACCGCGTTAGACTGGGTGCATGACTGGCGGGCTTCTGCGCGACGATCCCGGCGCGGCGAGCAAAAAGCGACCTAACCGAATCTTCGGAAAGTGGTGGCCATGATGGGGATCGAGTTGCTTGGCTACTCGCCAGGGCAACGCCAAGGAGGGCATGCCGTGACCTTAGCGCTTATCGCACTCAGCCTCGTGATCTTTGCCGTATTGGCAATGCGGGAGAGCCCGCTGTGGCAGTGGGGCGTGGCTGCGCTGGCGATCGGGCTGCTGTCGGGGCTGAGCTTTCCCGGCACGGGCATCAGCTATGGGCTGGGCGGCGGAAGCTGGGTGATCCTGATTTTTGCAGCGGTGTTGCTGCTGCTCAGCGTTGCGCTGATCCGCAAGGTGGCGCTGATGACGCCGGTCTATGGCGCGGTCAAATCCATCCTGCCCAAGGTGAGCCGCACCGAGCAGGAAGCGCTCGACGCAGGCACGGTGGGCTGGGACGCGGAGCTGTTTTCGGGGCGTCCCGACTGGACCAAGCTGACCTCGATCCGCCCGCTGACGCTGACCAGCGACGAGCAGGCGTTTTTGGATAACCAGACCGAAGTCGCCTGTTCGATGATCGACGACTGGGACATTCGCAACAATCGCGCCGACCTGTCGCCCGAGCTTTGGCAGTATTTCAAGGACGAAGGGTTCCTCGGCATGCTGATTGCCAAGGAGCACGGCGGGCTTGGGTTTTCGGCGCAGGCACAGTCGATGATCGTCTCCAAGATCGCCAGCCGCTCGGTGGCGGCAGGGATTACGGTGATGGTGCCCAATTCTCTCGGACCGGGCGAGTTGCTGGAAAAATACGGCACGCAGAGCCAGAAGGAAAAGTATCTCGGCCGTCTGGCGCGCGGGCTGGAAGTGCCGTGCTTTGCGCTGACGGGCGTGCATTCGGGATCGGATGCGGGTGGCATGCGTGATATCGGCATCGTCACCAAGGGGCAGTGGCAGGGCAAGGAAGTGCTTGGCGTCAAGCTGAGCTTTGACAAGCGCTATATCACGCTGGCGCCGATTGCGACGCTGGTCGGCCTGGCGTTTTTGCTCAAGGACCCGGACAATCATCTGGGGCGTGGCGAAGATATTGGCATCACGCTGGCGCTGGTGCCGCGCGACCATCCGGGCGTCGAGATCGGGCGGCGGCATTTCCCCGCGCGGCAGGCGTTCATGAATGGTCCGGTGAAGGGCCGAGACGTGTTCGTGCCGATGGAGTTTCTGATCGGCGGCACCGACTATGCCGGACAGGGCTGGCGCATGCTGATGGAGTGCCTGTCGACCGGGCGCGCCATTTCGCTGCCGGCGATTGGTTCGATTTCGATCAAGCAGACGCTGCGCACGACCTCGGCCTATGCCCGGGTGCGGCGGCAGTTCGGCATTCCCGTCGGGATCATGGAAGGCGTGGCGGAGCCGCTCGGCGAGATGGTCAAGCGCGCCTATACGTTCGAGGCCGGGCGGCGGTTGACGGCGTCGATGGTTGACGAAGGGCAGCGCCCGGCGGTGATCGCGGGACTGCTGAAGTACACCACCACGGAAGCCATGCGCGACAGCATGGACGACGCGTTCGATATTCACGGTGGCCGCGCCATTCAGGATGGGCCGGGGAACTATCTGTTTGGCGCCTATATGGCGCTGCCGGTGGCGATCACGGTGGAAGGCGCCAATATTTTGACGCGCACGCTGATGACCTTTGCGCAGGGCGTGCTGCGGGCGCATCCGTATCTGCTCAAGGAAGTGCAGGCGGCGCAGAACAAGGATCGCAAGGCCGGACTTGAGCAGTTCGACGTGGCGTTCGGTGGCCACACGAAATTCATGCTGCGCAATATCGTGGCGAGCTTCCTGCATGGCATGAGCAATGGTGCTTTTGCGACGACGCCCAATCAGGGGCCGATGGCGCATTGGTATCGGCGGCTGCATCGCTATAGCCAGGATTTTGCGCTGGTGGCCGACTGGACCACGGTGTTTCTGGGCGGTGCGCTGAAGCGCAAGCAGAAGATTTCGGGCCGTATGGCCGATATTTTGAGTGACCTTTATCTGATGTCGGCGACGTTGCGCCGCTTCGAGGATGAGGGCCAGATTGCCGAGGATCGGGAACTGGTCGAGGCGATCATGGAAGATCGCGTGGCTTCGCTCGAAAAGACCTTTGGCGAAGTGTTTGCCAATTTTCCCAATCCGGCCTTTGCCTGGGCGATGCGGTTCCTGTGCTTCCCGCTGGGACGCCATGCCAAGCCGGCCAGCGACCGCGTGAACTATCGCTTCGTGCGGTCGGTGCTGCGGCCCGGTGCGTTCCGGGATCGGCTGACGACGGGCACCTATGTGTCGTTTGACCCCGACGACATTACCGGTGTGCTCGAAGATGCGTTCATCAAGGTGACCGAGGCCGAAGAGATCGAAGCGCGGTTTGTCAAAGCGGCGCGCAAGGGCGTCATCGAGCGTCGGTTGGATCGCGATGCAATTGACGATGCGGTGGCGGCGGGCGTGCTCAACGACAATGAGGCGGGCATCATGCGGGCGGCCGATGAAGCGACGGACCGCGTGGTGAAGGTGGATGATTTTGCCAGTGATGAACTGGCGGCCGAGCATAAACATACGGTGGCGGCGGAGTAGTGCCACGCTCTCGTGGTTCGAGGCTCGGCAAGGCCTCGCACCTCACCATGAGGGCTACTGATAAACCGAGCTCCCAGTAGACCTCATGGTGAGGTGGGAGCGCAGCGACCCTCGAACCACGAGGGCGTGGCGAGAGGAGCAATGATGATTCAGCCAGTGATGCCTGCAACCCGGAACTGGAGCTTTCACCGCGATGTGGAAAATCTGGGCTGGCTGACGATCGATACGCCCGATGCGCCGGTTAATACGCTGAGCCGCGAGGCGGTCATGGAGCTCGAAACGCTGGTGACGCGGTTCGAGGAACTGGCGCAGACCGGGGAGCTGGTGGGCGTCATCCTGCTCAGTGGCAAGGATAGTGGCTTCATTGCGGGTGCGGACATTTCCGAGTTCGATGCAATGAGCGATTTTTCGGTTCTGCCGGAGGCGCTGAAACGCACCCATGCGCTTTTTGCGCGGATCGAAAAGCTCAAGATCCCGGTGGTTGCGGGCATTCACGGCTTTTGCCTGGGCGGCGGGCTGGAGCTGGCGCTGGCGTGTCACTATCGCGTGGCGGTCAATGACGACAAGACGCGGATCGGGTTTCCGGAAGTCAATCTGGGCATCTTTCCGGGCTTTGGCGGCACGGGTCGGTCGATCCGGCAGGCTGGGCCGGTTGACGCCATGGGGATCATGCTGACGGGGCGGATGCTCAAGGCCGGTGCGGCGCGGGGGCTGAACCTGGTCGACAAGCTGGTGCGCCATCGCGACATGCTGCGCTGGGAAGCGCGCAAGGCCGTGTTGCAGAAGCGCAAGGCGAGCCCGGCGGCGCTTTACAAGAAGGTGATGGCAATGGGGCCGCTGCGCGGTTACGTGGCCAACAAAATGCGCGAGCAGGCGGGCAAAAAGGCCAACAAGGCGCATTATCCGGCGCCGTTCGCGCTGATCGACCTGTTCGAAAAGCACGGCAATAACTGGCAGGCGATGATCCGGGGCGAGATCGACGCCTTCGTGCCGCTGATGGGCAGCGATACGGCGACCAATCTGCGCCGGGTGTTCTTTGCCTCCGAGGCGCTGAAAAAGCAGGGTCGCAAGGGCCAGAAATTTGCGCGGGTGCACGTGATCGGCGCGGGCGTGATGGGTGGCGATATTGCCGCGTGGTGCGCGCTGCGCGGCATGAGCGTGACGCTGCAGGATATCGATATGGAGCGCATCCAGCCGGCGCTGGAACGCGGCAAGGCGCTGTTTAAAAAGCGGCTCAAGAAAAAGCACGAAGTGGACGCGGCGGTGCTGCGGCTGGAGGCCGATCCGACCGGCAAGGGCGTGAGCCGGGCCGATGTGATCATCGAGGCGGTGGTGGAAAAGCTCGAGGTCAAGCAATCGATCTTTGGCGGGCTGGAAGACAGGCTGAAGCCGGGCGCTATTCTGGCGACCAATACGTCTTCCATTGAGCTGGAGCGGATTGCGGAAAAGCTCAAGCAACCGGAGCGGCTGATCGGGCTGCATTTCTTCAATCCGGTGGCGCAGCTGCCGCTGGTGGAAGTGATCCGCTCGACGTTCAACACCGATGCCGAAATCGGCAAGGGCGCGGCCTTTGCGCTGGCCATTGGCAAGTCGCCTGTGGTGGTGAAATCCGCACCGGGCTTCCTCGTGAACCGGGTGCTGATGCCCTACATGTTGGGCGCCGTGCAGCGGGTCGAGGCGGGCGAGAGCAAGGAATTGCTCGATGCGGCGGCGGTGGCATTCGGGATGCCGATGGGGCCGATCGAGCTGATGGATACGGTGGGCCTCGATGTCGGCAAGTCGGTCGCGACCGAGCTCGGGCATGCCGTGCCGGTCGAGAGCAAGTTTTCGGGTCTGGTGGCTGCGGGCAAGCTGGGTCGCAAAACCGGCGAGGGCTTTTACAAATGGGTGGATGGCAAGGCGCAAAAGGGCGAGGTGCCGGCGCATGCCGATCTGGCTGGATTGGGCCGAGAGCTGGTGAAGCCGCTGGTGGATACGACCGAGGTCGTGGTCGCCGAGGGCGTGGTGGCCAATGAGGGCATGGCGGATATCGGGGTGATTTTGGGGACGGGGTTTGCGCCGTTCCTCGGCGGGCCGCTCAAGGCGCGCAAGGATGGGCGGGCGTGAAATCGGTCCCGCAATGCGTGATGCCGGCCTGCGACAGGCGTTCGTCAGCGCTCCGGTGCTCACGTAGTAATCTCCGCTCCGCTCCGGTGCTCGACGAACACCTGTCTCGGCTCGGCCTGACGCATTCCAGAACCAATTTCCGGAGGAAAAATGACTGAACTTCGTAGAGTCGCGATCGTCGGTTCGGCGCGGATTCCGTTTGCGCGGGGGAACACGGCCTATGTCGAGGAGACCAATCTGTCGATGCTGGGCACGGTGTTGGCGGGGTTGGCCGACAAGTTTGGGCTCAAGGGCGAAAAGATCGATGAGGTGATTGCCGGGGCGGTGATCGGGCATAGCCGCGATTTCAATCTGGCGCGCGAGGCGACGCTCGATGCCGGGTTTTCGCCGCGCACGCCGGGGACGACGATGCAGATTGCCTGCGGTACGAGCCTGCAAGCCGCACTGGTGCTGGGCGCCAAGATCGCGTCGGGCGAGATCGATAGCGGTATTGCGGCGGGGTCGGACACGGTCAGCGATAGCCCGATCGTGTTCGGCAACAAGTTCCAGCATCGGCTGCTCGATGTGAACAAGGCGCGCTCGACGGGCGAGAAGTTCAAGGCGTTCAAGGGCTTCTCGTTTGGTGAGCTGACGCCAGTGGCGCCCTCGGTCAACGAGCCGCGCACCGGCATGTCGATGGGCCAGCATTGCGAGCTGATGGCGCGCGAATGGGGCATTACGCGACAGGCGCAGGACGTGCTCGCCGTGGCCAGCCACCAGAACGCCGCCAAGGCCTATGACGAGGGGTTTCACGACGATCTGCTGGTGCAATGCGCGGGCCTCGTCCGCGACAACAATGTGCGGGCGGACTCCAATCTCGAAAAGATGTCGACGCTCAAGCCTGCCTTCGACAAGTCGAGCGGGCTGGGCACGCTGACGGCGGGCAATTCGACGCCGCTAACGGATGGCGCAAGTTCGGTGCTGCTGGCGAGCGAAGAGTGGGCGCGGGCACGGGGCCTGCCGATCCTTGCCTATCTGACCATGGGCCGGGTTGCGGGCAATGATTTTGCGCATGGCGAAGGGTTGCTGATGGCGCCGACCATTGCGGTCAGCGAAATGCTGGCGCGAGCCAATCTGAGCTTCGACCAGATCGATTATTTCGAACTGCATGAAGCCTTTGCGGCGCAGGTGCTGTGCACGCTCAAGGCATGGAATGACCCGGAATACTGCAAGACGGTGCTGGGCCGTGACAACGTGATGGGCGAGGTCGATCCGGCCAAGATCAACGTCAAGGGATCGAGCCTTGCCTATGGGCATCCGTTTGCCGCGACCGGGGCGCGTATTCTGGGGCTGACGGCCAAACTGCTCTCGACGGAGCCAGGAAAACGCGCTTTGTTGAGCGTCTGTACGGCCGGCGGCATGGGTGTCGCGGCCCTGGTTGAAAGCGCTGCATGAGCGACAATGTCGTAAAATTTCGCCCCATCAAAAAAGAACCCGAACCCAAGCCACCCCGCAAGCCAATGCCGGGCTGGATGACCTGGCTGGTGTTTTTTGCGCTGGCCTTTGTGATCTATGGTGCGCAGCAGGCTGGATTGCTCGGATAGAGGGTATTTCGTTCCGATTCCTGTCCTTCGCGCGCAAAGGCGTGCTGTTTTTCTCCAGTTCAGAGCCTGTTAACAATCGGGGCAAGCTTGACGCTTAGGTCAATGTTTTGCTTGTCAGTGGACGGATTTGCGTAATACCGTCCATCCAAGTTGGCGGGTTCATGACCCTGCCACCGAATTTTGAACTCCGCTGCACCAAGATGGCGGGCAAAAAACGATCAGAGACTTCCACAAGGAGATGGGACGACAATGAAGCTCATGCAAACCCTCACTGCGGTAGCAACCGCCGGCGCCGTAGCGCTGATGATGAGCACGTCTGTCATGGCGGCAACGCTGCAACTGCACAACGGTGGTGATCCAAAATCGCTGGATCCGCACAAGGTTTCCGGCGACTGGGAAAACCGCGTTGTTGGTGATTTCATTGAAGGTCTGCTGACTGAAAATGCCAAGGCCGAGGCCATTCCGGGCCAGGCCGAAAGCTGGGAAATCTCCGAGGATGGCACTGTTTATACGTTCCACCTGCGCGACGGCATTCAGTGGTCTGACGGCACGCCAGTGACCGCAGGCGACTTCGAGTTCGCCTTCCGCCGCCTGTTCGATCCCAAAACTGCTGCCGGCTATGCCTATCTGCAGTTCCCGATCAAGAATTCGGAAGCCATCAACTCGGGCGAAATCACCGATCTGACCCAGCTTGGCGTCAAGGCGATCGATGACAAGACGCTTGAGATCACGCTGAACGCGTCGACGCCATTTTTCCTCGATGCGCTGACCCACTACACCGCTTACCCCGTGCCAAAGCACCTGGTGGAAAAGTTCGGTGATGACTGGGCCAAGGTTGCCAATATCGTCAGCAACGGTCCTTATTCGATCAAGGAATGGCTGCCGGGCTCCTATGTCCGCTCCGAAAAGAGTGAGACCTATTACGATGCTGCCAATGTGCAGATCGACGAAGTGTTCTACCACGTGCTGGAAGATCAGGCGGCAGCGCTCAACCGTTACCGCGCGGGCGAATTCGACATTCTGACCGACTTCCCGGCTGACCAGTATCAGTGGCTGCAGGACAACCTGCCTGGCCAGGCACACGTCGTGCCGTTCCTGGGCGTTTATTACTACGTGATGAACCAGGAAAAGGGTCCACTGACCGACATCCGCATCCGTGAAGCGCTGTCGACCACCGTTGTGCGCGAAGTGATCGGGCCAGACATTCTGGGCACCGGCGAACTGCCAGCTTATGGCTGGGTGCCTCCGGGCACCAACAACTACGTTCCAGATGCCTATCACCCTGCCTGGGCTGATCAGCCATATGAAGAGCGCGTTGAGCATGCAAAGCAGCTGATGGCTGACGCTGGCTATGGTCCAGACAAGCCGCTGACCCTGCAGCTGCGCTACAACACCAATGACAACCACCAGCGTATCGCTGTGGCGCTCGCCGCCATGTGGGAGCCAATTGGCATCAAGATCGAGCTGTTCAACGCTGAAACCGCCGTGCACTACGACGCACTGCGCGCCGGCGACTTTGAAATCGGCCGTGCCGGCTGGCTGCTCGACTATTCCGATCCGTCCAACACGCTTGACCTGCTCAAGACCGGCGTTGAACAGAACGGCGTCGTGAACTGGGGCAACAATTACGGCCGTTACTCGAACGAAGAGTTTGACAACCTGCTGGTTGAGGCTTCGACCGAACTCGACCTCGTCAAGCGCGGCGAACTGCTGGCCCAGGCCGAGCAGATCTCGATGGACGAATTCGGCGCGATCCCGATCTACTGGTACGTGTCCAAGGACGTCGTGTCGCCCAAGATCACTGGCTTTGAAGAAAACGCCAAGAACATCTTCCGCACCCGCTGGCTCTCGAAGTCGGAATAAGCGGACCAGAAATCAGATCGTGGGGGCCAAATGGCCCCCACGGTTCTTTTGTCCGTGAAGCACAAGTGGCCCCTGTCGCACCGGTGCTCCGGCCAAGGAGTTCAAATACATGTTGGCCTATGCCTTTCGGCGCGTGTTGTCGGCGATCCCGATTGCACTGATCGCCGTTACAGTCTGTTTCTTCATCCTGCGTCTGGCGCCGGGTGGTCCTTTTGATGGTGAACGCGCCCTGCCGCCGACCGTGCTGGCTAACCTGCGCGCCCATTACAATCTCGATCAACCGCTGTTCATGCAGTATTTCATCTATATCGGGCGGCTGTTCCAGGGTGACCTGGGCCCCTCGATGGTGATTGATGGTTTCAACGTTTCCGACCTGATCCGTATCGGCTTTCCGTTCACGCTGACCATGGCGATGACGGCGTTCGTCATCGCCACCATCATTGGCGTTATCGCCGGCATGGTTGCGGCGGTGAACCAGAACAAATGGCCAGATTACGTGCTGGTGCTGGCCGTGATGCTGGGCGTCGTGGTGCCCAACTTCCTGATGGCGGCGCTGCTGCAATTGTGGTTCGGCGTTTATCTCAAATGGTTGCCCGCCGGTGGCTGGGTCAACGGCTCGTGGCTGCATCTGGTGTTGCCGGTGACCGTTCTGGCGTGGCCGCATGCGGCGCGTATCAGCCGGTTGATGCGCGGTTCGATGATCGAAGTGCTGGGCACCAATTATGTGCGTACGGCACGGTCCAAGGGCATTGGCGAACGGCTGGTGCTGGCGCGTCACGCCATCAAGCCCGCGCTGATCCCCGTCGTCTCCTATCTCGGACCGGGCCTCTCGTATCTGTTGACCGGCTCGCTGGCCGTCGAGCAGATTTTTGGCCTGCCGGGTATCGGCAAATACTTCGTCACAGCCGCGCTTAACCGCGACTACGGCATCGTGCTGGGAACCACCATCCTCTACATGTTCATCATTCTCGCGCTCAATCTCATCGTCGACCTCGTCTATGCCTGGCTCGACCCCAAGGTGAGGTACCGCTGATGGCTGGGTTCACTGGAAAAGACCACGTCCTCACCGAGTACGCCAAAAAGCTCGAAACGCTCGACCCGCCCAAGGGCCGCTCGCTGACGCAGGACGCCATTCGGCGTCTGGTGCGCAACAAGGCGGCGGTGGCGTCCATCGCCATCGTTATCCTGATCGTGCTGGTGGCGTTTATCGGGCCCTATTTCGTGCCATGGGGCTATTCGCAGGTCGACTGGGGCAATATCCGCAAGCCGCCCAACTTCGATGCCGGGCACTATTTCGGCACCGACCAGAACGGGCGCGACATGCTGGCCCGCGTGCTGCAGGGCACGCAGATGAGCCTGATCGTGGCGTTTGTCGCCACCTTCGTTTCGGTGTCGATCGGCGTCGTCTATGGCGCGGTGGCCGGCTATTACGGTGGCCGGGTCGACGCGATCATGATGCGCATCGTCGACGTGATGTATGCGCTGCCTTACATTCTCTTTGTGATCATCCTGATGGTCATGTTCGGGCGTAACCCAGTGCTGCTGTTTGTCGGTATTGGTGCCATTGAGTGGCTGACCATGGCGCGTATTGTTCGTGGGCAGACGCTGAGTTTGAAGGAAAAGGAATTCGTCGAAGCGGCCAAGGCCGGCGGCGCAAAGCCTTTCACCATCATCATGCGCCACATTGTGCCCAACCTGACCGGGCCCGTGGTGATCTATGCAACGCTGACCATTCCCGAAATCATCATCGCCGAGAGCTTCCTGTCATATCTGGGCCTTGGTGTGCAGGAGCCGCAGACCTCGCTGGGTACGCTGATTTCCGCCGGTGCGCCGGTGGCCGAAGTGCTGCCCTGGATGCTGATCGCCCCCGCCGCCGTGCTCGTGACGTTGCTGTTGTGCCTCACCTATATCGGTGACGGTTTGCGCGATGCGCTGGACCCGAAGGATCGCTGATGACCAAAGTTCTCGACGTTCAGGACCTCGGCGTGACCTTTGCTCTGCATGAGAGCGAGGTGCGCGCGGTCAATGATCTCAACTTCTCGCTCGAAGCAGGCGAGACCCTTGCCGTGGTGGGCGAAAGCGGTTCCGGCAAGAGCCAGGCGTTCTTGTCCATCATGGGGCTGCTCGCCAAAAACGGCCGCACCAGCGGCAAGGCGATGTTTGGCGACATAAACCTCGTTGGTATGGAAAAGTCGCGGCTCGACAAGATACGCGGCAAAGACATTGCCATGATCTTTCAGGACCCGATGACCTCGCTCAATCCCAGTCTGCGGGTCAAAACCCAGCTGGCCGAGGTGCTGGTCAAGCATCGCGGGTTCGACAAGGCCAAGTCTATCCGCACGGCCATCGAAATGCTGGAGCGTGTCGGTATCCCCGAACCGGTTAAACGCGCCAATGCCTATCCGCATGAACTGTCAGGCGGTATGCGGCAGCGCGTGATGATTGCGATGGCGCTGCTGTGCCAGCCGAAAATCCTGATCGCCGATGAGCCGACCACGGCGCTCGACGTGACAGTGCAGGCGCAGATGCTGGACCTGTTCAAGACACTGACCGACGATTTCGGCACGTCGCTGGTGATCATCACCCACGATCTGGGTGTGGTGGCCGGTGTGGCTGACCGCATGATGGTGATGTATGGCGGACGCGCAGTGGAAAAGGGCACGGTCGACGACCTGTTCTACGATCCGCGCCACCCCTATACGCTGGGGCTGCTGCATTCGACGCCGCACATTGCTCATCGCGCGGCGCGGCTTGACCCAATCCAGGGCCTGCCGCCCAGCCTTGAACACTTGCCCAAGGGCTGCTCGTTCAATCCCCGGTGTGCCTTTGCGTTCGACCGGTGTCTGGTCGAGCGGCCGCCGCTGACCGATACCGGCAATGGCCGCCAGAAGGCGTGTTTCTATGATGGCCCGATGGCCTATGGGAAGGTGGCGTGATGAACCAGACCCCGGTCAATCTGCTCGAGATCAAAAATCTCAAGAAGACCTTCTCGCTGTCGAGCGGCCTGCTTAGTCGGCCGCTGACGCTGACGGCACTGGAAGATATCAACTTCTCGATCCGCAAGGGCGAGACGCTCGGCATCGTGGGCGAAAGCGGCTGTGGCAAGTCCACGCTCGGACGCTGCATCCTGCAATTGCTCAGCCCCGATGAGGGGCAGGTGCTGTGGCTGGGTCAGGACCTGACCAAGCTGCCCGCCGAGGAAATGCGCAAGCGTCGCGCCGACCTGCAGATCATTTTCCAGGACCCGCTGGCCTCGCTTAATCCGCGCATGACGGTGGGCGAGATCATCGCCGATCCGCTGCGTGCCCTGCGCCCTGAGCTGACCAAGATCGAGCGGCAGGCGCGCGTGCTCAAGACCATGGAATCGGTCGGGCTGCTGCCGGAAATGATCAACCGCTATCCGCACGAATTTTCGGGCGGGCAGGCACAGCGTATCGGCATTGCCCGGGCGCTGATCACCGAGCCCAAGCTGATCGTCTGCGACGAGCCGGTATCGGCGCTCGACGTGTCGATCCAGGCGCAGATCTTGAACCTGCTGGCCGAGCTCAAGGATGAGTTCGGGCTGACGCTGATCTTTATCTCGCACAACCTCAGCGTCGTGCGGCACGTGTCGGACCGCATCCTCGTGCTCTATCTGGGGCGTATCGTGGAGTTGGCGACGGGTGATGAGATCTATGACGATCCCAAGCACCCCTACACGCGGGCGCTGCTGACGGCGGTGCCGATCCCCGATCCGAAACTGGCGCGATTACGCAATATCGACGCGCTGAAAGGCGAAATTCCATCGCCGATCAATCCGCCATCGGGCTGCACCTTCCGCACGCGCTGTCGCTTCGCCAAGCCATTCTGTGCGGAGACGCGGCCGCCGCTGGAAATGATCGACAATAGCCGATTGGTGGCCTGCCATCGCTGGCGCGAAATCGAAGTGCCCGAAGTTGCGGTGCTGGGCGTTTGACATGTTTTTCACCGCGCCTCAGGGCGCGGTGATTTCAAATTGTGCTGCGGCCTGGGTGACGTAGCTGTCATCGGCAAAGAGGCGCAGCTCATAACGGCCCGGCGGCAGGTCGCCGAGTGTGTCGGCATCGAGCACCTGGCTGCCGTCGACGCGGGCGCCGGTATAGATGTAGCCGCCGTAATCATAGACATCGGGCGCGGGCAGGGCATAGACGGCCATCCAGTCAAAGCGCAGGCCAAGGGCGCTGGTCCAGCTGGCGGTGATTGCTTCGCCAGTGGTGTACTGGCTTTTGTCGAGGCTGAGCGTGGCGCGGTTTTCGGCGGGCACTACGGTGAAGCGCGTGCGGGCACGTTCGGCGCCGGATTCATCAAGCAAGACCGCATCATAGGGCGCGGGTGGCAAGCCAATGGTCGAGAGCTTGATGGTCGGGCGGTCGCTCTGGCCGACATTGGCAATGCCGGTGAGGCCATCTGTCGTCGCATCGCCGCCGCGGGGCACGACGACGCCAGACCACAGACCCAGGCCGGGAATGCTGGCGCGCAGGATGAAGTTCTGGCCATCGACGATGCGGGGCGGTTCGACGGCGATCATGCCGGGCGCGATCGCGGGCGTGACTTCAAACGTGGTCAGCACGGCGCGGTGATCGGACGGATAGGGCGCAAAGCCGACATCGACATCGGGGCCGCCGACTTCGCCGAAGATTTCGCTGCTGACCGGTTTTGCCGTGGCGCTCCAGACATAGTCGATACGGTCATGGGTGCCGTCATCGGGCTGCAACGGATAGGGCGCGCCGGGGGTCCAGGTGAGGCCGGGCCGCTGGGCGGCATCGGGATAGACGGCGCGATAGCTGTCGGTGAGGCCGGCCTGTTCCATGACGCGGCTGACCGGCCAATCGACGGCGTATTTCACTTCCGGGCGGATTGCCGTCATCTCGGCGGTCCAGTCGCGCCACGACGGCACGTTGAAATCGCCGGTGAGGAAGACCGGCAGGCCGCTGGCAATGACGGGGGCCAGCGCATCGGCAAGGCTTTGGGCTTCCGGCAGGCGCGTTTCGGCTTCGATAGCCAGAATGGCGTCGAGCGGCTCGCCGTCGCGCACCGCTTCTGGGCCATAGGGATTGCTGGTCAGATGGGTATTGGCCATGGCGATGACCTGGCCGGGCGCGACCGCGATCAGCGCATGGACCGCGTTGCTATCGAGCGAGGGCATGGAATAAAGCCCCGGGCCGGCCTGGGTGCGCTCGCCCAGCGCTGGATCGAAAATGGGGAAGCGCGAGATGATGTTGCGGCGGGTGTCGTAATAGACAAGGCCCGTTGCAGCCGCGAGGCGGGCCAGATTGCCGTCGGTTTCCTGCAGGCCGACAATATCGGCGCCGGAGGTGCGGATGACCTCGGCAATGGCCGCCTGATTCACATTCTCGCCGCCATACCAGACATTAAAGCTCATCACCTTGAGAGTGATGGCCTCAGGGGCGGGCTGCGCCAGAACGGGCACGGCGAGCGCGGCAAAGGCAAGCGACAGCATGAACTTGTGCATCACGGGCTCCAGAACGAGCCCGTGCAGTAGGGGCGACGTGTGAAGCCCTGATGACGTCGATTGCGGGGCGACTAGCTGGCTTTGCTGGCCCTGGCGGCGTCGCGGCGGTCTTGCTCGACATCGACAGTCTTGCGACGGCGATCGGGGCCTTTGTATTCGCCGGCCTCGATAAAGCCGCGCGGATTGGCGGCGATGCTGGTTAGGCGGGTTTGCAGGTGATTGGAGGCGAAGGGCTTGCGCAGGAACTCGGTGACGCCGGCATCGCGGGCCTCGGCGATGCGCTTGGCATCGGGCGCGGAGCTCATCATAATGATGGGGATCAACCGGTTTTCGCACTCTGTCCAGGCGCGCAACTGGCGGGTGAAAGCCACGCCATCCATGCCGTCGAGCGCATCATCGATGATCAGCACCTCATAATTGCGGCGCTTGAGCTCGATCATGGCCTGATTGGCATCGGTGGCTTCGCGGATGTCCTTGCGGCCAAGATTGCGCAGCATCTGTGCCACAAGCGATGTCATATGTGTGGAGCGATCAGCGATCAGAACCCCGCTGCGGGTGATTTCCTCTTTGCCCACCAGGCGTATCCCTAGGTATATTTCCCATCGGAGACAGTAACTTAGCTTTGACTACAGGCGGTTAACCGGGCGCGCATAATGCAATTGGGGGAAACCGACGCGGTGAGGTGATTTCTCGGTCCGTTGCGCGTTGACAGGCAAAGTCATTTTCCATATGTATGCCCCCAAGTTTCCGGGCGCCTTGGCGCCTCTTTTGTTTGACTCAAGGATTGACCGATGAAAGTCCGTAACTCGCTGAAGGCGCTGATGACTCGCCACCGCGCGAACAAGCTCGTCCGCCGTCGCGGCCGGGTCTACATCATTAACAAGGTGGACAAGCGCTTCAAGGCCCGTCAGGGCTAAGCCGATCCGCATTGACGACTTTCAAAGCCCGCGCAAGCGGGCTTTGTTGTTTCTGGCCGCTCGCGTTTGGTGCGACCGCCGCCTTGGCCGATAGAGCCAGATCCCGATCATGTCTAATGCTGCTGAGCACGACTTTCCGCTGTGTCGGGGTGGCGGGGCTTTCGTTGGTCGGCCAGATGGTCCAGCCAGCAAGCCGCAGTCAGCTTTTCGGCTAGACCTTGTTGGCTGGCTTGCAATGTTTGTGGTGTGCGTTGTTTTCTTGATGTTGCTTGATATAGTAATCATAAGGACATAGGTCCTAAAACTCGGACTATATTCGGATTTCTGATGAATACATCGCCATTCAAACTATACAAATTAACAAAAGATTAATAAGAGATTCTCGTGGCCCGCTGATTACGCGGGGTAACTGGGAGGCGGGTTGTGACATCAAGTTCTGTATTCGGGAACTGGGGGAAGAAGAAGACAACAGAGGCGGAGGCAGCACCAAGGGTTGACGTGGTGCAGCAGACTGCGCCCGCTCCAGCCCCGACCTTCGTCAGTCCGCCCGATATTGGCATCGACCACAACGGGGCCTTTGGGGCGTTCGTCGAGAAGAACCAGCAGTTCTCCCAGGATCTGCTTATCCAGATCAAAGACATCAACGACAGCGCAGCCACTTTGGTCAGCAGCTATGGCCAGACGCTGACCGATCTCGGCCAGTTACGGATCGAGCATTCGCGGGTCAATTCGCTGCTGGAAGACGAGGCCTCGGCCCGCCGGAAGTTTGAAGGCATGGCGGGAACGCTGAGCGCTGAAAACCGCGATATCTATGCCCAGCTGGTGCAGCACCGCTCGGACCTTGATTCCCGCACGTCCGATCTGGCGCAGATGCGCACGCTTTATGAGACTGAGGCTGAGCGCTATCAGGCCGCGGATTCTCGCCTGCGGACACTCGAAACCGAGGTGACCGAACAGACGGCTCAGCTTGAACTCAGCCAGGCTGATCTGACCCAAACGCAGGAAGAACTCGATGCGCGTGGCGCTGAGCTGCTGACCATGCGCGAGGCGCTGGACCAGGAACGCGATGCCCGGGCTATCGACATCGAAACGTCGGGCAAGCAGATCGATGCGCTGGCCCGCGAAAACGCGGCGCTGGTCAGCTCCAACACGCAGCTGCGCAGCGAAGTGGAAGAGAACCGCACGCTGGTGGCGAACCTGACTGCGGCGATCGAAACGCTCAAGCTCGACGCCGCCGAACAGGCACCGCGCCATCGCAAGACGCGCGAAGAACTCGATACGCTGCGCTCCAGCAGCACGCTGGAAATCTCGCAGCTGTCGACACGGCTTGAGGCGCTGACGTCCAAGGCCGCTTTGCTCGAAAAGCTGCTTGAAACGGCCCATAGCCGCAGCACTGCTGTGGAAGAAGAACTGCAGGCCTCGCGCAACGAAACGCGTCGGGCCAAGACCGACGTGACCAATGCGACAGCACGGGCCGGACGGCTCAACGATGCGCTTGAAAAGCTGCGCGCCACAGCAACGCAGAGCGAAACGGCTCGTCGCGCGCTGGCGCTGCAGCTCGACGATGTGGTGACCAAGCTCAACAATGGCGCCAATACGCAGACCGCGCTGGAGCGCGATCTGGACGTGTTGACCCGCGAGCAGGGCGTGCGCACCGAGGCGGATCAGCGCGAGATCGACTTCCTACGCTCAAACCTTGAAATTGCGCGGGCCGATATTCGCCAGCTCAAGACCGAGGGCGCTCAGCTCAAGGGGCAGCTTGAAGTGGCGCGTAGCGACAAGGGGCGGTTGAGCAGCGCGTCTGCGCAGGCCGAAGCGACCAAGGCAGGACGGCCATTGTCGGTGGTGGCGATCAGCAGCAAAGCCAGCGCCAAGGCCGAGGCGACGGAGCCACGAGCAGAGGGCTAGTCGCCCGACGACGGAGACAATCAAAGAGGCCCGCTTCGATGGTGAAGCGGGCCTTTTGCTTTGGAGATTAGCGGCGGGTCAGCTCGACGACAGGAATGCTGTCGCGGGTGGTTTTTTCGGCGTACTCGGCGAATTGGGGGAAGAGGCTGGCCTGTCTGGTGTAAACGGTGTCGCGCTCATCGCCTTCGAGCACGCGGGCATGCACGGGGATGCGCTCGATGGTGGTGCCATCGCCAACGGAAATGTCGAAATCGGGCTGAGCGACGACATTGTGGAACCAAGCCGGGTCCTTCGGACCGCCGCCATAGGAGGCGAAAACGAACCAGGGGCCATGGCCTTCATGCAGGAACATCAGGGGCTGGGTGCGCTCAAGGCCTGATTTGGCGCCGATGGCATGGAGCAGCAGCACGGGAGCATTTTCGAAGTAGCCACCGGGCTTCCCGCCGCTCTTGTTAAAGTCGGCAATAACCTGATCGTTGAAGTCGCTCATGATCCTGAACTCTTGTGTGAATGGTGGTGCGCCCTACAGCTAGGGAGCGCGATCTTGCCAGACAAGGGCCATGCTTGGGATGGCGTCATAAGATCCCGCGCGCCGGACAGGGCGCCCAGGTTGCGAAATGCGGTCAGGCCGGCTGGACGCTCGACTTGGGTGTGTTGAAGCGAAGGCCGAGGATCAGCGGAATGCTGATGAGGTAGACGGCGACGACGGTGAGCCAGATGGCGCCGGGCCATTGTTGGCGGACCACGAAGTAGAAGCTCGAAAAGAACAGTGGCGCGATAATCGAGGCGAGGCTGAGCGCCGAGGCCAGAACGCCCTGGAACTGGCCCTGCAGGCTTTCATCGACCTGCCGGGTGGCCAGCGATTGCAGCGTTGGCACGCCAATGCCGCCAAGGGCAAAGATGGGCATGATGGCAAAGATCATCCACGGCTGGGTGGCGAAGGCCATGACGGTCAGCGCGATGCAGGCGCAGGCGATGCCGGTGAGGATGGCGCCGCGTTCGCCGAGCAGCTTGACGGCCGGGCCGGGCAGGAAGGCCTGGGCCAGCGCTTGACAGACGCCGTAGGCCCCCAGCGACAGGCCGATCCAGAGGCCATTCCACTCGAATGTATCCTTGCCCCACAGCGCCCAGGTGGTGCCATAGGCTTCGCCGGTGGCGCTGAAGATGAAGAAGACAAAGACGATGGGCAGCACGCTTTTGACCGTGAAGATCCAGCGCAGGGGGCGGAGCGGATTGAGCGCGGCGAAATCGATCGTGCCACCAGCTGGCTTGCGCGATTCTGGCAGCACGAAGATGGCGAGCAGGAGGTTAAAGCCATTGAGCACGGCGGCAGCGATGAAGGGGAGACGGACCCAATAGTCGCCGAGCAGGCCACCGAGAATGGGGCCGATGATAAAGCCGATGCCGAACATGGCGTTGAACAGGCCGAAGCGGCTGGCGCGCTTATCTTCGGGCGAAATGTCGGTGATGTAGGCGGTGGCCACCGAGACGTTGGCACTGCTGATGCCGGCAATGGCGCGGCCGAGCAGCAGTAGCCAAAGGCTGGGGGCGAAGGCCAGGAACAGGTAGTTGATGGCGGCGCCGCCGAGCGAGATCAAAAGCACCGGGCGGCGGCCGAGGCGGTCGCTGAGCGAGCCGAGCACCGGCGCGAAGATGAACTGCATGGTGGCATAGAGCGCCGCCATGATGCCGATATAGGTCGCGACATTGTCTGCGTGGGTGACGTCCTCGAGCAGCGTCGGCAGAATGGGGAAGATAAGGCCAATACCGACGGCGTCGAGCACAATGGCGGTGAAGATGACGATGAGTGGTTTATTCATGAGCGTGTTCCGATCAGCGCAAACACGCAGCCCCAGTGGAGCCAATGCTTGCGGAATAGCCCGACGAGTCAGGCATTGATGTTTTGGGAACGCTGGCCGATCCATGCCAGAAATTGCATGAATGGCGTGTGCTTGACTGCCTGGACGATAATTCGTCCACCTTCTTACTCCGTTACTGAACGGATCTAGGGAAGCAGTCGCTTTTCGCGATGGCTGTCAATTACGCCCGAAATTTGCTGTGTGCAAGAGTGATTTTGCGGGCGAATACTTTCGGATGGTGGTGCAGGTCAGGTTCTGGAAAGTAAAGCGCAAGCTGGCTTGGTCGATTTTTGGAGATCAGGTGTTACAAGCCACGATTGTGGATAGCCTTGCTGATGGTCAAATCGGGTGGAAGGCGGAGTGGCGGCTTTTACCGTCGTGTCACTCAGCCTGACATCGCGGGTCGGTTGCAGAAAGGTCGAAGGCCGAACTTTCCAAGCCAGTGACAGCATCGGCAGTGTGAGCGTTCCCATCGCTAACTCGCCGGCCTTACCACCCGGGTATCACTCCAGGTCATCGGTCGACCCGTTTGCGCTTGCAGTTCCAAACGCGCTACTTGGGCCCCTGTCTCCGTCTCGACCAGCAAGGATCGAGGCTCATTGATTTGGTAAAGGTGGTCTTCACCCCATTGACGCAACGCAACGATAACCAGGAAAAGTCCCCGCCCTTTTTCGGTCAAGGCGTATTCCCTATAGGCGCTGCCGTCTGAGGCAGGTGCCATTTCCAGAACACCGCTTTCCACCAGATTGCGCAATCGGGTGGAAAGCATGCCCTTGGCGATTCCCAACCCATTCTGAAATTCACCAAACCGTCGGGCGCCATCGAGGGCGTCTCGTATGATCAGCAATGACCACCAGTCTCCGATTACGTCGAGCGCTCTTGCAACCGGGCAATCCACATTTCCAAAGCTGATGCGCTTAACCATGACCTACCTATGGATCTGCCAGAACTGGTTCTAACTTAGAACTAGAAATCGAGCGGCACAAGTGGTCTTAACTTGGAACCAGAATTTGTTTCCGAGGATTTGTCATGGACCATGGCTTAATAGCGGGCGCCAAGCCCGCGTCGGCCGGCGGACTGGGGAAGATCACCACTCTGATCTTTGCCATCGCTGCCGGTTTGAGCGTAGCAAACATCTACTACGCACAACCCCTGCTCGATACGTTAGCCCGAGACTTCGGGATGTCGTCCGCATCGGTTGGCATCGTCGTCACTCTCACACAGGTTGGTTACGGTCTAGGGCTGATTTTCCTCGTCCCTTTGGGCGATCTGATCCCGCCACGCCGACTCTTCCTCGCCCAAGGTGCTTTATCGGTCTTGGCATTGATCGGCGTTGCCACAGCGAGAACGGAAGCAATCCTGCTGGCTAGTTTGGCAGCTGTCGGCCTGCTGGCCGTTGTCGCACAGGTGCTGGTCGCACTCGCTGCCAGTTTGGCAACGGCGGCCGAGCGGGGCAAGGCTGTCGGCGCCGTGACGAGTGGCATCGTCATCGGCATTCTGGCCGCTCGCTTCTTTGCCGGCCTACTGGCCGACATGGGTGGGTGGCGGGCGGTTTACCTAACCTCCGCCTTATTGACGGCGGTGACCGTCGCCCTGCTTGTGCGTGTTCTCCCGCGCAAAGGCTATCGGGTGGGGCATGAAGATTACACGGCTGTGCTGCGATCCATTCCGGCCCTGTTTCTGCACGATCGTGTTCTTTTGCTCCGTGGCGTTCTCGCCTTTCTTATCTTTGCAGCATTCAGCACATTCTGGACGGCGCTTGTCCTGCCATTGAGCGCCGCGCCGTTCTCCTACTCACACACCCAGATAGGCCTGTTTGGGCTGGTCGGTGTGGTGGCCGCTATGGCTGCAACAGTTGCGGGCAAGCTCGCCGATCGTGGCCTGGGGCAACGCGTGACCGGGGTTTCACTCGCCATACTGCTCGTATCTTGGGTTCCCATCTCATTTCTACCGACGTCGCTCCCCTTGCTGCTTGTTGGTGTCATTTTGCTCGACCTCGCCGTGCAGGCCGTCCACGTCACCAACCAGAGCATTATCCTCGGGCGACACCCTGAGGCGCGTAGCCGCCTAATAGGCGGCTACATGGTCTTCTATTCCTTCGGCAGCGCCCTTGGCGCTGCTGCATCGACATTGGCCTTCGCCATGGCCGCTTGGCCGGGTGTGGTGACACTGGGCGCCGGCTTCAGCGGTTTAGCCCTTCTCGTCTGGGTCCGCACGCGAGGCCTGCGATAAAGCTTTCTGTTAAGACTGCTCGACAATGCTACGATCCTAAACGAGGTCGACAAGGGAGACATGATGTGGGCCGGGGCCTCCGCGCCAGGACATTGTCTCGCGGCCAACTCTTGAACTGGGGGCGGGGGTACCCATTTCATGGGGCGAATGGAGAACCTTACATGACCATGGACCGCACTTCGGCCCAATATGATATCGAAAAGAAATCGCTGCTCGTTGCCTATCTGCTATGGGCGCTGCTTGGCTATGTCGGGGCGCATCGGTTTTATCTCGGGCGGCCGGTGAGCGGGATTATCATGCTGGCGCTGTCCGCGGTGACACTGGTGCTGACATTCGTGTCGTTTGGCCTGTTGGGCTTTTTATGGTTCGCGGTGGCGCTGTGGTGGCTGATTGATGCCCTGCTGATCCCCGGCATTGTGGGGCGCAGCAATAGTCGCATTGCTGATCGCGTGTTTTCAACGCGACGCTGACGGAACGAAAAAAAGGCCCGCTTGCGCGGGCCTTTTTTATGGGGTGATCGCCAAGGCTTAGCTGGAGCCAGCGCCGTCCTGGCGGACGAAGGCGATGCGCAGCATGTTGGTGGCGCCGGGCGTGCCCAGCGGAATGCCGGCTGTGATGGCGATGCGGTCGCCGGGGCGGGCAAAGCCTTCCTGATAGGAAATGACGCAGGCGCGGTCGACCATGTCTTCGAGCGATACGGCATCTTCGGTCTGCACGCAGTGCACGCCCCAGACCACTGACATGCGGCGGATGGTGCGCATGTTTGGCGACAGCACGATGATCGGCTTGCTGGGCCGTTCGCGGGCGGCGCGAATGCCGGTCGAACCGGATGCGGTATAGGTGACGATAGCGGCCAGATCGAGCGTTTCGGCAACCTGGCGCGTCGCCGCCGAAATGGCGTCGGCGGCAGTGGCTTCGGGTTCGGTCTGGGCAGCGCGGATGATGCCGCGATAGTTGGCGTCGCCTTCAACGGCCACGGCAACCTTGTTCATGGTCGCAACGGCTTCGACGGGGTAGGCGCCGGACGCAGACTCGGCCGAGAGCATGATGGCGTCGGCGCCTTCGAACACGGCAATCGAAACGTCCGAAACTTCGGCGCGGGTCGGGACCGGTGCGGTGATCATCGATTCCAGCATCTGGGTGGCGACGACCACTGGCTTGCCATAGCGGCGGGCCATGCGGATCATGCGCTTCTGCAGGCCGGGAACGGTTTCGAGCGGCAGTTCAACGCCCAGATCGCCACGTGCCACCATGATGGCGTCGCACAGCTTGATGATTTCTTCGAGGCGATCGATGGCCTGTGGCTTTTCGATCTTGGCCATGACGCCGGCGCGACCCTGAACGATCTTGCGCACGTCGATGATGTCTTCGGGACGCTGGACGAAGGAGAGCGCGATCCAGTCGGCTTCGGCCTTGAGGCCTTCGAGCAGATCGGCGTGATCTTTTTCGGTCAGTGCGCCGGTGGGCAGCAGGGTGTCTGGCAGCGAGACGCCCTTCTTGTCGCTGAGGCGGCCGCCATAGATGACTTCGGTTTCAATCGAGCCATTACCGACTTTAGTCGCCTTGAGCGCGAGCTTGCCATCGTCTAGCAAGAGACGGTCACCGACCGAAACGCTCTCGATGATTTCCGGATGGGGCAGGTAAACGCGCTCGGCATTGCCGTTGTCGTTCTTGTCGCTGTCGAGCGTGAACTTCTGGCCGGCGACCAGATTGACGGCGCCTTCGGCAAACTTCCAGACGCGCAACTTGGGACCCTGAAGGTCGACCAGGATGCCGAGTGGATGGTTGAGACGTGCCTCGACCGCGCGGATGCGCGCCACGGTCTGATGCAGCACTTCGTGGCTGGCATGGCTCATGTTGATACGGAACACATCGGCGCCGGCCTTGGCCAGTTCCTCGATCATCTTCTCTTCGTGGCTGGCGGGGCCAAGAGTGGCGACGATCTTTGCGCGTCTCATGCGTCTCATTGCGTGTCCGTTTCTTCGGTCGTTATGTCATCCTGAGGCTCGTCGGTGTCGACGTTGTCCGGATCGACAAGGAATGTCGGGTCTTCCAGATCTTCACTCGCATCGGGACCAACCACGGCTGGGCCTGCTGCATTCTCGGTCAGTTGCAAAGTCCAGTCGGTGCGGTTTTGCGTGTCGATTTCAAAGAAGCCGGTTCGCTCATAGCCGCGAGCAAGGCAATCCTCAACCCCGAATATTGTGAAGGTTTCGTCACGTGTGCACATGAAAACCGCGCCATCCCAGGCGCCGCCAGCAATGTCGTCCACCGCGAAGATGTAATAGAAACGCCGCTGCAGGTCGCCCTGATAGAGCACGCGGCAATCGCCGGGTGGGGTCTGCCACCAGCCTTCACTCATCCAGCCGCGGTCGGCACGATAGCCGAGCGACACTGAAACCAGATTGCTGGTTTCATTACAGATGCGCAGATCGGCACGGGCAGGCGTCGCGAAAAATGCGAGGCTTGCGAGCATCGCGCCGATCAGGGTCATGCCGAGACGGGTGATATGCAATTTTCTGCCAGCAAACATCGGAAAACGTGCCTTCTTTGAGCCCATGGTGACGCATTGGTCAATGGCTAAAGCCGTGATTTGACCGAATTGCGGGTATGCACCCTTCAGCCATGTGGATTGGACCACAAAAGTGTTGAACCGCAGCGCGGGGTAAGGTTGAACGGGGCCACAGAACAAGAGGATTATGCCATGGCCGTCGAAGACAGCGTTGCACAGGACCAGTTGCGGGCGTTCATCGAGCGCATCGAGCGCATGGAAGAAGAAAAGGCTGCGATCGCTGCCGACATCAAGGAAATCTACGCCGAAGCCAAGGGCAACGGCTTCGACACCAAAATCCTGCGCAAGATCGTGACGATCCGCAAGCAGGACGCCAATGAGCGCATGGAGCAGGAAGCAATCCTGGAACTCTACATGGCTGCTCTGGGCATGGTTGACCATCCGGCCGACGACTGATCGCGGCACAAACCGCACGAGATTGAATGGGCCTGAGGATCGCGGCATCCTCAGGCCCATTGTTTTTTTGTCGATCTTAAGGGCGCTCCCGCATAAATTTCACTTCGTTCAGTATTGATTGAACGAAGCGAACGATCTAGTGAGTGGCGATGAGCACGCCAGAGTCAGCAGAAGAAAATTTCATCGAGCAGATGGGATTGATCACGCAGGTGGACGGAGGGCCGCGCATTGCGGGGCGGATCCTCGGCCTTTTGCTGGTTGAGGGCACCGCTTTCAACCTCAGTGAAATGGCCAAGCGACTCAAGATCAGCAAGGCCAGTGCCAGTACCAATGCGCGGATGCTTGAAGCCAGTGGCATTATCCGGCGGACGGCGCGGCCGGGTGATCGGCAGGACTATTACGAACTGGGAAGCGATCCCTTTTCGCGCATGATCAGCTCGATCAGCACGCGGATGCGCGACACGGCGGGGCTGGTGCTGGAAGCGGAAGCGCAGTTCCTGCCCGGTCAGGAAGCGGCGCGCGCCCGGGTTCACGAGCTGGCCGACTTTTATATGCGTTCAGCGCAATTCATGGCCGGATGGTCGGCCCATATCAAACATCAGCCTTCTGACGCCCCAACAGAAATCACAGGTCCAAAATGACAACCGAACAGCTCAAACCCGAATGGGCCCAGTCGAAGCGGGAAAAGGAAAATGTCGAGCGCGTTGCCGCTGGGCTGAAGCCAAAGCGTCGCCGTTGGCCCTGGATCATTCTGGCGCTGATCATTATCGCGGCGGCCGTGGGGTGGTATCTGTCCAGCCAGCAGCCGGCTGAGACGCCGGTCGTTGAAGCGGAAACTGCGCCGGTGATGCAGATCAATCCGTCGGAGATTTCGACGATCCAGCCCCAGACGCTGGTGCAGACGGTGCGCGTCACAGGTTCGCTTGAGCCACAGCAGCAGACTGACCTCTCGTCGCAGGTTTCGGGGCGCGTGGTTGCCGTGATGGTGCGGCGCGGCGATGCGGTCAAGACCGGCGACGTGCTGTTGCAGCTCGATACCGAAAGCCTGCGCATTCAGCTCGATCAGCAGACCAGCACGGCGGAAGCCACGCGGGCCCAACTGGTGCTGGCGGAAAGCCAGTTGCTGCGCACGACCGACCTGATCGAGCGTGGCCTCGCCGCGTCGTCGGGCATCGAGCAGGCGCAGTCGAGCGTAAACGCCTTGCGGGCCAATCTGGCAGCGCTGCAGGGGCAGGTTGATGCGGCTCAGATCGCGTTGCAGAACGCGACGCTGAAGTCGCCAATGACCGGTGTCATTTCGGAGCGCAGCGTGCAGCCGGGGCAGACCGTGCAGCAGGGTGCAGCGCTGTTCACCATCGTTGATCTGTCGACGCTTGACCTCAACGCTGCGGCGCCGCTCGGCTCCAGCGCGCTGCTGGCCAAGAACCAAGCCGTGACTATTACCATTGAAGGCGTTGCCAACCGCACGTTTGAAGGCGTGGTGGATCGGATCAATCCGGTTGCCGCGACCGGCACGCGGACGATCCCGGTCTATATCTCGCTCGACAATACGGACGGCCTGCTGCGCGGTGGCATGTTTGCCATCGGTCAGGTGGTGATCGCCGACCGCCCCGACGCATTGGCGGTGCCGCCAGCGGCGCTACGCGAAGATGCCGAGGGCTATTATGTGCTCAAGCTGGCCGACGGCAAGGTGGTGCGCCAGGCCATCAAGCAGGGCGGCAGCTGGAACGGCAATCGTCTGGTCGAAATCACCTCGGGCCTTGTGGCTGGCGATGTTGTCGTCACGGCGCCCCTCACCCAGTTGCAGCCGGACGATCTGGTTGAGATGGTGGAGGGCTAAATGTTTCTCACCCGCATCAGCGTAAACCATCCGGTTTTCGCCACCATGATCATGGTGGCGATGCTGGTTTTTGGTATCTATTCATACCAACGCCTGCCCATCGAGCAGTTGCCCGACATCGACCTTCCGGTCGTTGCCGTGGTGGTCAGCTATCCCGGCGCCTCGCCGGAAGCGGTCGAGAACGATATCGTTCGACCGATCGAAGAAGCGGTCAATACGATCAGCGGGCTCGACACCATTCAGTCGACCTCGCGTTCGGGCCAGGCCCTGGTCATCATCCTGTTCGACATGAGCGTCAATTCGCAGGCCGCCGCACAGGACGTGCGCGACCGGCTAGCGACGGTTGAGGCGAATTTCCCCGACAATGCGGGCGATGCGCAGGTGCTGCGGTTCGATCCGTCGGAACTGCCAGTGATGTCGCTGGCTGTGAGTTCGGAGACACTGTCGCCGCGCGATCTGACCGCGCTGACCGATGACGTCATCGTCAGCCGGCTGTCCAATATTGCCGGTGTCGGTCGTGCGACCGTCGTCGGTGGCGTGCCGCGCCAGCTCAATGTTCTGGTCGATCCTGATCGGTTGAACGCCTTCAATGTGGGCGTTGGCGAGGTCATTCAGGCGCTGGGGCAGGACAATCAGAACCTGCCGGCCGGCTCGATCACCGATGGTGCCGTGGTGCAGTCCATTCAGGTGGAAGGCCGTATTGAGAACGCCGACGATTTCCTTGAAATCGTAGTATCGCGTCAGGGTGGGCAGGCGGTTTACCTGCGCGACGTTGCGACCATCGAAGACGGTCAGGCCGATGTGACCAGCCTTGCGCTGCTCAACGGCGAGCGGGCCTTGGCTATCGACGTGGTCAAGACGCAGGGCGCCAATACGGTCGGCGTTGCCGAAGAGGTGCGCAAGGTCATTGCCAATATGCAGGCCAATGTCCTGCCCGATACGGTGCATCTGGAAATCATCACCGACAATGCCGTGCCTGTGGAAGACTCCTTCCACGCGGTGCAGAACATGCTGGTCGAAGGCGCCGTTCTGGCGGTGCTGATCGTCTTTGTGTTCCTCAACTCGTGGCGGTCGACGGTCATTACCGGCCTGACGCTGCCGATCTCGATCATCGGCACGATGATCGTGCTGTATTTCGCCGGCTTTACCCTCAACATGATGACCCTGATGGCGCTGTCGCTGGCGGTGGGTATTCTGATCGACGACGCCATCGTGGTGCGTGAAAACATCATGCGACATCTGCATATGGGCAAGAGCCACCGTCAGGCGGCGCTTGATGGGACCAACGAAATCGGCCTTGCCGTGTTGGCGACAACGCTGTCGATTGTGGCGGTGTTCCTGCCGGTGGCGTTCATGGATGGTATCCTTGGCCGCTTCTTCCTGCAGTTCGGCGTCACCGTTTCGGTGGCAGTGCTGATCTCGCTGTTTGTGGCGTTTACGCTCGATCCGATGATGTCTTCGGTCTGGTACGATCCGGCGGCGCATCCCGGCGTCAAGCGTGGTCCGGTGGGCCGCGCCATCAACCAGTTCGACCGGTTCTTCCAGTGGATCAATGATGGCTATCGCGGCGTGCTGCGCTGGTGCCTCAAGTTCCGCAAGACCACGCTGGCGGCAGCTTTCCTGTCGTTGATCGGCTCGTTCTTCCTGTTCCCGCTGGTCGGGGTGGAATTCGTGCCGGCGACCGATACGGGCGAGTTCCAGGTGTCGATCGAAACGCCGACCGGCTCGTCCATCGACTATACGGCAAGCAAGGTTCGTCAGGTTGACGCGACGCTCAAGCGTTTCCCGGAAGTTGAAAGCACCTATGCCACGATCAATGCGGGCACGACTTCGGGTGATAATCGCGCCAGCGTCGTCGTTTCGCTTGTGGACAAGGGGCTGCGCAACCGTTCGCCACAGGACATGACGGTGGAAGTGCGTCAGGCCCTGGCACAGATCCCCGGCGCGGAATTCACCATTGGTGCCGCGTCCGGTCTGGGCGGTAGCTCGGCGCCGATTTCGATCACCATCTATGGCGATAATTTCACGGTGCTCGAGCAATTGGCCGACCGGCTGGCGGCGCGCATGCGCTCCATCGAAGGTCTGGAAGACGTCGAGTCGAGCCTTGATGCGGCGCAGCCTGTGCTGGGTGTGCGGATCGACCGAGACCTTGCCAGCGATCTGGGCGTGAGCCTGTCGCAGATCGGCAATACGCTTGGGCCCATGCTGGGCGGTCAGGAAGTGACCGACTGGACCGCACCAAACGGGGACAATTACAAGGTCATGGTTCGCCTGCCGGAATGGGCGCGCAATGACATTGAATCCCTCGGCTCGCTGCCGATCACCCAGAGTGGGGCGACCGGGTCCAATTCGATGATCCGGCTCGATCAGGTTGCGCGCATCGTGCAGTCGGAAGGTCCGGGCGAAATCCTGCGTAAGGATCTGTCGCGTCAGGTCAGCGTCACGGCCAATCTGTCGGGCGTTGGTCTGGGCGATGTGACGGCACAGGTGCAGGCGGCCATCGACAGCATCGAAATGCCGACCGGCTATCGCATCACGCAGGGCGGTGATGTCGAGCAGTTGGGTGATACGGCGGCGGCAGCGGGTTCTGCGCTATTGCTGGCGGTGATCTTCATCTACCTCGTGCTGGCCAGTCAGTTCGGCAGCTTCCTGCAGCCGATTGCGATCATGGTGTCGTTGCCACTCGCGTTGATCGGCGTGATGGTGGGTCTGCTGATCGGCGGGTCGACGCTCAACATGTTCTCGGCCATCGGCTTCATCATGCTGATGGGTCTGGTGGTGAAGAACGCCATTCTGTTGGTCGACAATGCCAACCAGCATGTGCGCGAAGGCTGGAACCTTTATGAGGCGCTGGTCGAGGCGGGGTCTACCCGTTTCCGCCCGATCATCATGACGACGCTCGCCATGATCTTTGGCATGTTGCCGCTGGCACTGAGCCTGCATGAAGGCAGCGGCCAGAACGCGCCGATGGCTCATGCGGTGATCGGTGGCCTGATCAGCTCGACGGCGCTGACGCTGGTCGTGGTGCCGGTGATGCTGACCTATATCGAGTCGTTGGGACGCTTTATCGGGCGCTTCATGCCCCGCGCGCCCGATGACGAGGAAGCGGCAATCGCAGCCCATCCGGCGGGGTAGGCCGGTCAGACTACGGCGAAGGCGCTGAACGACACATTATCCCGCCCGGCAGTCATCACGCTGCTGGGCGGAACTGTTTCCCAGTGGTCGCCGCTATCGCCGAACGGTTCGGAGGCGATGGCAATGCCGGCGTCCATCTGGCGCCAGTAGAGCGAGGGCGGGTGATCGTCGCTCGACCAGCGGAAGGCGCGCAGGGTTTCGCCATCGGCCAGAATGGCGGTAAAGCGCAGGGCGGTGGTGACGTCATTGGACGCCATGATGCGCAGGCATATGCCCAGCGTCGCGGCGACGGCGGCGACCGGATCGAGCGCCAGACCATTGCCGAGCGCGGCAAGGAATATGGCTTCGCTGTCGCCATTGCCACGGCGCTTGGCATAGAGGTCGTCGGGAATGACGGCTTCGATCGAGCGGCGGATGCGGTCGTAGCCGCCGATCTGGCCATTGTGCATGAAGAGGTGGCGGCCAGCGACGAAGGGGTGGCAATTGGCCATCGAAACTTCGCCCGACGTGGCCGAGCGCACATGGGCCAGAAACATCGGGGCGCTGACCTGATGGCAAAGCGAGGCCAGGTTTGCATCGGACCATGCGGGGAGAGTGCCGCGATAGCAGCCCGGTTCGAGCCGGGCGCCGTACCAGCCAACGCCGCAACCGTCGCCATTGACGACGGTCTTGGCTTCACGCGCGGCCAGCGACTGGTTGACCAGCGACGAGGCGGGTTCGATCAACAGCTTGTCGAGGAAGACCGACTCCCCCGTGTAAGCGAGGAAGCGGCACATGTCAGGCGGCGCGCTCCATCACGTCAGCGAGGGCAAACCGCACGGCGGCTTCGGCATGGATGGCGGTCGAGTCATAACCGCGCACCGGCAGGGTTGCCGGATCGACCAGCATCGAGATTTCGGTGCAACCAAGGATCACCGAGTCGATGCCCTTGGCGCGGGCGGCGTCGATGATGTCGAGATAGCGAGCGCGCGACATGTCGTGCACCTTGCCCTGGCAGAGCTCGTCGAAAATGATGTTGTGCACGTCGCCGCGCTCGTCATCGCCCGGTGTCAGCACTTCGATGCCGTGCTGCTTCATGCGCTCGGCGTAGAAGCCGTGCTCCATCGTGTAGCGGGTGGCCAGAAGCAGGGGGCGACGGCGACCATCGGCGAGCAGGGCGTGGGCGGTTTCATCGATGATGTCGATCAGCGGTACGCCACTCATGGCCGCGACGGGCTTGGAGACCAGATGCATGGTGTTAGTGCAGATCAACACGCAGGATGCGCCGGACCTGGCCAGACCCGCACCAGCTTCGCCGAGCAGGGTGCCGGCATCGTCCCAGCGGCCGGCCTTTTGCAGTTCAACCACGCGGGTGAAATCGAGCGAGCGCATGGCGATCTCGGCAGAATGCAGGCCACCACGCTGGTTGCGCACTGCTTCATTGATGAGGCGATAATACACCGCGGTGGATTCCCAGCTCATGCCGCCGATAAGGCCAATGGTCTTCATGCTAACGCTCCTATTCTGACCTCGGAGTGTGCGGCAGGATGGGTGCAGTCGGCGCGCATTGTTGCGAGTGTAATGGCTGGTACTTGCATGTTTTACGCGCGAATTCGGAAAGAGGCGCTTCGGGTTTGCAATTGTGGTCCGGATGGCGCATGAATCGCGGCATGCTTGATGATCGCGACCGCAAAATTCTCGACCTGTTGCAGGGTAACGCCGAAATGGCCGTCAACGACATTGCCGATGCGGTGTCGCTTTCGGCGTCGGCCTGTTCGCGCCGCATCGCGCGGCTGCGCGAGGAGGGCTATATCGAGCGCTCGGTGGCGCTTCTGAATCGCAAGAAGCTCGGCCTGCCGACCACGGTCTTCGTCATCGTGCGCACGGGCAAGCATGAGGCCGGCTGGCTCGATGATTTCCACGCGGCGGTCAGCACCATTCCCGAGATTGTCGAAGTGCACCGGCTGACCGGGAATTTCGATTATATCCTCAAGCTGGTGTTGCCCAATGTGGAGCATTACGACGTCATCTATCGCCAGCTGGTTGGCCGGGTCGAGCTGTTCGACATGTCGGCCTATATCTCGATGGAAACGGTGAAGCTGTCGACGGGGCTGCCGACGCATTACGTGGGGTGAGGGAGGCATCCACCGGAAGTGCCTATGCACCCAGCTGCCCTCGGGCTTGACCCGAGGGGCTGTTTCGGAGCCACAATAATGGCATCGTGAGCGTGGATGGTGGCCCTCGGGTCAAGCCCGAGGGCAGCGCGGTGGTTTATTGATGGACAGATTGAGGGCCAGTCGCCCCTAGCTGATCTTGCCCAGTGCGGCAGCCATGGCGGCTTCGTCGTAGCCGAGGGTGGTCAATGCAGTGGCGACGATGCCAGCGCGGTCTAGACCGGCATCGGCGTACATGTCGGCCTGGCTGGAATGCTCCACGAAACGATCGGGGATCATCAGTGGCCGGAAGCGCAGTTTGCCGTCGAGCAGGCCATTGGACGCCAGGAACGTCGCGACGTGGCTGCCGAAGCCGCCGATGGAGCCTTCTTCCGTGGTCAGCAGCACATCGTGCGTGGTGGCCAGCTTGGCAATCAATTCTTCATCAAGCGGCTTGAGGAAGCGGGCATCGGCGACGGTTGGGTTGAGCCCCAGAGCGGCCAGTTTGTCGGCTGCCGCCAGTACTTCAGCGAGGCGGGTGCCGTAGCTCAGAATGGCGATGGTTGCGCCTTGACGGACGATACGGCCCTTTCCGATGGTCAGCTTTTGGCCACGGGCGGGCATGTCGACGCCCATGCCTTCACCACGCGGGTAGCGGAAGGCGATCGGGCCGTTGTCATAGGCGGCGGCGGTCGCCACCATGTGGCGCAGTTCGGCTTCGTCTGCGGCGGCCATCTGCACAATGCCGGGAATGGCGCCGAGATAGGCGGCGTCGTAATTGCCGGCATGGGTCGGGCCGTCGGCGCCGACATAGCCAGCGCGGTCGATGGCAAAGCGCACCGGCAGATGCTGGATGGCGACGTCATGCACGACCTGATCGTAGGCGCGCTGCAGGAAGGTCGAATAGATGGCGACGAAGGGCTTCATGCCTTCGCTAGCCAGACCGGCGGCAAACGTGACCGCGTGCTGTTCGGCAATGCCGACGTCAAAGACGCGCGTGGGGTGCACTTCGCCGAATTTGTCGAGGCCGGTGCCGGATGGCATGGCGGCGTTGACGGCGACGATCAGCGGGTCGTCATTGGCTTCCTGGATCAAGGTCTCGGCAAAGACATTGGTATAGGAGGGCGCGTTGGAGACGGCCTTGGCCTGCGCGCCGGTGATGACGTTGAACTTGGAGACGCCGTGATATTTGTCGGCGGAATCCTCGGCCGGGCCATAGCCCTTGCCCTTTTTGGTCACGACATGAACGAGGATCGGGCCAGCGGCCGCGTCCCTTACATTATCGAGAATGGGTAGCAGGTGATCGAGGTTGTGGCCGTCGATGGGCCCGACATAATAAAAGCCAAGCTCTTCAAACAGCGTGCCGCCGGTAAAGAACGAGCGGGCAAACTCTTCGGTGCGGCGAGCCGGTTCGTGCAGGAACGGCGGCAGCTTGCTGAGGAGGTTCTTGGCCGCTTCGCGCGTGCCGCGGTAGACCGGGCCTGAGACCAGCCGGGCCAGATAGGCGCTGAGCGCACCGGTGGGCGGGGCAATCGACATGTCATTGTCGTTGAGCACGACGATCAGCCGGGCATCCATGGCGCCAGCATTGTTCATCGCCTCATAGGCCATTCCGGCCGACATGGCGCCATCGCCGATAACCGCGATGACATTGCGCGGGGTGTCGGTCAGTTCGCTGGCGACCGCCATGCCGAGGCCGGCGGAAATCGAGGTCGAGGAGTGGCCAGCGCCAAACGGATCGTATTCGCTCTCGGCGCGGCGGGTGAAACCGGACAGGCCATCCTTTTGGCGCAACGTGCGAATGCGGCCGCGGCGGCCAGTCAGGATCTTGTGCGGATAGGCCTGATGGCCGACGTCCCAGATGATCCGGTCATGCGGGGTATCGAACACGGCATGGAGCGCAACCGTCAGTTCGACAACGCCGAGCCCCGCGCCCAGGTGGCCACCAGTGACGGAGACCGCGTCGATCATTTCCGCGCGGAGTTCATCTGCGACCTGGCGCAGGTTCTCACGGGGCATGGCGCGCAGGTCAGCAGGGGACTGCACGGTGTCGAGAAGGGGTGTTGTGGGCTTGTCAGCCAAGGGCGGCGTCCTTTGCCAAAAGCGTCGTTAACCCAGTTCTTTAGGCTCAGGTCGGGGGCTTTGCAATAAGTTCAACCCCGCTGCGCCAAACTGCGGCAGGTTTAGCTAGGGCGCTAACGCGCCCCAATTATGGCTGAGATTGCGAAGGCTTAGTTGACCGCGAGCGCGACGGGCGCTGCCGTGACGAAACCGGTATGGGACAGGCCCTGTGGGAAATCACCCACGGCAAGCGTCGTCACATAGCGGCCCATTTCGGCAGTTGGGTCGAAATCGGCTTCGTCATGATCCCAGATCACTGCGAAGTGGTCCGAAGTCAGGGCGGCCGGGGCGGTGAACACATCGGCGATATGCTCGAGATCGGGCGCGATCAGGTCTGGCGTGCGCATGTCGTTGACGCCGGGGCGCTTGGCGAGATGGGCAGCAAGGGCTGCGGCGACAGGTTCGTCCTGCTTGGCGGCTTCAAAGGTGCCGCTGAACAGGTTGCTGGCGCCGGTAACCGTCTGCTGACCGCCGAGAGAGGCCGTGCGCACGTTTGGAACGAGAGCGGGCAGGGCACTGGCCGGCGCCGGAATGGCGGCGGTGGTGGCTGGAGCGTTCTCGATCAGCATCTGCAGGGATCGCTGGGATTCAGGATTCTGCGTTGCGGCATAGGCGGTCACGATATCTTCGCGATCCGACATGATCAGGCGTGGCTGAGGTACAGGGGCCATGAAGGAGGCCAGAGCGCTGACGGCGCTGCCGGCCGGCATGGCGGCAGCGGTTGCAACCTGCAGGCGCTCGGATTTGAGCGCAGGAACTGGCGCGATGTCAGCAGCTGGAACTTCGGCGGTGCGCAGTTCTTCTTCACTCAGTGGCGCGCTGCCAACGGTCGAGAATGGAATGGCGATGGGAGCGGGCGCAACATCGGCCTGCGCAGCCTGCATTGGCGCAGGAGCGGCGGCGAGCGACGCCGAGCGCATGGCTGGCATTGGGGCCAACTGTGAGCTTGCCTGTTGCGGCGCAATAGCTGCCATCTGAACAGGTGCAGCCGCGGCAATTGGCGCTGGGGCCGGAGCCCGTGGTGCTGGCGCTGCGGCTGCGGCCTGAACGGGGGCCGCGGGGCGGGCTGCTGCCTGCTGGCTGTTGCCATTGCCGCCAAAGAACATGTCCATCAACGTGCGGCCACCATTGCTGTTGGACGCAACCTGGGTGCCCGAGCTGCTCGAGGAACCATTGCATGGATAGGCGTGGCACTTCTTCCACTCGGCCATGGCGACCTGATAGCCTTCCTGCGACAGCGGCTTGCCATCGGTGGGAACGTGCATGGTGCGGCCGTCGGGAAAGAGTTCCTGCAACTGGGCACGGGTCATGCGTGGCCAGGCGCGGACGGAGCCGACGTCAAGGTGAACGAAAGGGCTGCCCGAGGTTGGGTAAAAGCCGACGCCGCCGACCTGCTTGCGCATGGCCGCAGCGCGCAGACGTGGCAGGGCCACGCCGGGAATGAAAAAGTCCATCGCTGTGCCGCGCATGTGCTGGGAATTTTCAGCAACGCCCGATGAGGTTTCGCGCAGCATGGCATTGGTGGCGGGCGAGCGATAAGCCGACACGACATTGATCGGCTGGCTCGCGCCAACTTCCTGGTAAACTTCCCAGACCAGATCGAACAGACGCGGGTCCATCTTGGCAGGTTCGTTACGGCGCCAGTCGCGCAGGAAGACGTTGAGCTCATTCAGGCCCGATTGGACATATTGCCCATTGCGCTTGAAGACGATCCGCGAGGTTTCCTTGGTGTGGGTATAGTAGAGGTACAGCGCACGCTCACTGGCCGCTGCGGCCGGAACAACGGCCTGCGGCAGGATGATTGTGATGCTCATAAGGGCGGCTACAAAGAGCCGCGCGATATGGTGCCGTATCAAATTGGAATTCCCCGTCACGCGATACTCTGCCCGGTTGGTTGCCAGTGTGGTCAGATATTAGCGTAGAAAGTCATCGAATTTATTAACGCTAAGAAGACCTCTAGCAGCCCATTGGGCCCCTCACGGATAGTTTATAACCCCCAAAACGGGGCGCAACCAAGGCAAAATTATGAACTGAGGGTTAAGAGCCATGGCGGGGGAGGCAGCGTGGAGGGCCAAGTTATGACCGATGAAACGGTCTCGGCCCTCCCGGCTTAATGCGTGATCAGGGTGCCAGCTGATCGACCACCGGGGCCGTGTCGGCAACGATGGCAGGCGTGCTGCCGGCAACCTTGAGGCCCATGGCAGCGATCAAAGCAGCGTTGTGGCCATAGACGTCGCCGTAGGAGCGGAGCGAGCCATCGGGGGCAACGCGGATCGTGAAGTAGGCGATGTGGACCGGGATCTGCTTTTCCGGATTTACCCAACGCTCGGACGGGCCAAACATGGCCTCAAGCGAGGCACGGCTGATATTGGCTTCATTTTCCATCAAGGCGCCGGCAAATTCCATCGGGTTTTCCACACGCACGCAGCCATGGCTGAAAGCGCGCGCCGAGCGGGCAAACAGCGACTTGGACGGGGTGTCGTGCAGATAGACGTCATGCTTGTTGGGGAACAGGAACTTGATCTGGCCCAAAGCATTGCCCGGCCCGGGGCGCTGGCGCACGCGGAACGGGAAGTTGTTGACGCTGACCTGGGACCAATCGACCTGCGACGGGCTGACCGGGTTGCCATTGTAGAGCAGGTCCATGTTCTGGCGGTCGGTATAGCTGGTATTGCGCATCACAGCGGGGGCGATTTCGCCCTTGATGATGGAGCTTGGCACGTTCCAATAGGGGTTTACGACGACATGGCGGATGTTGTCGGAAAAGACCGGCGTCTGGTTTTTCACGGTGCCGACGACGACGCGGGTGGCGTATTCTTCGGCGCCATTGCGATTGATCGAAAGGCGGTATTCGGGGATGTTGACCAGTACGTTGAACGCGCCAAGGTCGCGCGGCATCCAGCGCCAGCGTTCCATATTGGCCACGATGTCGGCTCGGGTGATCTGGAGGCCACCATTGAGCGCGACCAGGGTCGCCGGGCCCATGACGCCATCAACCTCAAGGCTGAGGCTGGCCTGGAAGGTCTTCATCACTTCGACCAGGGCATCGTCATAGACGAGGCCATCGACAGGCGGCAGGCCGAGGCGGGCGCGGAGCGCTGGCACACGTGGATCGCTCATACCTGGCTTCAGGGTCGGGCCGGACGCGATCTGGGCCGGGCGCTGGTTGTTCTTGTCGTCGAAGTTGACGAGAGCGGCCTTGAGCGCCAGAAATTCGGGATGGGTTGGTTCGAGCGCTGCCAGCACTGCCACTGGATCGGGGCTGGTGGCGAGCTGCACGAGGAGCGCGGCCTCATCGAGCTTTTTGGGCGTGATGTCGAGGTTTTCGCTGACCGATAGCGGCACGATGCGGCCGGTATAGATATGGGTCGCATAGCGCAGGGCGGCAGCCGAAAACGCGGTTTCGAGCGCGGCCATCTTGAGCGGTTCGCCCTTGGCGCCAGCGGTATTGAGGTTAGCGGTCAGATAATCCTCAGGGCGCAGGCCTTCGTCGGCCGCGGATTCAAACAGCTTGAGGATTTTCTGGGCAGGGGCGGAAAAGGTCACGTCGCCATTGGCGGCCTGATCGAGCCAGATCGGCTCAAAATGGCGGCCGCCATAGAAGAAATAGAGCTTCTGGGCTTCGTTATAGGCGACCGTCTGCTTGGCCGAACCGTAATAGGTCGCCGACAGGCCGGTCTTGATGGTCTGGGCCAGTTCGGATTGCGGTGGAGCGATAATGACCGGGCTGGCGGCAAGGCCGGCCACTTCCTGGGCATAGACGGGAAACACGCCACCAGCGCCAGCGAGGGCGACAACCAGACAGACCGCAATCTTATTCATTTGTGCTCCATGCACGGCAAAGGATTTTCGCCGATCAACTGACCCGTTGCTTGCTGAGTCCAAAGATCAGGCGATGAAAATCAATACTCTGCAAACCTTAACAGGAGCAATTGCTCGCAATTTTGTGAGCATGAATTGTGGTGCTGGTGCAACGTTTTGGCCACGGCGCGGCGTGTGGTTACGCCGCGTCGTTGATCAATTCTTCGGCCAGGCCGTATTCGTGGAGTTTGCGATAGAGCGTCGAGCGACCGATCTTGAGGGCGCGGGCCACGCGTGACATGCGACCGCCATGATGGGCGATGGCAAAGACGATTGCGGCGCGCTCGATTTCGGCAAGGGCGGCGATTTCCCCGGTTGGATCGAGGAAACGATCTGGCACCGACGGCATTTCGATCACGGCGCGCTGGCGGGCAGGGGCGGTGTCGATGTGGATCGGGCCATCGGGAACAGGAACGGCGGCAATGGCTTTGACGGCGATGTCGCGGCCTGAAGACTGGGCGACGATCTGCGGGAAATCAACGCTTTGGAGGAAGGCTTCGTCGGTGAGGACGATAGCGCGATAGACCGCGTTTTCGAGTTGGCGGACGTTGCCCGGCCAGTCATAGGCCATGAGAAGGCTGAGCGCCGACGGTGAAATGCCCAGGATGCGCTTGCCGGCTTCGGCGGCAAAGCGCGAGGTGAACATCGACACCAAGTCCTGAATGTCTTCCATGCGCTCGCGCAGTGGCGGCACATAGATGGGGAAGACATTGAGGCGGTAATAGAGGTCTTCGCGGAACTCGCCGGATTTGGCGAGGTTGAGCAGGCGGCGGTTGGTGGCCGAGATGACCCGGACGTTGACGCGCTCTGAGCGGGTGGCGCCGACCGGCTCGATCTCGCCGTCCTGCAAAGCGCGGAGCAGTTTGACCTGCGTGTCGAGTGGCAGTTCGCCAACTTCGTCGAGGAATAGCGTGCCGTTATGGGCTTCGGCGAATTTACCGACCTGATCGGCCACGGCACCGGTAAAGGCGCCCTTCTTGTGGCCGAACAAAACCGACTCCACCAGATTGGGTGGAATGGCGCCGCAGTTGACGGTGATGAAGGGCTTGCCGGCGCGGTCGCTGGAACCCTGAATGATGCGGGCGATCAGCTCTTTGCCGACGCCGGTTTCGCCTTCGATCAGCACCGGAATGGTGGATTTTCCGGCCTTGGCGCAGAGCGTCAAGACACGCTCCATGCTGGGCGCGCGGGCGATCATGTCGGAGGCCGAGAATGTGCCGCTCTTGCGGGCGCGTTCGGAGCGGATGGCGGCTTCGAGCGCATCGAGCTTCATGGCATTGCGCAGCGAGACAACGAGGCGTTCGGGCGCGACTGGTTTGACGAAATAGTCGGCAGCGCCATTGCGCATGGCCGAAATCACGGTTTCAAGCGAGGCGTTGGCAGTCTGGATGATGACGGGCGTGGTCAGGCCTTCGCGGCGCATCGCGTCCATCACGCCCATACCGTCGAGGTCGGGCATGACGAGATCGAGAATCATCGCGCCGATATTGCGATCATCGCGCAGAATGGTCAGCGCCTGCTCGCCGCTGGTGGCGGTGAGCGGCTTGAAACCAGCGCGATTGGCGACTTCTGCCGTCAGGCGCAGTTGAACCGGATCATCATCGACTACCAGAACGCGCGTCATCCAAACTCCAGTCTTCTTGGTTACGGCATCGAATCGTGTGCCGTTTTGGGAAGAGGATGGGGCGAGGGTGTTAAGGGGCGATTAATCATAGGAATTTTATCGCCGCGTTTTAGCAGTGCGCATTAATTTGACTGTAGAAGTCATATTAATTACAGGCTCAGGCAATGCCGCCATTTGGTGGTGGTGCTGTTGACGGAGACTGTCGTGCGCCTGCCCAAAACCATCCTTTTCGCCTTGGCACTGCTGGCGACACCCGTCGTTGCCCAGGAGTTTCCGCAGGTGTTCGAGCACAAGTTCGGCACGACGACGCTTGAGGCTCAGCCGGAGCGCGTGGTGAGCCTGGGCTATTCCAGTATCGACCATTATCTGGCGATGGGCGTGGCGCCGGTCGCCGTGCGCGAATGGTATGGTGGGTATCCGAACGGATCGTGGCCCTGGGCGCAGGACGCGCTGGGCGATGCGAGCATCACGCTGATTCCGGAAGACTTCACCTATGAGCAGATCGCGGCGCTGGAGCCCGATGTGATCGAGGCAGTGTCCTCCGGCATTACCGCCGCGCAATATGCCGAGCTCTCCCGGATCGCGCCGGTCGTGGCGCCGCAGGAGCAGTATGGCGACTATGGTACGCCCTGGTATGTGCAGACCGACACGATCGGCCGGGTGCTCGGCAAGAGCGCCGAAGCCAAGGTGCTGGTTGATGGTATCAATCAGCGCATCGCCGATATCGCGGCGGCTCATCCTGAATGGAAGGGCATGACCGCAGCGGTGGCCTTTGCCGACGTCAATCCCGGCGCGTTCCGCTCGGACGATATCCGCGTCATGACGCTCAACCAGCTTGGCTTTGTGACCCCGGCCGGGATTGACGAGGCGGAATCCAAATATGGCTTTTTCACCGAGTTCTCGCTGGAAGACCTGTCGCTGATCGATACGGACCTGTTGGTCTGGATGATGGGCGATGACCTGCCAGACGGTATTGCAGCGCTCACCATGCGCTCGCGCCTCAAGGCGCATCTGGAAGGTCGCGAAATTCTGGCGGACCGGATGCTGGCGGGAGCCTTCTCTTACTCCTCGCCGCTCAGCCTTGACTATCTGCTCGACCGGCTGGTGCCCGAGATCGAACTGGCGGTGGATGGCGATCCGGCGACGGTGGTGCCTTCGGCGGCGGCGGTTGGCCTCGCGCCATAGTGCCACAGGGCGGGTTGACGGGCGTGGCAGCTTGCGCCCTTCCCATCATCCCGCCCGCTCGCTAAGGTCCGCGCAAATTCTGACCAGCCGGAGAGCCACGCCATGACCGCCACCGCCCAGAAAGGCCACAACCAGTTCGGCAATCTGCCGGTATGGGACCTGACCGACCTCTACACGAGCGGCGACAGCGCGGAATTCAAGGCCGACCTCGAAAAGGCCAAGGCGGACGCGGTCACCTTCGAGGCGACCTATAAGGGCAAGCTGATCGAGCTGACCAAGTCCGGCAAGCTGCTAGCGGCGATCAAGGACAGTGAAAAGCTGGGCGACCTGACTGGCCGTCTCGGCTCGTTCGCGTTTCTGCAATATGCGCAGAAGGCCACTGATCCGGACCGCGCCAAGTTCATGGGCGATACCAATGAGGCGATCACCAATCTCGCCACCAAGGTGCTGTTTTTTGAACTCGAACTGAACCGCGTCGATGACGCCGATCTTGAGGCGGCGTTTGCCAAGGATGCCGAGCTGGCGCGCTACCGCACCTGGTTTGACGAGCTGCGCAAGGCCAAGCCCTATCAGCTCGACGACAAGCTCGAGGAGCTGTTCCACGACAAGTCCACCACGGCGTTCTCGGCGTGGAACCGACTGTTTGACGAGACGCTATCGAGCCTGGAATTTGAGGTCGATGGCGAGACGCTCAACATGGAGTCAACGCTCCACCTGCTGAGCGAAAAGGACGAGACCAAGCGCGAAGCCGCCTTCAAGGCATTGGGCAAGACGCTGGCCGCCAATAGTCGCCTGTTCACACACATCACCAATGTGCTGGCCAAGGACAAGGAAATCTCGGACCGTTGGCGCGGCTACGAGGACATTGCCGATAGCCGTCACATGGCCAATTCGGTCGAGCGCGAAGTGGTCGATGCGCTGCAGAAGGCCGTCGAGGACGCCTATCCGCGCCTCAGCCATCGCTACTACAAGATGAAGGCCAAGTGGTTCGGCAAGGACAAGCTGAACGCCTGGGATCGCAATGCGCCGTTGCCGACCAGCGATGAGCGCGTCTGGGACTGGGACAGCGCCATTTCGACCGTGATGGAAGCCTATGGCAAGTTCTCGCCAGAGCTCGCCGAGGTGGCTGCGCCGTTCTTTAATTCGGGCTGGATCGATGCGCCGACCGGCAATGGCAAGCTGTCGGGTGCCTTCGCGCATCCGACCGTGCCGAGCGCCCATCCCTACCTGATGCTGAACTATCTCGGTCGGTCGCGCGATATCATGACGCTGGCCCATGAATTGGGTCACGGCGTGCATCAGCGGCTGGCGGCGGCACAGGGACCGATTCTGGCCAACACGCCTTTGACGCTGGCCGAAACCGCGTCGGTGTTTGGCGAGATGCTGACCTTCCGGCATTTGCTCAACAACACCACCGATCCCAAGCAGCGCTTCGCGCTGCTGTCATCGAAGGTGGAAGACATGCTCAACACCGTGGTGCGCCAGATTGCGTTCTACACCTTCGAGCGGCGCGTCCATACCGCCCGCCGTCAGGGCGAATTGCGCACCGAAGAGATCAACCAGATCTGGCTCGATGTGCAGAAAGAATCACTGGGCGATGCCATTGTTGCCAATGAAGGCTACGACATCTTCTGGGCCTACATTCCGCACTTCATCCATTCCCCGTTCTACGTCTATGCCTATGCGTTCGGGGACTGCCTTGTGAACTCGCTCTACGCACAGTATGAGAAATCAAGTGACGGCTTTGCGGAGCGCTATTTCGAGCTGCTCAAGGCCGGCGGAAGCAAGCACCATTCCGAACTGTTGGCGCCGTTCGGGCTGGACGCCAAGGATCCCCAATTCTGGTCGTTGGGTCTGTCCATGATCGAAGGACTGATCGACGAACTGGAAGCGACTTCGCCTTAAGCTTTTCTGCTTGGAAAGCGAAACAATCCGACTGGCCGACTTTCGGCTGATAGACTTTTGGACGACTGGACTAAAGAGGACGACATGGCCACTAAACACCGCCCCGAGCACCACTCCGAATTGCAGGTTGAATCCCCGATGGACTACGCACAACACGAAGCCACCTATAACGGCTTCCTGGCTGGCGTGAAGTACGGGATCGTCTGCATGGCTATCCTGCTGGTGGGGCTGTATTTCGCAATCATCGCCGATCAGGCAGGCGTTGGTTTCGTGCTGATTTTCGCATCGGTGATCGTGCCTGTCGTCATGGCGGTCATGTCGCGCAAGTAACGCACGTCAAACAGATCATGCCCGGCACTCGTGCCGGGACTTAATGAGCCGCGGACGCAGGCCAACTTGGCTCGCCTGACGCGCGAGGAGAAATTGGCATGAAGATCGCAGTTATTCGCGAGCGTTTCGAGGGAGAAAACCGCGTTGCGGCGACTCCCGAAACGGTCGGCAAGCTTATTGCGCTGGGCGCCAGCGTCAGCGTGGAAAAAGGGGCCGGGCTTGGCTCGCGCATCCTCGACAAAGAATATGAAGCCGCTGGCGCGACCATTGCCGCCAGCGCCGACGCAGCCCTAAAGGCTGCCGAAATCGTGCTCACCGTGCGTCGCCCGACTGCGGCTTCGCTCAGCGGCGTCGCCAAGGGCGCGCTGGTGATCGGTGCGCTTGACCCCTACGGCAATGACAAGGACGTCGCCGCACTGGCCAAGGCCGGTGTGACTGCCGTGTCGATGGAGTTCATGCCGCGCATTACCCGTGCGCAGGTGATGGATATTTTGTCGTCGCAGGCAAACCTTGCCGGTTATCAAGGCGTCATTGAGGCAGCAGCCGAATTTGACCGCGCGTTCCCAATGATGATGACGGCAGCCGGTACCGTGCGTCCGGCCAAGGCCTTCGTCATGGGCGCAGGTGTTGCTGGCCTTCAGGCCATTGCGACCGCCAAGCGCCTCGGCGCCGTGGTTTCGGCAACGGACGTTCGTCCGGCAGCCAAGGAACAGGTTGAATCGCTGGGCGGCAAGTTCGTCGCCGTCGAAGACGAAGAGTTCAAGCAAGCCGAAACGGCTGGCGGTTACGCCAAGCAGATGTCGGCGGAATACCAGGCCAAGCAGGCCGAGTTGACCGCTGCCCACATCGCCAAGCAGGACATCGTCATCACCACCGCTCTGATCCCCGGGCGCCCTGCGCCACGGCTGATAACCAAGGCGATGGTCGAATCGATGGCGCCGGGTTCGGTGATCGTCGATCTGGCGGCTGAGCGCGGCGGCAACGTCGAGCTGACCGTGCCTGGCAAGATTGTCGAGCACAAGGGCGTCAAGATCGTCGGCTACACCAATGTGCAGGGTCGCATTCCGACCACCGCCAGCCAGCTCTATGCGCGCAACCTGCTCGCGTTTGTCACCACGCTGATCGATGCCAAGGCCAAGGTTCTGGCGATCAATTGGGACGACGAACTGGTCAAGGCAACGGTGCTGACGCGCGATGGCGCTGTCGTGCACCCAAGCTTTGTGACGGCCGCTGCTGCAGCGCCTGCTGTTGAAGCCAAGCCAGCTGCTGTTGCCAAGGACGCGCCAAAGGCACCAGCCGCGACGGTTGAAGCCAAGGCCGCTCCAGTCAAGACCGGTGCCGCCAAAGCTGCACCAACCAAAAAGCCGGCCGCCCCAAAGGCTGTCGTGGCCGCAATGGCCGATACGCCGAAAAAGGCCGAGCCCGGTGTGGAGCAATCCATTCCAGCCGCTGCCGAAGCCCCGGCAACGCCTACCCAGACTGCTGCCACCAAGAAGGCCAGCGCCGTGATCGACGCCGCTGCAGCCGTTCCGGCCGCCGCCAAAAAGCCTGCTGCCCGGAAACCTGCGGCCGCCAAGCCAGCGGCTGAAAAGCCAGCCACCGCGAAGCCAGATGCTGCTGCCAAGCCGGCTGCTGTCAAGAAGCCCGCAGCCAAGAAGCCTGCTGCACCCAAGGGAGCCAACTAAATGGAAGCGACGGCAGAACAGACCGCCGATGTGATCGCGGCCGCGGTGCATTCCGCAACAGGTGGGGTCATCGACCCCTTCACCTTCCGTCTCGCCATTTTCGTGCTGGCGATTTTCGTGGGCTATTTCGTGGTGTGGTCGGTGACCCCGGCGCTCCATACCCCACTGATGAGCGTGACCAACGCGATCTCCTCGGTGATCGTGGTGGGCGCACTGCTCGCCGTTGGCGTGAGCCTGGTGCATGGCGGCAGCTGGGAATCCAAGATCTTCGGCTTCATCGCCCTGGTCTTTGCCAGCGTCAATATTTTCGGCGGGTTCCTCGTCACCCAGCGCATGCTGGCAATGTACAAGAAGAAGGGTTGATTAGATGATCTCTGGGGATATCTCTGCCCTTCTTTATCTGGTCGCGGGCGCCCTGTTCATCCTGGCGCTGCATGGGCTTTCCAGCCCCAAGACGTCGCGTCGCGGAAACACGTTCGGCATGGTCGGCATGGGCATTGCCATCGTCACCACGCTGCTCGTTGCTGCGCCGTCCGATTGGGAAAGCTGGGCGCTGATCATCGGCGGCATCGCCATCGGTGGTGGTATCGGCGCCTATATGGCCCGCACGGTCAAGATGACCGACATGCCGCAGCTGGTTGCCGCTTTCCACTCGCTGGTTGGTCTGGCTGCCGTGTTCGTGGCTGCTGCCGCACTCTATGCACCAATCGCTTTCGGCATTGCCGAAGTGAATGCGCAGGGTCTGGTTGACCACATTCACGTGCAGGCGCTGGTCGAAATGTCGATCGGTACTGCCATCGGTGCCTTTACCTTCACCGGTTCGGTCATCGCCTTCCTCAAGCTCAACGGCAATATGGGCGGCAAGCCGATCATGCTGCCGGCGCGTCACGCCATCCACATCGTGCTGGCTGCCGTGATCGTTGGTCTGGTTGTGGTGTTCGCACAGTCGGGCGATCCGATGCTGTTCTGGGTCATTACCGTGCTGGCGCTCGTGCTGGGCGGCCTGATGATCATCCCGATCGGTGGCGCCGACATGCCCGTCGTCGTCTCGATGCTCAACTCCTATTCGGGTTGGGCTGCGGCAGGCATCGGCTTTACGCTGGGCAATACCGCGCTGATCATCACCGGTGCGCTGGTGGGTTCGTCGGGTGCGATCCTCTCCTACATCATGTGCAAGGCCATGAACCGCAGCTTCATCTCGGTGATCCTGGGTGGCTTTGGTGCCGATACAGGCGCTGCCGGTTCGGCTGAAGAAGAGACCCGTCCGGTCAAGCAGGGCGCGGCAGACGACGCTGCCTTCCTGATGAAGAACGCCGGCAAGGTGATCATCGTCCCCGGTTACGGCATGGCCGTTGCCCAGGCTCAGCACGCGCTGCGCGAAATGGCCGACTTGCTCAAGAAGGAAGGCGTTACCGTCAAGTACGCGATCCATCCCGTTGCCGGTCGTATGCCTGGCCACATGAACGTGCTGCTGGCGGAAGCCAACGTGCCTTATGACGAAGTGTTTGAACTCGAAGACATCAACTCCGAGTTTGCCCAGTCCGACGTGGCGTTCGTTATCGGCGCCAACGACGTGACCAACCCTTCGGCCAAGACCGACAAGACATCGCCAATCTATGGCATGCCGGTTCTCAACGTCGAAGACGCCGGCACCGTGCTGTTCATCAAGCGCGGCATGGCGGCTGGTTATGCGGGCGTCCAGAACGAGCTGTTCTTCCGCGACAACACCATGATGCTGTTCGGCGACGCCAAGAAAATGACGGAAGACATCGTCAAGGCTCTCGGCCACTAAGAATTGAAAAGGCCCGCTTCGGCGGGCCTTTTTTATGTCTGGGAGTTGAACATGGCTGATGTGACGCTGGAGCCCGGCGAGACGGTGGTGCTCGATACGCTTGGCGATATCGGCAAGGGGGTTGGGTTCGCCAAGGGCAGGGTGGTGTTGACCACTCAGCGGCTGCTGTTACGGCCGGATGGGTTCAATCTCGATAATCGGCCAAGCGATGTGGCTTTGGCGGATGTGGCGTCGGTCGAGGCGTTCAATATCCTCGGCTTTATCCCGTGGGGCGTGACGCTGCGCTGTCGGGATGGACGGGTGCAGAAATTGCGGGTGATGGGGCGGGATCGGCTGGTGGCTGCGATCCGGCGTGGTGCTGGGGTTTAGGCTGAGATCCCTCAATAATGCGGCGGTGGCGGCTCGCTGCTTGGATCGGCGATATGTACGCCGGAGCGCACCTGTTGTTCCATCTGATCGAGCTTGCGCGTCAGCAGGTCGATCTGGCGCCACTGGGCGGTGATGGTGGCGTTCAGTTCCTCGATGGTCTGGTCCTGATAGGCGATCCGCGTTTCGAGCGCTTCGAGGCGATTGGTGATGTCGGTCATGGGGCGCTCCGTCGATTTTGCTCGCTTCTAAAGCATGCGCGGAGCTGTCGCCAGCTTGGGCGTGGTTGACGTAAACGGAACCCTTTTGCTGTCTCGACCATTTCTCTGGCAGGCAATGGCAAGGGCGGGAGCCGATGATGGCCACCAGCATGACAGTTTCTAGGGCATTCCATACAGCACTTGATGCAGACCGGCACAATATGCTGGGCCTGGTGCTCAGTGCTACACTGCCTCTTGCCGTTTTTGTCATCGCCAATGGTATCGGCGAACTCAATCACTATCTGCCGCTGTTCTTTGCGCCATTCGGCCTGCCCGGCTGGGTGGGCGGTGCGTTGCATCTGGGCAGTCTGCCCCTGCTGGGTATTGCCCGCTGGATGGTGGTCAATCACGGTGCGGAGGGCAAGCGCGCCGGCTGGTGGATTGTCGGCTTGATGGCCGCGACGATTGCCTTCCCCTTTGTTGTTGCCCCACTCGATTCCCTGATGCTGTGCATCATCGCCTTTGCGATGCTAGTGGTGGCTCTGGGCACCATGGTGAGGGTTGCCGCCGTTGAGCCAAAGGCCGCGCTGGTGATGGCGCCGGGCCTTGCCTGGATGGGCTTTTCGGCCTTTGTCGGACTGAGCTTTGCCGCTGGTTGGGCACCGCCTTTTGCAGTCACTAACAGCCACGCTGCCGTCTAGGTTACCTTCACGTACGTTCTTGCGAAGCGGGTCATTCCGCGCCATGTCATGGGCAAAGAGGATTTTTGCCATGACCAAACTGCTTAAGATCGACGTGTTCACCGACGTGGTCTGCCCCTGGTGTCTCGTCGGCTCGGCACGGCTCGACAAAGCCATTGCGGCGCTGCCCGACGATGTCGACGTCGTCGTTGAAAACCACCCCTTCTATCTTGATCCCAACACGCCTGAAGAGGGTGTCGTGGTGGCCGATATGCTGCGCGAAAAATACGGCAAAGAGCCCAAGGAAATGTGGGAGCGCGTCGAGAGCGAAGCCAAAAAGGCCGGCATTGACCTTGATCTGAGCAAGCAGCCACGCATGTTTCCGACCAAGAAGGTCCACACCATCACCCGTCTGGCCAAGCCGCTCGGCAACCAGCACGAATTGGCCAATGCCATTGCCAACGCCTATTTCCTCGAACATCGTCAGGTCAACGACGATAATGTGCTCGCCGATATCGCGGTCGAGTTCGGCTTTGATCGTGGCGATGCGCTTGATGCGATGAATGACGAGAACGAGCTGGCGATCACCGAGCAGCTGGCGACGGACGCGGCGGCACAGGGTATTCGCGGCGTGCCGTTCTTTGTCTTCGGCGAGAAATATGCGCTTTCGGGCGCGCAGCCGGACGAAGTGTTCGAGCGCGCTCTGGCGCAGACGATCGACGAGCTCTAGGCCTTCGTTGCCAGGCCACCCTCTCTCGCGAACGGCGGGGTGAGGGTGCCCGGCGGCGCGGACTGGTGTAGTCTGCCGTCGAATCTAGTCTGGGGTCTGCGTCGTGAAGCTGTTGAGCCGTCTTGTCATCGGTCTCGTTGTCCTGATCGTGCTCGCCTATGCGGCGGCGGTTGGCTACATGTATTTCAACCAGCGGGCGCTGCAGTATGATCCGCAGGGGCCGATAACGACGTTGGCCGAAACGACGCTGAGCGGCGCCGAGAACGTCGCCATTCCGGTCGATGGTAGCGTCGTCAATGGCTGGTATCAGGCACCAGCGCCGGGCAAGCCGATCATCGTCTATTACAAGGGCAATTCGGGCAGCTTCAGCGCCGAGCACGAGCGCTACCAGCAGTTTGTGGCCGATGGCTTTGGCTTTGTCGCGTTCGATTATCGCGGTTTCCCCGCGTCACCCGGCAGCATCAGCCAGCAGGGCATTCTGGACGATGCGGTCGCCGTGTTTGACTGGGCGGCGCAAAAGGGCTTTCCGCTGGTGATCTGGGGCCGTTCCATTGGCTCGGGGCCGTCGACCTATGTGGCCAGCGTGCGCGACGCCAAGGCGCTCCTGCTCGAAACGCCGTTCCTTTCGGCAGTGACGGTGGCCGGCGAGCGCTATCCCTATCTGCCGGTCGCGCTGGTCATGCAGGACCAGTTCCCCGTCAATCAATGGATCCTTGATGTCGCAGAGCCGGTGCTGATTGCGCATGGCACGGCTGATACGGTGATCGAGGTGACCAATGGCGAGCGGCTGTACCAGCTGGTGCCCAACAAGGATGAGCTGTGGATCGTGCCCGGTGGCAACCATGGCGACCTGTGGGCGCGCGGCATCTGGCGCCAGGCCGAGCCGTTCTTCGAGCGTGCGGTTGCGACCCCTTAGGGCTTGACCTTCCAATCTGTCAGGCTGGCCTATGCGGCCTGACGTTTCTCTGATCTGCCTGAGACCATGACCAGTTCTGTTGCCGCTACGCCAATGTCCGCCCGCCGCACCGCCTGGGTGGGCGGTTTGATGGTGGCGGCTGGGCCATTGTCGATCACGCTTTATGGTCCGGCGCTGCCCACCATTGTCGCCGACCTAGGCAGTACCGAGGCGATGGGTAAGCTGTCGCTGGCGGTCTATTTCGGCGCCTTCGCGCTGGCGCAACTGGTCTGCGGCCCGCTGTCGGACAGTCTGGGGCGGCGGCGCGTCACGGTGCTGTTTTTCCTGCTCTATGTGATGGGCAGTCTGGTCGCCGCCTTTGCGCCGAGCATGGAATGGCTGCTGGCGGGCCGCGTGTTGCAGGGCGTTGGTGTTTCGGTCGGCGTGGCGCTATCGCGAGCCATGGTGCGCGACCAGTTTGTCGGCGGCGAATCGATCCGCATCCTGACGCTGATCAATTTGATCCTCACCGTGGCGCCTGCTGTTGCGCCGACACTGGGCAGCCTGATTCTGCTGGGCGGAAACTGGCATTTGCTGTTTCTGGTGATGGCCGCCTATGGGCTGGCGCTAGTGGCTCTGATCGGACTGGCGGCACGCGAGACGCATCCGCCGGAGCGGCGGGTCCCGTTCCGGCCAATTGGCATCATGCGGAATTACGGCACGCTGCTGTCATCGCCCGCGTTTCTCCTGCCCGCGTTGGTGCTGGGGCTGGCCTTTGGCGGCTTTTATGGATTTTCGGCCTTGTTGCCCTTTGTCATGATTGACGGGCTGGGGCTCAGTCCCTTTCAATATGCCATGGCCATGCTGATCCAGACGGCGTCGTTTATCGCCGGCAATATCGTGGCTGGGAGACTGTCGCGCAGATTGACCGGGGTCGGCATGGTGCGCGTCGGGCTGGTGATGATCGCGCTGGCCGGCATCGGTTTTGCCCTGGGCCTACGAATCTTTCCGGGCTCGGTGATGGCGGCCATGCTGCCGGTGGGGCTGTGGATGCTGGCGCTGGCTTTTATCGGGCCTAGCGCCACCTCGGGCGCCATGGCTGGCTTCGGGGCGATAGCGGGCGCTGCCGGGGCCCTTACGGGCGTCTTTCAGGTGGGCGGGGGCTTTCTTGGCTCGACGATCGCCAGCCTCGCCTTTGCGGACGCCACAACGGCCCTGACGACACTGATGCCCATCATGGCGGCGCTGACGGTGATTGTCGCGTTGCTGCGCCGCATCACAATGCGGGCGCACAACACGACACCACCCCAGACCTGACAAACAAAAACGCCGTCCCGAAGGACGGCGTTTTCAAATTCTTGCTCGGCGCGACACTTACGTGCGTGGCGTTGCCGATGCTGCAGCGGCCGGACGGCCGGGCTGGCCTGGACGCGTGGTGGTTGGCGCTGGCAGACCGCCTTCGCGCTGTGCGCGCTTGCGAGCCAGCTTGCGGGCGCGGCGGATAGCCTCGGCCTTCTGGCGAGCCTTCTTCTCAGAGGGCTTCTCATAGTAGTTGCGCAGCTTCATCTCGCGGAAGACGCCTTCGCGCTGCAACTTCTTCTTAAGCGCGCGCAGCGCCTGATCAACGTTATTATCGCGAACGACTACTTGCAAAGGTCAACCGCCCTTTCGAAGCTTAGACATGTGGGTTTGGATGATAGCGACCGAGCCAAATAACTCCGTCGCCGACCAGCAGGGCTAGTCACCGTGGGCCGCTCTATAGCCCAGCTATCTGGGCTTGTCCACTGCGACGGTAAGAAAAACCAAGGAATCCGACTCTCTTGGGGTTGCTGCACCGCACGCAAGACTGAACAGTCGAGCCAGACGATTTTGCCGACCGGAGACGAAAATGACAAGCGCGTTGGTATTATTGCCAGGTTTGATCTGCGACGAGCGCCTGTGGCGGGACGTGATCAGCGGGTTGGACGCCCAATCGAGCGTCGCCGATCTGACGCAGGATGACACGATGGCGGCAATGGCGGCGCGCACGCTAGCGGCTGCTCCGCCCCGATTCGCCCTGGCTGGGCTGTCCATGGGCGGCTATGTGGCGCTCGAGATCATGCGGCAGGCGCCCGAGCGGGTGACCCATCTGGCGCTGCTCGATACCTCGGCCCGACCGGACGACGATGCGCGCCGCGCCACACGGCGGAAGGGCATTGAAATGGTGGGGCAGGGCAAGTTTGTCGGGATGTCTCGTGGCCTGCTGATGAACCTGATCGCGCCCCAACATATGGGGACCGAGATTGGCCGCGAGGTGCAGGCAATGAGCGAGCGAGTGGGGCAGGTGGCCTATCTCAACCAGCAGGTCGCCATCATGAACCGCGCCGATTCTCGGCCTCTGTTGGCCAGCATCAAGGTGCCGACGCTGGTGGGAGTCGGTGAGGTGGACAAGATGACGCCGCTGGAGCTGGCGGAGGAGCTTGCAGCGGGGATCGAGGGTGCGGAGCTGGTGCGGTTCGCCGATAGTGCGCATTTGCCGACCATGGAGAACCCCAAGGCGGTTGTGGCGGCGATGCAGGGGTGGTTGAGGCGGTAACCCTTCACCTCTCCCCCAGAGGGAGAGGTGAAGAGGGCGCTACACCCGCCGTGTAATCCTGTTCACATGGCCCATCTTGCGGCCGGGGCGGATCTCGGTTTTGCCGTAGAGGTGGGGCTGGGTGTTGCCGTCGAGTCCGCCGGGAACGGTCAGCACTTCGTCGCCGACCAGATTTTCCATGACCACGTCGGCCATGCGAGCCGGGTCGCCCAGCGGCCAGCCGACGACGGCGCGGATATGTTGTTCGAACTGGTCGGTGAGGCAGACGGCCTCGGTCCAGTGGCCCGAATTGTGCACGCGGGGCGCGATTTCGTTGACCATCAGCGTCGGCTTGTCGCCGGGGATGACGAAGAACTCGACGCCGAGCACGCCGACATAGTCCAGCGCCACGACGATAACCTTGGCCAGCATGGCTGCGTGCTTTTCAACGCCCGGTGGAATGTCGGCCGGGACGGTACTGGTGAAAAGGATGTGGTGGCGATGCACATTCTCGGCGGCATCGTAGGCGCGGACTTCGCCACTGGTGTTACGCGCCACGACGACCGAGATTTCTTTTCCGAACGGCACGAAGGCTTCGAGCACAAGCGGCTTGGGCTCAAGCGCTGCAAAAGCTGCGGCGGCTTCAGCGCGTTCGCGGATAACGCGCTGGCCCTTGCCGTCATAGCCGAGCCGCGTGGTTTTGAGCACTGCAGGCAGGCCGAGAGCGTCGATGGCAGCTTCGAGGTCTGCCAGCGTCTCGACGGCCCTGTGGGGCGCGACGGGGATGTTCTTGCTGGTGAGGAAGTTCTTTTCGGCCAGCCGGTCCTGTGACACGGCCAATGCATTGGCGCCGGGGCGCAGTGGCTTGCGGGCGGCGAGAAATTCGGCGGTCGCGGCGGGAACGTTCTCGAACTCGTATGTGATGACATCGACGGCGTCGGCGAAGGCGGCGAGGGCCGCTTCATCGTCATAGGCGGCGACGGTCTTGAACGGGGTGACGTCGAAGGCCGGGCTGTTCGCATCCGGGCAATAGATGTGGCTGCGGAACCCGAGCTTGCTGGCAGCAAGCGCCAGCATGCGGCCGAGCTGTCCGCCACCCAAAATGCCAATCGTGCTGCCGGCAGGCAGCGGAGAATTATCGTGCGCCAAGACTTACTCGGTATCTGTGGGGAAAAGCGGGACGGAGGCCGTCTGGCGGGCCCGATGGGCATCCAGCCGGTCGGCCAGTTCGTCGTCATTGAGGGCCAGCACGGCGGCTGCGATCAGCGCCGCGTTGATGGCGCCGGGTTCGCCAATGGCCAGGGTGCCGACGGGGATGCCGCCCGGCATCTGGACGATGGAGAGCAGGCTATCCTGCCCATTGAGCGCCTTGGAGCGGACCGGCACGCCAAACACCGGCAGCGGCGTCATTGCGGCGATCATGCCCGGCAGGTGAGCTGCGCCGCCGGCACCGGCGATGATGACCTTGTAGCCTTCGGTTTTGGCCGTGGTGGCAAACTCGACCATGCGTTGGGGGGTGCGGTGCGCCGAGACGATCATCGCCTCGTATTCGACCTCAAGAGCCTCGAGCGTTTCGGCGGCGAGGCGCATGGTGGGCCAATCGGACTGGCTGCCCATGACGATGGCGACTGGTGGTTTGGTCAGCATAGAGCCGGTTCCCTCAAGCTCCACAAAGCGCGCATTTAGCCCAGATTTCGCCACAACTCAAGGCTGCGGAGGCCCTCAGGCGATGATGTCGGGGAGCAAAATGTTCTCAAGTTGGACGATGCGATCCTTGAGCGCCAGCTTGCGTTTCTTGAGTCGCTGAATCAGCATGCGATCGGCGACATGAGACGCCGTCAGCGTATCGATGGCCGCGTTGAGATCGCTGTGTTCTTGGCGTTTGGTGGCCAACTCCAGCCCGAAGCCGGCTTCCTGTTCTTTGGTGAGCGAAAGCATAGATTCCAGCGCACTCCTGACGCCTCAACCGTCACCCTTGGTTAACCGATCGCGATAAGTTTTGCACCCGATTTCCAGAGGGCCCGGAAAGGGCGTCGACAAAGCATGAATTATTTGTGACGATCGATTCGTCCAAATAGGCTTTCAAGGAGTTGTTATGACGACTGAAGGGCATATCGCGGCGCTCGAACGGCGCCATCAAGAGTTGGATCGGCAGATCCAGACCGAGATGCAAAGTTCCCGGTTTGACGATTTGACGATCGCCGCGCTCAAGCGCAAGAAGCTCGAAGTGAAGGACGAACTGAGCAAGTTCAGTATGACGACTCAATAAAGCTCAAGGATTATCCCAGGTGGGGATGCGAAGGGTCACAGCGGATGCTGCGGCCCTTTTTTGTTGGATTCTTCATGGCTTTTGAATGAGAGCGGCTAGAGGCCCCAGAAGACGCCGCGGGCACCGTCCCAGACCAGTTTGAGCGCCAGCAGGAACACCAGCCAATAGGCGATGCGGTAGAACCATTTCATGGAGATACGGCGAACCAGCCAGACGCCGATCAGCACGCCGCCAATGCCGACCGGGATCAGCGTGGCCGACAGGGTGAGATTGTGCGTGTTGAGCTGGCCGAGGAAGAAATAGGGGATCAGCTTGGCGGTGTTGACGATAGCGAAAAAGATCGCCGTCGTGCCGGCATAGATGGCGGGCGACAGGCGCTGGGGCAGCACGTAGATCTGGAATGGCGGGCCACCGGTGTGGCTGATGAAACTGGTAAAGCCGGCAAAGCCGCCCCAGAACGTGCCCCAGGGTTTTGACGGCGGCAGGCCTTCGAGCTTTTTGCGCAGCGGCAGAATGGCGTCGAGAATGAACAGCAGCGTCACCACGCCGACAAACAGCAGCACCGCAGAATCGGACACAAAGGCCCACAGCGCCCAGCCGAGCAACGTGCCGACGGCTGCGCCCGGCAGCATGATCCTGAGAATCCGCCAATCGAACTCCTTGCGGTAGTTCCAGATGGCGATGGCATCCATGGCCAGCAGCACCGGCAGCATCACCCCGGCAGCCTCGCGTGCGGGCATGACGAGCGTCAGCAGCGGCACGCCGACCATGCCCAAGCTGCCCAGCAGGCCGGCCTTGGACAGACCGACGATAAAAACGGCCGCCACGGCGACGGTGACGAAATAGGGATCAAAGATGGGCATGGAAACGTCCGAGGCAGGGTGCGTACTAGTGGGTACGCTTCGGGCCACGTTGTCAACGGGGAAGCGTTGGGCGGTCGGTGCGAATCCGCCACCAGATGTTTTCGGCGCTGACTGCTCGAATGCTGGCTCGCGCCGCTAGAAGGGGGAGTTGGGAAATTCGGCGGTGATCGGCCCGAATTTGGCATCTCGGCAAAGGGGGCTGTCGTAGCCGCTTCTGACGGTGGCCCGCACGCCGTGCTCCGAGAAGACGAGGATCGTGTCGAAAATCCCCTGCGGTGGCGACACAAGATTTGTCACTGCGGCTTCCAGATTGGGCGTGCGCGTTGATGGCGGCGGCGCAGGCAGGCCCCTGATGCAGGCGTACCAACGACGTGGACTAAATGCTGAAGCCCCCAAGGTTGGCAGGGGATATGAAACCGTCGAGCTCTTTAAGTCTCCGCGCTTCTCTTTGACCACGCGGGCCGCTTCATCCTGATAGTTATTGGGAAACGCGATCTGCTCGCCAGAGAACTGCATGCGCTGAAGGTGGATGTTCGGCCCGGCGCACCCGGCCAATAGTGTCAAAGCAAGTCCGAAAAGCAGCGCCCGCATTCGTAACTCCACCGAGTATCCTCAATGATGCTAGCAGACATGGCGTGAGTTCCAACCTCAAAAGACTCTCTTGTTTGTCGACCTGCTCGGGGCGCGCTCCTTGGGTTGTTCATGGGCAAACAAAAAGGCCACCCGGTGGGGTGGCCTTTGTTCGAACTGGCTGATGCCTAGTTGTCGGTGTCGCTCTTGAGCGACTTGAGCTTGGAGAACACGGAGTCGGCGTCGAAATCGTCCTGGGCGTGCTCGGGGCGATGGTCGTTGGCGGCGAATTCATTTTCTTCCCCTTCGACATGGCCGCGGTGGCCGGAACGGGCCAGAGCCTCTTCGGCGGTCATCAGAGTTGTGCCTTCTTCGGCCTCATCAGGGCCCGTAGAACCCTTGGATGCGCGCTTCACTTCCAGATCGAGGTCGATCTGGCTGCAAAGGCCCAGCGTCACCGGGTCCATCGCGGCAAGGTTTGCAGCGTTCCAGTGGGTCGATTCACGCACCGATTCGATGGTCGACTTGGTGGTGCCGACCAGGCGCATGATCTGGGCGTCCTTGAGCTCGGGATGATTGCGCACCAGCCACTTGATGGCGTTCGGGCGCTCATTGCGGCGCGAGATCGGGGTGTAGCGTGGGCCCTTACGCTTGGCAGCGGCAACACGAACCTTCGGCTCGCTGAGCTTGAGACGATAATTTGGGTCTTTCTCGGCCTTCTCGATTTCCTCGCGGGTCAGCTGACCGTTCTGGATCGGGTTGGCGCCCATGATGCCACCAGCGACGTCACCGTCGGCAATGCCCTGGACTTCGAGAGGGTGCAGCGTGCAGAAGGCGGCGATCTGTTCGAACGACAGCGCAGTGTTGTCGACAAGCCAGACAGCGGTTGCCTTTGGCATCAACAGTGGCTGGGTCATGATAAATCTCTCCTGCAGGCGCGGCCGGTTTTCCTCCGGACCGCTCCGCCTCTTTGCTTCATGCTGAGGGGGAACAGCCCCCAATATATGGCTTTGCAGGCCGATCCGCAATGGCAATATGGGCTATTGCCCACTGCCGAACCGAGTGATCAGGACAATTTTACCTATGTGAGCGCGTGTTTCCATCAGTCGATGCGCGTCTTGCGCCTCGGCAATGGGAAAGGTCGTGATGCGCGGTTTGGTAAAGCCGGGTGCGGCAAGAGCCGGCAGCAGGGCGGTGCGAATGCGGTTGGCGATGGCGGCTTTGGTTGCGGGTGTTTGCGGCCGAAGGGTTGAGCCGGAAAGGGTCAGTTGCTTGGCCATGATGGTGCGCAGGGCAATATTGGCGCTGCCGCCGTCGAGCGTTGAGACCTGCACGATGTGGCCGCCGCGCGCCGAGGCCGCGACGTTCTTTTCAGCCATGCTGCCGCCGATGATGTCGAGCACGCGGTCGACGCCCTTGTTGTCGGTTAGCTCCATGACGCGGGCGACAATGTCTTGGCTGGTATAGTCGATGGTGGCGATTGCGCCGAGCGAGCGGGCATAGTCGGCCTTTGCTGGCGAAGACACGACGGCGATGACGCTTGCGCCCAGGATGGTGGCGATCTGGATGGCCGCGCCGCCAATGCCGCCGGCTGCGCCGTGGACGAGGACAGTCATGCCGGCCGTTAAGCCAGCGCGCATGACGAGGGTCTGGGTGACGGTGAACCAGGTTTCGGGCAGGGCCGCGGCTTCGGCAAAACTCCATCCGGCGGGAATTGGTAGGACCTGACCGGCGGGGACGGCGACGTAGTCGGCATAGCCACCACCATTGACTAGCGCCATGACGCGGTCGCCGACAGCCCAGCCCGATACACTCGTGCCGATGGCGGCGATTTCGCCGGAAACTTCAAGGCCTGGCAGGGGCGATGCGCCGGGCGGCGGATCGTAGTGGCCGCGACGCTGGGCCAGATCGGGGCCGTTGACGCCAGCGGCGGCGATCCGGATCAGCACGTCGCCGGGATTGCAGGTGGGTGTTGGCCATTGGGTGGGCTGGAGGGCTTCCGGGCCACCGGGGGGTGCGATGGCGATGGCGGTCATGTCGGTTGGGATGGTCATTTCGCCATGCTGGCGCAACCCGATTTGCGCCGCAAGGCTTTGGAGCTACACTGGGGCTCCTCATCCCGGCACAGGAGGCTGAAAATGTTTGAAGAAGAAATCAAAAAGCCCAAGGGCCACGAAGTCGGCATGCCGATCGACACCATGTCGGTCGAGGAACTGACTGAGCGGGTCGGGATATTGGAAAGCGAGATTGCCCGCCTCAAACTGGCTATCGAGGCGCGCGGCGCGACCCGCAAGGCGGCAGAGTCGGCGTTCAAGTTTTAGGTGCAACCAACAGGGGAGCGCCCGGGGCGTATGCAAAAGCGGTCAACGGAACAACAAAGGGCAAGGTTAAGAAATCGAGTCCTGTTAACCCGCAATTAATACCTGCGCGGTAACCTGACATTATTCAGATTCCTCTGGATTTTACGGAGTGGTTTCTCCCTCTGTTTGACGCCTCCCTGTTAACTTCGAGAGCGGTTCTTACCGCTCTTTTTTCTTTTCTGGGGGGCGTTTTGTCATCGTATGGCCCTGATCTTAAAGCTCTTTTTAGATTGATCCAGCCTTAGGGATGACGGGTCTCCATAATGCGCCTAGCATCGGCTGCAGAGGAGTTACGGCTTGAGCGAAATGAAGGATCCACGCGCTGCAATCGCCATCGGACCACGCATTGTGGCTTCGGGTGGCTTTGACATGCTCTATCGCGAAGGCATGGGGCTGATCGAACAGGTCGCCAGCTATCTCGATGGCGACGGTCGTGGCGATGCCCGTATCCTGTCGCGCGAAGCGTCTTTCCTCTATGCCACCGAATCGATGCGCCTGACGACGCGGCTGATGCAGCTGGCCTCGTGGCTGCTGCTGCAGCGTGCGGTCAATGAAGGCGAAATCACCAAGGAAAATGCCCGCTCCGAAAAGGAGAAGGTTAAGTTCTCGGCGACCCCGTCCGAACGCGGTGGCCCTGGATATGACCAGCTTCCCGAAGTGCTGCGGGACTATATCGACAAGGGCGACCGGCTGTTTGACCGGGTGATGCAGTTCGACACGCTGGAGCGGGGCAAGATGCCCGAGCTTGACCCCGGCACCGCCAATGGCATTGCCGATCAACTGGCGCGCCTGAAGGCCGCCTTCGGCCGCGCCTAGCTGCGCGGGGCGAAGAAGATGACGCCTGCGCCGACGAGGCAGATCGCGACGCCGGCCAGATCCCACATATCGGGGCGAACCTTTTCGACGGTCGCCATGAACACCACCGACGCGGCGATATAGATGCCGCCATAGACGGCAAAGGCACGTCCAGCGCTTTCGGTGCCGGTAAAGGCCAGCAGCAATGCGAAGAGAGCAAGGCAGGCGATAGCGGGCAGCCACAGCCAGATCGGACCCTGCCGGATGGCCTGCCAGATGAAATAGCACCCCGCGATCTCAAAAGCCGCAGCGCCGAAGAACAGTACAAATTGCAGGGCGGGTACTCCGATGGTGCAGACGCCGCCGCTGGTGAAAACGACTAGCCCGACAAACAAAAAACCCGACACGAATGCCGGGCTTTTCGAAACCTGAAAGGGTTGGCTTAGATGCCGAGGCCCTTGAAGCGCTCCTTGAAGCGCGAAACGCGGCCACCGCGGTCGAGCAGCTGGCCCGTGCCGCCGGTCCATGCTGGATGGGTCTTTGGATCGATGTCGAGCTGCAGCGAGTCGCCTGCCTTGCCGTAGGTCGAACGCGTCTCGTACTTGGTGCCGTCGGTCATTACCACGGTGATGGTGTGGTAGTCCGGATGGATGTCAGCCTTCATCGGTATCGCCTCAAATCAAACGGGCGCCGTGGCGCCCGGAGAGCATCTAAAACTATGTGTTGGCGGCTTCATACAGAAAGCGTGCGCTCTCCGCAAGGGCAGGGGCGCGGCAATTTCGCACCAGACAAAGCAGTTGCTGGGACGCCATGCAGTGCCTATATCGGTGCCTCACGCGGCGCGCACCACCCGCTCCCTTCATAAACATACTGGCATAACCGAGCGATGACAGATCAAGCGGTCCCGGTTGAGGCTGACGCAGAAAAGCTCGCCACGACATCCAGGCTCAATCCGCGCAAGCTGCAACCGCTGCGCAAACTCTTCCCTTTTGTGCTGCGCTATCCGCTGCGGCTGGTGCTGACCATCCTGTTTTTGCTGGTGTCGGCGCTGTCGTCGCTGGCCATTCCTTATGTCATGGGCGGCGCGATCGATCAGGGTTTCCTCGCGGAAAACCTCGATAGTGTGACCCAGTATGGCTGGCTGATCGTTGGCATCGCCGCGATCATGGGTGTCGCCAGCGGCGCGCGATTCTATTTCATCTCGAGCCTGGGTGAGAAAGTTCTCGCCGACCTGCGCGAGGCCGTGTTCGGCCATCTGCTGCGACTCGATACGCATTATTTCGACACCAACCGCGTCGGTGAACTGACCAGCCGCCTCAATGGCGACGTGAACGTCATTCGTTTTGCCATCAGCTCAAGCTTCTCGCTGGCGCTGCGCTCGCTGGTGACCATTGTCGGCGCGTTGGTGTTGATGGCGCTGACGAGCCCCGTGCTGACCACGGCAGTCGTGGTGCTGGTGCCGTGCATTTTATTCCCGCTGATCGCCTATTCGCGCCGTTTGCGCGGCATGTCCCGGCGCACGCAGGATGCGCTGGCGGATCTGTCGGCGATGTCGACCGAAATGCTGGGCGCGACCCGCACCGTCAAATCCTTCACGCAGGAAGAAGCGCAGTCGGGCATCTATAACCGCCATAGCCGCGACAGCTATCAGGCCGAAGTCAATCGGCTTGGCGCGCGCGCCGTGCTGGTGGGCATGGCGATTTTCCTGGGCACAGCAGCGATCGTCGTGCTGGTGTGGTGGGGTGCTCGCGCTGTGTTTGAGGGTTCGGTCACGGCCGGCCAACTGGCGCAGTTCATTGTCTATGCTCTGATGGCCTCCGGCGCTTTGACCAATATCAGCGACGTGCTGGGCACGTTGCAGCAGGTGTCTGGTGCCACCGAACGTCTGACCGAAATCCTTGATACCGATGCGACGATCCATGATCCGGCCGAGCCGCGCGATCTGCCGACGCCGCCGCTGGGCACCGTCGCGTTCGAGAATGTCGCGTTTGGCTACGACAAGGTCGGGTTCGAGCGTGTGCTGAGCGATATCAGCTTTACCGTGTCGCCGGGTGAAACCGTGGCGCTGGTGGGGCCGTCAGGGTCTGGCAAGTCCACGACGCTCTCCCTGCTGCAGCGCTTCTATGATGTGCTGGGTGGCGCTATCCGCGTCGATGGCGTCGATATCCGTGAAGCGGGTCTGGTGCAGTTGCGGCAGCGCTTTGCCTATGTCGAGCAAGAGCCAACGATCTTTGCTGGCACGATCGCCGACAATATCCGCTTCGGCAAACCCGATGCGAGCGATGCCGAAGTCGAGGCTGCAGCGCGTGCGGCGCTGGTGCATGACTTCGTCGTCGAAATGCCGCTCGGCTACGGCACGATGGTCGGCGAGCGCGGTATTACGCTCTCAGGCGGCCAGAAGCAGCGTCTGGCGATTGCCCGCGCAATCCTCAAGAACGCACCGATCCTGTTGCTCGACGAGGCCACCAGCGCCCTTGACGCACAGAGCGAGCGTCTGGTGCAGATGGCGCTTGAACATCTTATGAAGGGCCGAACGACACTGGTCATCGCGCACCGGTTGGCGACCATTCGCGACGCTGACAAGATTTTGGTGCTCGAAGGTGGCCGCATTATCGACCAGGGCACCCACGACCAACTGGTCGCCAAGGGGGGCCGCTATTCGGAACTGGCACGATTGCAGTTCCGCATGGAGGATGCCTCGGCTTAGCTGAGGAGAGCGTCCCACCATGCCGTCATTCCCGCGCAGGCGGGAATCCATTATTTCGAACTAGCCCCAGTGCCGTGCGAGCTCGTGATAGCGGTCCAGCCAATGCGGGTTGGCTGTCTCTATAAGGCGGACCTTCCAGGCCCGATTCCATTTCTTGAGTTGCTTTTCACGGGTGATCGCAGATTCAGCACTGTCGTGGGGTTCGAACCAGACGAGGTCGTGCACTCCATATTGGCGGGTAAAACCGGCGATCAGATCGTTCCGATGCGTATAGGTTCGTCCGATCAGGTCGCTTGTCACGCCGATATAGATCGTGCCGTTCTTCCCGCTTGCCAGCATGTAGACGCAAAAGAGCTTTTGCATGTGCGGCCCTAGAAGAATGGATTCCCGCCTGCGCGGGAATGACGTCGTGTGTCGAACCTTCCCGCCCACTACCCCTCGGTCAACTTGAACTCGATGCGGCGGTTGCGGCGGTAGGCTTCGTCGTTTTGCGCTGGGTCTAGCGGCGTGAATTCGCCGAAGCCGGCGGCGACCAGTCGGTTGGGCGAGACGCCGCGCGAGACGAGGTAGCGGGCGACCGAGATGGCGCGGGCGGCCGAGAGTTCCCAGTTGGACGGGAAGCGGGCGTTCGAGATGGGGCGGATATCGGTATGGCCGTCAATGCGGAGGACCCAATTGATATCGGGCGGGATTTCCTGCTCGAGCTGGAGGATGGCTTCGGCGAGTGCGTCGAGGTCGGGCGTGCCTTGGCTCGAAATATCGGCCTGACCGGGCGCGAACAGCACTTCGGACTGGAACACGAAACGGTCGCCGACGACGCGGACATCGGCGCGGCCTTCGAGAATTTCGCGGAGGCGGCCGAAGAAATCGGAGCGATAGCGCGAGAGGTCCTGTACGCGCTGGGCGAGGGCCAGGTTGAGGCGGCGGCCGAGATCGGCGATCTGGGTCCGGCTTTCGGTATCACGCCCTTCAGAGGCCTCAAGAGCGGCTTCCAACGCACCGATCTGGGTGCGGAGGGCTGCCAGTTGCTGATTGAGTAGTGCAACCTGCGCATTGGCTTCGTCCGACAGCTCCTGGGCGCTCAGCAGGTCGTCCTGCAGGCCTGCAATGGTGCTGTCCTTTTCGCCGAGCCCGACACCGATGCCCGCGAGCTGGCCGGAGAGGCTGGCATTGTCGGCCTGGGCGCTCCCGAGCGTGGCGGTGAGCGTCGCGATCTGGGTGGTCAGGTCGTCGGAATTGGCACGTTCGAGCTGCAGCAGGTCGGTCAGTTCGGCGATCTGGCTGTTGAGCCGCGCCAAAGCCGTGTCGCGGCCCTGAATTTCCTGGCCGAGGAAAAACTGGGTCAGCATGAACAGGCTGAGCATGAAAATGATGACGAGCAGCAGGCTCGACAGGGCGTCAACGAACCCCGGCCAGTAATTGGCCTCCTGCCGCCGACGGGAACGGGCTCCCGGCATCGACTAGTCCCGCCGCTCGGTGGTGTCGGCTTGCGACAGGACGGCCTCGATCAGTTCGCGTAGCTTGGCGTTGGTTTCGCCCTGTTCGGTGATGTGCTTGCGCAGATCGTCCTGCTCGACGCGGATGTGCTTGACCAGACCGTCAATGCCGCGGGCCAGTTCGGCCATGGCACGAATGGCGTTTTGCGACGAGTTCTGGTTCTGCATGCTGTCGCCGAGCTTATCGAACATGGCCTGCATTTCGGGGCCACCAGCGTTGGCCTGCATGGCGCTGACCGGGTGATCGAGCTCGGTCATGGAGGTCATCCAGTCTTCGAGGTCGGTATAAAAGGCGTTCTGCGCCTGGCTGGTCTGTAGGTCGAGGAAACCCAGTACCAGCGATCCGGCAAGACCAAATAGTGAGGACGAGAATGCGGTGCCCATGCCCGAAAGCGGCGCTGCAAGGCCTTCCTTGAGGTTGGCGAACAGGGCTGTGCTGTCGGCCGAGGTGACGTCGAGCGCATTGATGACGCCAGCGACCGAACTCACGGTTTCAAGCAGACCGTAGAACGTGCCCATGAGGCCAAGGAACACCAGCAGGCCAGTGAGGTAGCGCGAGGTGTCCTTAGCTTCGTCGAGGCGATTGCCGACCGAATCAAGGATCGAGCGCATCGAGGATGGCGTTATAATCGCCTCGCCGATCCGCTCGCGCAGGATACCGGCGACGGGCGCGAGCAGGATGGGGGGGCGCACATTGGTGGTGGTGCCGTCCTGCAGGGAATTGACCCACTTCACCTCGGGAAAGAGGCGGATCACCTGCCGGAAGCTCAGAAAAATACCGACGAACAGGGCGAAAAAGATCATCGAGTTGATGAACGGATTGGCCCAGAAGAAGGTGATGATCTGGGTGAACAGGATGGCGCCGACGAGCGCAACCAGCACCAGGAAAATCACGATCTTGATCAGGTAAACGGTCGGACTGGCGAGGTGATAGGGATCGTAGCCTTGCGTCATCTTGCCTGAACCTTGCCCCCGTACAGCCAAATCACTTGTGCGCAGACTAGTTAGCGCGCGCGGGCGGGGCAATCACAAAGGTTAATGGTGTTGGAGGTGTGATCGTGGATTGGGCATCGATGGATGTCTGGGGCGCGGGATCTTGAACAAAAAAGCTCTCCAACGCTGAATGTCGCTGGAGAGCTACATTGTGACCTGGTCAGTCGAGTTACTGAATCGGGCGCAGTTCCTTGAGCAGGGCTGGCTGCAGATATTCGTTGCCGGCAACGATCTGGCCGTTCCAGACCGAACCGGTCGTGCCGGCATAATCGGAAACGAAACCGCCGGCTTCCTTGACGGCGAGCAGGCCGGGCGCGACGTCCCATGGCGCCAATCCGGCTTCCCAGATCGCATCGTAGCGGCCGGCGGCGAGCCAGGCCATGTCCATCGAGATCGAGCCCGAGCGGCGGATGCCGGCGACCGCTGGCGTGATATGGGCCAGCTGGCGCAGCTGCAGGCCGTCATTGGACGTGCCCTGAGTCTTGATGCCGGTGCAGATCACGGCATCGGACAGCGAGCGACGACCGGCAACGCGCAGGCGCTTGCGGTCATTGAGCCAGGTGCCGCCACCTTTTTCGGCGGTGTAGAGTTCGTCGAGCACTGGATTGTAGATCACCGAGGCGACGATCTCGTTGGCGCGTTCAAGGGCGATGGCCACGGCAAAAAGCGGGATCGAGTGCAGGAAATTGGTGGTGCCATCGAGCGGGTCGATGATCCAGCGGTGCTGGCCGTCGGTGCCTTTTACCTCGCCGCCTTCTTCCATGAGGAAGGCATAGGTCGGACGCGCCTTGAGCAGTTCGTCATAGACGATCTGTTCGGCGCGCAGGTCGGCCTTGGAGACGAAATCGGCCGGGCCCTTGCGGGAAACCTGCAGGTTTTCGACTTCGTTGAAGTCCTTGGTCAGGGATTTGCCGGCCTTGATGGCGGCGCTGACCATGACATTGAGGATAGCTGAACGTGCCATGGTTTAGTCCGCCCGACGCATGTAAGTGGCTTCTGTGGTGTCGACGACGATGCGTTCGCCGACGGCGATGAATGGGGGCACCATGACCTTGAGGCCATTGCTGAGAATTGCCGGCTTGAACTGGCTGGAAACGCTCTGGCCCTTCTGCACCGGATCAACTTCGGTGACTTCGAGCACGACGTTGGCTGGGAACTTGATGCCCAGTGGGGTTTCTTCGTGCATTTCGAGCGTGATCTTCATGCCGTCCTGCAGGAACGCGGCGCGTTCGCCGACGAAGTCCTTGGGCAGTTCGACCTGCTCGTAGGTGTTCTGGTCCATGAAGACGAGGTTGTCGCCCTGCTCATAGAGATAGGTGAAATCGCGGAATTCGAGCTCGACGGTCTCGACGGTCTCAGCGGACCGGAAACGTTCGTTGAGCTTGGTGCCGCCGAGGATGGCCTTGAGTTCGACCTGGGCATAGGCGCCGCCCTTGCCGGGCTTGACGTGATCGACCTTTACCGCGACCCACAAACGGTCCTGGTGATTGACGACGTTGCCGGGGCGGATTTCGTTGCCGTTGATCTTGGCCATGCGGGTTTTGCTTTCGGGTACCGAATTGTCGGTCAAGGCCTACGCGCCGGATGCGGCGGGCCGATGATGATGGATTGAGCTGAAGGAGCGTGGCGGCTTATTGCCCCAGAACGCCCGTTGGTTCAAGGGTCTTGCGGTTCGGGCGGCGCGGTGGAGGCTGGCGCTTCGCCGCTATCGGTTGGTGCGGGCAGCACAGGGCCGCCGACCTGAGGGGTGGTCGGGATTTCAAGAACTGTCTCGATGCGGGGCGGTGTCGAGGGCCAGAAGCGGGCGCGTTCTTCGGCGCGGGCAAGCTGGGCAGGCGGAATAGAAATCAGCAAACGATCCAGCGATGGGTCCGACAGGCCCTGGCGGCGGGCAAGGGCGCGCCACATCGCCGCTTCTTCGAGATCGAGCGACACGCCTTCGCCGACGGCGAGCAGCTTGGCATAGCGGTTCTGGGCCACGGCATTGCCGGATTCGGCGGCGCGCAAATACCAGAGGGCAGCCGTTGCGACGTCCTGATCGACGCCCTGACCAAGATAGAGCAGGGTGGCATAGTCGATCTGTGCGGCGACAAGGCCCTGCTGCGCGGCAAGCTTGAGATAGCCAGCACCGGCGGCAACGTCAGGCGCAACGCCGGCGCCTTCGATCAGCATGCTGGCATAGTCGTACTGCGCTTCGGGCAGTTCGGCGTCGGCGGCTTCCTTCATCAGGCCAGCGGCGGTCACAAGGCTTGGCGTGGCGTAGATGCCCTCAACATGGAGCAGGGCCATGTTGTATTTGGCGGGGATATAGCCGGCGGCGGCGGCCTTGTTGAACAGGTCAGCGGCGCGGGCACGGTTTTTCGGCACGCCGATGCCGTCCTGATAATAGAGCGCCAGCTCGAACGTTGCGAGGCGATCGCCGCCATTGGCAGCAAGCTGATACCAGCCTGCGGCGCGCTGATCGTTCTGTGCAACGCCGAGGCCCTTGGCGTAGATCTCGGCGATCAGGGTCTGGGCGGCGGCGTCGCCTTTTTCGGCACGTGGCAGGGCAAATTCGAGGGCGGTCAGGAAATAGCCGCGCTGGAAGGCGCCAAAGGCGTAGTCGCTGGGGACGCGTGGCCCAAAGATCTGGTCGGAAATGGCATCAGCCGGTGCAGCCGCAGGAGGGGTGGCGGGCTCCGCTTCCTGTGCGAAGGCGCAGACGGGCGTGAAAGCAATGAGTGCGGTCAGCAGGAGACGGCGCATCATGCGTTTTCTCCAAGGCTGGCAACGATCGCTGCGACAGCCTGAGCGGGATTGGCAGCCGACCAGACGCTGTCGGAGAGCGCGAAGAATTCAGCACCGCGTGCGTCGACTGTGTCGGCGGCCGGCTGGCTCAGAACGGCTGGAATTTCAAAGGTCTCTGCCCACCACTGGCCAAGATCGGCGGCTGTTGCATCGTCGACGCCATCGAGGGGACCAAAAAACACGTAGTCGATGTCCATTTCGCCAGCGGTCATCGCATCGTGGCGCGACGGCACATTGGCAGCGCCGACGATCATGGCGGGCTTAAGCGCGGCGATGGCAGTCTTGATCGCGGCCGGGCCCTTGGTGATGTGGACGCCATCGGCGCCGAGGCGCTTGGTCAGCGCGATATCGTCTTCGATCAGCACGGCGCAGCCGGCGCCCTGGCCGACATTGACGATGGCGGCTGCGAGACGGCCATAGGCGGCGTCATCCATCGCGCCGCGGCTGACCAGCAGCGCGGAGAATTCGGCAGCGTTGAGCACAGCCATCAGGGTGGCGGGAAAGCTCTCCGGCTCGGCATTGGCAGGTGTAATCAGATAAAGCTGGGGGGCCATGGCTTCCGGTACTCGACGCGAACTACTCTTCTTGTCTGCCTATTTTGGCGAAAAGAGGAAGGCCATCCAATAGGCGATGGCCGGAGCGGGCGCAAAGAAAATGCGCGCCACCGGGGGGAGGCGCGCATTTGTCGTCAATTTGAAGCGGTCGACGGCCTTAAGCGGCGCGGTCGAGCGCGTTGTTCCAGGTGCCCAGAGCGGCCAACGAGTTCATATGGGCGCGGTGGGTGAAGGCGGCCTGTGCCTGCGGGAAGTTCTCGCGACGACCGGCCCAGGTGCGCAGGGCAACGTTTTGCAGGGCGCGGCCATAGGAGAAGGTCAGTGGCCAAGGCTTGCCGCCGATCTGGTTCATGGCGGAGAGATGGGCGGTGGCTTCTTCGTCGGTCTGGCCGCCCGACAGGAAGGCAATGCCGGGAACGGCGGCTGGCACATGCTCGCGCAGCACTTCGACAGTGCGGCGGGCGACGTCTTCGACCGTCGGCCGATCGCGCGAATTGATGCCGGGCAGGACCATGTTTGGCTTGAGCAGCATGCCCGAGAGGTCAACGCCGGCCAGACGCAGTTCCTTGAAGACGTTTTCCAGCACTTCGCCGGTCACTTGGGCGCAACGCTCCAGCGAGTGATTGCCGGGTTCGCCATCGCCAACCACTTCGGGCTCGACGACAGGCACAATGCCAGCTTCCTGGCAGAGAATGGCGTAGCGGGCCAGCGAGTGGGCATTGGCGCGGATATTGTTGCGGGTCGGGGCGACGTCATTGATGGTGATCACGGCGCGCCACTTGGCAAAGCCGGCGCCAAGATCGGCGTAGCGCACGAGGCGCTGGCGCAGGCCATCGAGGCCTTCGGTGATCTTTTCACCGCTATCGCCGGGCATCGGGAACGCGCCGCGGTCGACCTTGATGCCGGGGATAACGTCGGCATCGGCAAGGATCGAACGGAATGCAGTGCCGTCGGCAGCCGATTGTTCCAGCGTTTCTTCAGTCAGGATGACGCCGGAAATGTAGTTTTTCATTGCATTGGTCGAGCGAAACAGCATTTCGCGGTAATCGCGACGCAGATCGAGCGAGTTGGGGAGGTTAATCTTGGCGAACCGCTTGGCAATTGTGCCCTCGGATTCGTCAGCAGCCAGAATGCCCTTGCCGGGCTCCATGAGTTTCTGGGCAACAGCATTGAGCGACTTCGTCATGAATACCTCAGCAGTTTGGGTTGCTTTAAGTATTATACTTTGGTTAGGCCGATATCGATTAGACCTGTGGTTATGCGACTAAAGTTAGAGCCGCATTCTAGGCCGCTTCAAGTGCCGCGATATCGAGTTTTTTCATTTCCAGCATGACTTCGAGGACCCGTTTGGCACGGGCTCGATCGGGGCTGGCGATCAGCTCGATCAGCCGCTTGGGGACGATCTGCCAGGAGACGCCAAAGCGGTCCTTGGCCCAGCCACATTGCTCGGCCTCGGGAACGGCCGAAAGCGCCTGCCAATAGCGGTCGACCTCTGCCTGATCGTCGCAGAGCAGTTGCAGCGAAATGGCTTCATTGAACTTGAAATAGTCGCCGCCATTGAGGGCGGTATAGGCTTTGCCGGCGAGCGTAAACTCCACCGTCAGCACCTCGCCCTCTTTGACTGAGGGGTTATCAGCGGGCGAAAGAACGCGCTGGTTGATGCGGCTATCGGGGATCAGCTCCGTGTAAAAACGGGCCATTTCCTCGGCATTGTTATTGCACCATAGGCACGGCGTTATCTTGTCCATCACATACCTCCGCCACTGTGGGTGGAGGTAAACGCGGCACGACGAAAAGCGTTCGCCGTGCTGCGTGTTCGTTGCTTATTTCTTGAGGGCTTCGACGCCGGGCAGGGGCTTGCCTTCCATCCATTCGAGGAACGCGCCGCCAGCCGTCGAAACATAGGTCAGGGCGTCCTTGACGCCGGCATGGGCCAGCGCGCCAACGGTGTCGCCGCCACCAGCGACCGAGACCAGCTTGCCGTCATGGGTGCGCTTGGCGACATGCTTGGCAATGGCGACGGTACCCGCATCGAACGGGTTCATTTCAAAAGCGCCGACCGGGCCATTCCAGACCACGGTATTGGCATCGTCGATGGCGCCCAGAATGCGCTCGACCGAGGATGGGCCGATGTCGAGGATCATGCCATCGGGGTCGATGGCGTCGACGCCGTAGAGGCGGGTCGGGGTGTCGGCCTTGAAGTGCCAGGCGACGACCGCGTCGATCGGCAGGATGATGGCGCAGCCGCTATCGACGGCCTTTTCCATGATGCGGATGGCGGTTTCGGCGAGGTCTTTTTCGCATAGCGACTTGCCGACGCTGACGCCCTGCGCATGCAGGAAGGTATTGGCCATGCCGCCGCCGATGACGAGCGCATCGACCTTGGTGACGAGGTTTTCGAGCAGGTCGATCTTGGACGACACCTTGGCGCCGCCAACGATGGCAACGACCGGCTTCTTGGGCTTGCCGAGGCCGGATTCGAGCGCTTCGAGTTCGGCCTGCATAGCAAGGCCGGCAGCTGCCGGCAGCAGGTGGGCCAAAGCTTCGGTCGAAGCATGAGCGCGATGGGCGGCGGAGAAGGCGTCGTTGACATAAACGTCGCCGAGGCTTGCCATGCGCTTGGCCAGTTCAACATCATTGGCTTCTTCGCCGGGATGGAAACGGGTGTTTTCCATGATCAGCACCGAGCCAGCCGGCGCATCGTCGATGGCCTGCCTGGCAGCGGTCACATCGGTCCAGTCGGTGGAGACAAAGCCAACCGGATGGCCGGTTTCATTGGCGACGGCGGCGCAGACCTGTTCCAGCGAGAATTCAGGATCGACCTTGCCCTTTGGACGGCCGAAATGGCTGAGCAGGATCACCTTGGCATCGTGCTTGACGATGACGCGAATAGTGGGGACCAGCCGCTCGATGCGGGTGGCATCGGTCACCTTGCCGTCAGCGACCGGCACGTTGAGATCGGCCCGGAGCAGCACACGCTTGTTGTTCAGGTCAAGCTCGTCGAGGGTCTTGAAGGTTGCGGACATGCTGGAGTCTCCCAAGGCTGGATCGTGGCCCTTCGCGTAGCAGAGCGGCGGCGAGGGGGGAAGCGCAGCGATGAAGAATCGTTGGGCAGTCGTGAGAAAGTGCCGCCCGGCCCTTTGGCGTCGCGGTTTCACTGTAACGGGCGGCCGTTGGACCTGAAAAGTCAGTAGAGTGGCCCAAGGGCCGCCCGTCACGATCCGCTCTTTGGGCGAGGTCCGGTTCAGGCGGTACCATTCTTGCAGGTCCGGCTGCCGAGTTTCCAACCCCACTGGACAGGCGCCCCCATCCCACGGTCTCCCCGCCCGGCCCTGCGTCGGGGCCGCGTGATGGCGGGAATGGGCACATTGTGCGGCAGGTTTGCGGGGCGGGGATAACTATATCGAAATCTCGCAAAACCATCCGGGAACAGCGGTTCAGGAGCGGACGAACACGCCCGGATAGTCCTCCACCAGCAGATCCGCATCGACTTCGAGCACGCGTTCGAAATCGGCGGACTGGAAGCGGAAGTGGGTTGCGTCGAGCTGGGTGTAGATCTGTTCGCTGCGGCGGACCGCCATTGCGTCGGCATCGATCCAGGCCATGGCGAAGCGTTGCGGCTGGTTGAGTGCCCAGTCGCAGCGCCACAGCGGCAGCGAATTGGTCAGGGGCGTTGGCCAGATGTCGATATCGATGCAGCCGCGCAGGTCTGAAAGCGGCTCGGCGCGATCATCGGACCAGTTGCCGGCGCCATCGGAGAACAGTTCAAGCACCGCGCCATCAGTGCGTTCGAGTTTGACGGTGCGGACGTGCTCGGTGTCATCCAGCTTGATGCGGTAGTAGAGGCCATAGGTGGGCGTGATGATCGTGCCGCGAATACGGGTGTCGCGTTCGGTCGAGATGACGTGGCAGTGCTCGATTGTGGCTGGGTCCAGGCCTTGCCAGCGTATGGATCGGTCAAGGCTCATTTTCGGTTTCTCTTGCCGATTTTGTTTGAAGATGGATCACCCGGACAAGCCGGGTGATGACGATGTCCGGAGAATAATGCGACCCAAATTGTCCAACCACCGTCATTGCCCGGCTCGTCCGGGCAATCCATCACTGGGCATCCAACAACCACGAACCAACATCCTGCCACTCCGGATTGACCGCTTCGATCAGGTTGATCTTCCACTGCCGCGGATATTTCTTGATCGCCTTTTCGCGCCGGATCGCATCGATAACCAGATCATGCTCCTCGATCCAGACAAGCGTCTTAACCCCGTATCGCGCGGTAAACCCTGGGGTAAGCGCATGCTGGTGCTCAAACCAGCGCCGCGACGGATTGGACGTTACACCAGTATAGAGCGTGCCGTTCTTTTTCGACGCAAGGATGTAGACGTAGCCCTTCATGTCCCCAAACATGGCGCGAAATGGATCACCCGGACAAGCCGGGTGATGACGATGTCGGGGAAATAATGCGACCCAAACAAAAAAGGCGCCCGAAGGCGCCTTTCGTGTCGAGTGTTTTGCAGGCTTAGAGCGTCTTGCCCAGCGCGACGGCTGTGTCGGCCATGCGGTTGGAGAAGCCCCATTCGTTGTCGTACCAGGACAGGATCGACACGAAATTGCCGCCCATCACCTTGGTCTGATCGAAGGCCATGGTCGAGGAATGGGGGTCGTGGTTGAAGTCGATCGAGACGTTTGGCTGGGTCGTGTAGTTCAGCACGCCCTTGAGTTCGCCATCGGCGTATTTCTTGATCGCGGCGTTGATCTCGTCTGCGGTCACATCGCGCTTGGAGATGAACTTGAAGTCGACGCAGGAAACGTTTGGCGTTGGCACGCGGATCGAAACGCCGTCCAGCTTGCCCTTGAGCTCGGGCAGCACCAGGCCAATGGCCTTGGCAGCGCCGGTCGAGGTCGGGATCTGGCTCAGGGCTGCAGCGCGGCCGCGATAGAGATCCTTGTGCATGGTGTCGAGCGTTGGCTGGTCACCGGTATAGGAATGGATGGTCGTCATCATGCCCTTTTCGATGCCGAATTCCTTGTGCAGGACATAGGCAACGGGGGCCAGGCAGTTGGTGGTGCACGACGCGTTGGAAACAACGACGTGGTCCTTGCTCAGCTGGGCGTGGTTGATGCCGTAAACGACGGTCAGGTCAGCGCCATCGCCGGGAGCCGAAATCAGCACCTTCTTGGCACCAGCCTTGAGGTGGGCCGAAGCCTTTTCCTTGGAGGTGAAGATGCCGGTGCATTCGAGCGCGATGTCGACATTCATGGCGGCATGCGGCAGCTCGGCAGGATCGCGCACAGCGGTCACCTTGATCGGACCACGGCCGACATTGATGGTGTCGCCTTCGACGGTCACGGTGCCGTTGAAACGGCCGTGCACGCTGTCGAAGCGGAACAGATGGGCATTGGTCTCGACCGGGCCCAGGTCGTTGATCGCCACGACTTCGATGTCGGTGCGGCCGGATTCAATGATGGCGCGCAGGACGTTACGGCCGATGCGGCCAAAGCCGTTAATGGCGACGCGGATTGCCATAGTTAGACGCTCCTAAGGAGGGAGGTGGAAAGGGAGAGCGAGGCTCTCTTACAACTGTGCGGTGACGGCTTCAACAACGGCCTTAGGCGTAATGCCAAAGTGCGCGTAGAGCTCGTCGATCGGGCCCGATGCGCCAAAGCCGTGCATGCCGACAAAGCGACCCTTGTCACCCAGCAGCTTGTTCCAGCTCATTTCCGTACCGGCCTCGATGGCCACGCGAGCCTTGGCAGTGCCCAGAACTTCGGCGCGGTAGGCGTCGGACTGCTTGGCAAAGAGCTCCATGGATGGAACCGAGACGACGCGGGCGCTGATGCCCTTTTCGGCCAGCAGCTTCATGCCTTCGAGCGCGATGGCGACTTCCGAACCGGTGGCGAAGATGATCGCCTGGGCGTCGAGTTCACCGGCAAGGGTATAGGCGCCCTTGGCCGACAGGTTTTCCGTCGTGTGCTGCGTGCGCACGGTCGGCAGGTTCTGGCGCGAGAGCGCGAGGATGGACGGCGCGCTGTCGCTTTCCATCGCGAGCTGCCAGCATTCCGCGGTTTCCACTGCGTCAGCAGGACGGAACACCAGCAGGTTTGGAATGGCGCGCAGGGCGGACATGTGTTCGACCGGCTGATGGGTCGGGCCGTCTTCGCCCAGACCGATGGAGTCGTGGGTCATCACATAGATGACGCGCTGGTGCATCAGGGCCGAGAGGCGGATGGCGGGGCGGGCATAGTCGGTGAAGCACATGAACGTGCCGCCGTAGGGGATCAGGCCGCCATGAAGGGCGATGCCGTTCATGGCCGCAGCCATGCCCTGCTCGCGGATGCCGTACATCATGTAGCGGCCGGAATAGTTATCCGCCTGGAAGGGCAGGGTTTCCTTGGTGTTGGTCAGGTTCGAGCCGGTGAGATCGGCCGAGCCGCCCTGTGTCTCGGGGACAATGGCGTTGATGACTTCGAGTGCCATCTGGCTGGCCTTGCGGCTGGCAACATTTGGCTTATCGGCGCTGAGCTTCTGCTTGTAGTCGTTGATGGCATTGGCAAAGCCAGCTGGCAGCTCGCCTGCCGTGCGGCGCTCAAACTCGGCCTTGTTGGCCGAAGCGGCCAGACGGGACTGCCATTCGCCACGCACGTTCTGCGAGCGGCGGCCAGCAGCGCGCCAGGCTTCCAGCGTATCGGCTGGGATTTCGAAGGCAGGATAGGTGATGCCGAGAGCGGCCTTGGCACCGGCCAGTTCTTCGGCGCCGAGCGGGGAGCCATGCACCTTGTTGGTGCCGGCCTTCTTGGGCGCACCAAAGCCGATGGTGGTCTTGGCAGCGATCAGGGTTGGCTTGTCGGACTTCTTGGAGTCGAGCAGCGCCTTTTCGATGGCGGCCTGGTCATGGCCGTCTATCTCGATGGTGTTCCAGCCCGATGCCTTGAAGCGGGCGATCTGGTCAGTGCTGTCGGAGTTGGACACCGCGCCATCGATGGTGATGTTGTTGTTGTCCCAGATCAGGGTCAGCTTGTGCAGCTTGAGGTGACCGGCAAGCGCGATGGCTTCCTGGGAAATGCCTTCCATAAGGCAACCGTCACCGGCGAGGCACCAGGTATGGTGATCGACAATGTCGGAACCGAACTCGGCAGCCAGCTTGGCTTCAGCAACAGCCATGCCCACAGCATTGCCCACGCCCTGGCCAAGCGGGCCAGTGGTGGTTTCGATGCCCTGTGCATAGCCGTATTCTGGATGGCCGGCGGTCTTGGAGCCGAGCTGGCGGAAATTTTTGACCTGCTCGATGGTCATGTCCTCGTAGCCCAGCAGATAGAGCGAGGAGTAGAGCAGCATCGAGCCGTGGCCGGCCGAAAGGACGAAGCGATCGCGGTCAGCCCACTTGCTGTCTGCGGGGTCGAACTTCATCACCTTGGTGAACAGCACGGTCGCGATATCCGCGCAGCCCATGGGCAGGCCCGGATGACCCGAATTGGCCTTCTCGACGGCGTCCATGGACAGAGAGCGGATCGCATTGGCCAGTTCGTTCTGCTGGGCGGTATTTGTCATCGGTTTCACGCTTTCATCCGGCTGAAAATCTGGGGAGAAGAGGGTCATGAAGCCTCCTCCCAAAGGCGGGTTCGAGGCATAACAGGTTCGCCTATTGTGTCAATGACAAGGCTGGTGCAACGGGTTGGCTAGACCGTTGCATTGGCGGGCAGGGTGATGCAGGCTTACAAGGGCCGGAATCGCCGTGGGCTGAGGACCGTAGTGGCAATGACTGAGACGGAACTTGAAGACGGATTGAACGCCGCCAATGCGCGCTTTGACCGCGCCATGGCGCGGCTGGATCAAAGTGTCCGCAATCTGGAAACACGACTGCGTCAGCATCACCGCATTGAAGTGGACACCCAGCGGCTCGTGCATGAGCGATCGCGGCTGGCCACGGAACTCGACAAGACGGCTGCCCGGGCCAAGCGTCTCGACGATGGTGCCCATGAAGTGTCGCGCCGTCTGGTCGATGCCATGGAAACAGTGCGCGCCGTATTGGCGAAGGCGGAGTAGGCCGATGCCGGAAGTCAATGTCGATATCAATGGCCGCAAATATCGCATGGCCTGCGAAGAGGGCCAGCAAAAGCATCTGATCGGGTTGGCTGAGCGGTTCAACAAGCAGGTCGAGGCGCTCAAGGGCGCGGTGGGCGAAATCGGCGACAACCGGTTGACCGTGATGGCAGGCATTGCCGTGGTCGATGAACTGTCCGAGGCCGAGCGTCGTATCAAGGCGCTTGAAAAGGAAGTCGTGGTGCTGACGCGCGCCGGGCAGGAAGTTGCCGCCGAGATCGAAATGCTCGAGGAAAAATTCGCCTCCAAGCTCAGCGATGCAGCCAAGGCGCTGGAAAGCGTTGCGGGGGCGCTCGATGACGCAGCGCCGATGGCCAGCCGGTAGGCGCTTCTTCGCCCTGACGATCAGACCGTCCTGTCGCGCGTATCCATAAAAGCCTGTTCCAGATCCATGTGTTCGAGCACGTCGCGCAGCACGGTTTCGTCCAGTTCACGCGCGTCGCGCGCAGCGATCAACCGTTTGCGCTTGGCCGCCAGCAGGGTTTTGCTCAGCTCAAATGCCTCGTCCTGATCGAAGTTTCGACCGGTATGTTCGGCTTCGGTGGTCAGCTTGTTGCGACGGGCCATGACTTCGGCGACGCGGCGCGCCGTCGGGGTGTCGTTGGCCTCGCGATATTCCGCCAGCGCCTGTGCGGTGGCCTCATTGGCCAGCTTGCGCGCCAGGTCTTCCTGATCGGCGAGGTATTTTTCGGCGCGTGGATCGTTGAGGTCGAGGTGCTTGATCAGCCAAGGCAGGCTTAGCCCCTGGATCAGCAGCGTCGCGATGGTGACCAGAAAGGCGATGGCGAGGATCGCCTCGCGCCCCGGAAAGTCGAGGCCAGTGGCGGTAACGGCGGGCACACCGGCTGCGGCGGCAAGGGTCACCACGCCCCGCATGCCGGTCCAGGACAGGACGACGTTTTCTTTCCAGCTTAGTGGGCGTTGCGGTGGTTCGAGTTGTGGACGACGACGCGCAGGCGCGTCGGGCCGGTCGGCGCGGGCCGTTCTGCCTCGGCGCTCGAAAGGGTCGTCGCCCCGTGCAAGGGCGGCCTTGTATTCAACCCAGCGTCTCTGGGTGGCGCGGTATCGCCAGCGTCCCACCAATGCAGTGCCGAACACCCAGATGAAGCGGACGGCGACCGTCGCGAGAAACACAGCCGTCGCTGCGAATAGGAGGGTTGGCAGGTCGATGCCGGCTTCTTCGGCGTCGGTGATGACGAAGCGCAGCTGCAGGCCGATATAGGCGAAAACGAAGGTTTCGAGCAGGGTATCGGCCGTGCGCCAGAACTCGCGTTCCTGCATGCGCTCTTCGTAGCCAGATTCCACCGCATGATGGCCGATGGCAAAGCCGGCGGTGACCACGGCGAGCACGCCCGAGGCGTGCAGTTCTTCCGCAACCAGATAGGCAGCGAAGGGCACGATGACCGAGACGACCGTCGAGAGCGACGGATTGCCCAACCGGCGGCGAACAAACTGGGCGAAATTGCCGATGATCAGCCCGAGCAGCACGCCGACGACGGAGGAATAGAGGAAATAGATCGGCAGGTTGTCGATAAAGGCATGGGTGCCAGCGACAGCGGCAACGGCGGCGGCAAAGATGGTCAGCGCTGCCGCATCATTGATCAGGCTTTCGCCCTTGAGCACGGTCATCAGGCCGGTCGGCAGGCCCGCCTTGCGGCCAATGGTGATAGCGGTGACGGCATCAGGCGGCGCCAGCACTGCGGCCAGCACCAGCGCAGCGGGCAGGGTCAGTTCCGGCACGACCCCGGCAGCGACAACGCCGACCGCTGCGGTGGCCGCAAAAACCATGAACACGCCCAGATTGACGATCGAACCCAGCCGTCGCGCAAAGCTGGTAAACGAAAAATCGCTCGCCGCCGAAAACAGCATAGGTGGCAGCACGATGCCCAGAATGATCTCGGGCTCAAGCTCCAGCCTTGGAACGCCGGGAATGAACGATGCCGCAAGTCCCACCATGGCCACCAGAATGGCCGGCTGAATGTTGCGACGCTCGGCAAAAGCGGAAATGGCAATGGCGGCAATAATGACGATGAGGATATGCGCGAACATGGGGCGTCCTGCGAAAGCGGGATAATAGTGCTTTGCGCCGCGCCGAACGGCAAGATGAGAATATAGATGTGACGTTGGCAAAGATTGCCAAAAGTGGTAAAGGTCAGGGATTGAACAAGTGGAGACTGGCCATGGCCACGATGAATGTTTCCCTCCCCGACGCCATGAAGCAATGGGTCGAAGATCAGGTCGCAACCGGCCGCTACGGCAATAGCAGCGACTATGTGCGCGACCTGGTACGCCGCGATCAGGAGCGGGCCGAGGCGCGCGAAAAACTACAGCAGATGGTGGATGAGGCTTTAGCGAGCGGCCGGGTCGAGATGAACCGCGAGCAATTGCTGGAGCGGATGCGCCTTAAGGCCAGGGAAGCCGTCGAACAAAAGAAAAGCGCATAGGAATTGGCGTGGCTACTGACATCTACAGCCATTGCCGACCTTGACGGTGTCGCCAGAGACGGCGCCCTGCGATTTGGATTTGTACAGTCTGAAGCCTATGAGCGCGAACTGGTCGGAATGTTCGATACGCTAGCGGCGATGCCCTATCTGGCCGTCGAACGCCAAGCCTCTCAAAGTGTTGTCCGCCTGATGCCCAGCGGCGCTCACAATATCCTCTATGTCGTTGAGAACGAGGACGTCGTGATTCTACGGGTCCTGCATGGTCTGCAAAACTGGTTCGATCTCCTCTAACTCACCCTTTGCATGGCCGATCAAAACGCCTATATCTCCATGGCTGCCCGGTGCGTGAGGATAACCATATCCCCGGGGCCTTAATCGATCTCTAGGGAGCTGTCCCTGACCGGGCCCGTGGGCTCGGACATACGGCGCCCACCTACGTAAGTAGGTTCCCGGGATCGCATATCCCACGGCCAGGGTGGCACCTTATTTTCGAGCAGGTAACGCGCGCTAATGGTTGATGAGTCGGTCGAGGAAGCCAAGGCGGCGTTGCGGATCAAGGCCCATGCCGCCCGGGCGAGTCTCGACCATCAGGAGCGGGCCGAGGCTGCTGCTGCCGCCGCCAAACACTTCTTTGACGGCATTGCCCTCGATCCATCCCATGTCGTTGCCGCCTATTGGCGCATTCGCGACGAACTCGATTGCCAGCCCATTCTGGTGCGGCTGATGGACAGCAACCAGACCGTTGTACTGCCTGTGGTGCTCGGCGACGAAGAACCGCTGGACCTGCGCGTCTGGGAGCAGGGCGCCTCGCTCTACGAAGCCGGTTTCGGCACGCTGGCCCCGTCCGATCTGGCGCCCCGCGCCGAGCCCGATATCGTCATCATGCCTTTGCTGGGCTTTGACGCGCGCGGGACGCGGTTGGGCTATGGCGGTGGTTATTACGACCGCACGCTGGCCAAGCTCAAGAAGAAGCCGCTGCTGGTCGGTCTGGCCTATGCTGTGCAGGAGCTGGACGACATTCCGCGTGAAGCCCATGACGTGCCACTCGATGCCATCGTGACCGAAGCCGGTGTGCGCCACTTTGGCGACAACGCATGAAACTGCTGTTTTTGGGCGACGTAATGGGCCGTTCGGGCCGCGATGCGGTCAATGAACGTCTGCCGAGCATTATCGAGCGCTACAAGTTCGATTTCGTCGTGGTCAATGGCGAGAATGCCAGCCACGGCAAGGGCCTGACCGAGCCGCATTTCAATGCCATCCGCAATGCCGGCGCCGATATCGTGACGCTGGGCGATCATGCCTTCGATCAGCGCGAGACGATCTCCTATATCGAGCGCGAAAACACCCTGATCCGCCCGATCAACATGCCGCCGGGCACGCCGGGGCGTGGGGCCATGTTCATCGAAGGCCGCAATGGTCACCGTGTGCTGGTGATCAACGCGCAGGGCCGCGTCTTCATGCCGCCGATCGATGATCCATTCCGCGCCGTCGAAGCCGCAGTGGCCGCCTGTCCGCTGGGCGAGCAGGCCGACGCCATCGTGGTCGATTTCCACACCGAGGCGACGTCCGAAATTCAGGCCATGGGCCAGTTTCTCGATGGCAAGGTGAGCCTTGTTGTCGGTACGCACACCCATATCCCCACGGCGGATCATCGCGTTCTGCGCCATGGTACGGCGCTGATGGCCGATGCCGGTATGTGCGGGGATTTCGACTCCATTATCGGCACCGATACCGATGAACCGCTGAACCGGTTTTTGACCGGCATCCCCAATGGAAGGTTCACGCCATCCGAGGGCGAGGCGACGCTGTGTGGTGTTGCCATCCAGACCGATCCGCGCACCGGGCTCACCACCAAGGTGCTGCCATTGCGCTTGGGCGGTTCGTTGGCGCAGGTGGAGCCGATTTTCGATTGAGCCCAAGCTCGGACCGTTTTGGCCCAAGCGGTTGTCGCTCTGGTCGCCCTCCTCCGGCGCGCTCGTTCAGCACATCCCGGGTGGCAGATGCGTCAGCTTCACAAATGCGCCGCACTTGCCTATAACCCGCCACCATAAACCAGCAGCTTCTTTTCGAGGGGAGTGACCTATGGCAGGCCATTCACACGCTAAAAATATCATGCACCGCAAAGGCAAGTCCGACGCGGTTCGCTCCAAGGTGTTCTCCAAGCTGGCGCGCGAAATCACCGTCGCCGCCAAGATGGGCATGCCTGACCCAGCCTTCAATTCGCGTCTGCGCCTGGCCGTTGCCAATGCGCGTTCGCTGTCGATGCCGCGCGACAATATCGAGCGCGCGATCAAGAAGGCCATGGGCAACGATGGCGAGAACTATGATGAAATCCGCTACGAGGGCTATGGCCCAGGCGGCGTTGCCATCATCGTTGAAACGCTGACCGACAACCGCAACCGCACCGCCTCCAATGTCCGCTCCTACTTCTCCAAGAGCGGCGGGGCGATGGGTGAAACCAATTCGGTCGGCTTCATGTTCGACAAGGTTGGCGAGATCACCTATCCGGCCAAGGCCGGCACTGAAGACAAGGTGATGGAAGCCGCTATCGAAGCGGGCGCCGACGACGTCGAGAGCGACGACGAGGGCCACTACATCACCACCACGTTCGAAGCGATGGTGGAAGTGGCTGCGGCGCTTGAGGCCGTTCTGGGCGAGGCTGAATCGGTCAAGGCCGTGTGGAAGCCACAGACCAATGCGCCGATCGATGCCGAAAAAGGCGCGTCGCTGATGAAGCTGATCGCGACGCTCGAAGAAGATGATGACGTGCAGAACGTCTACACCAATTTCGAAATGAGCGACGAAGACGCGGCCAAGCTCGACGCTTAAGCCTTACGGTCGGCGACGAAATTCAGGGCGGTGCTACGGCGCCGCCCTTTTTCATGCGCTGCGCTTGAGCCCGATACTGGGATAGTCATTGACGTGGACGACCGTGGCGCAGTTGCGGCCGGTCTTTTTGGCGCCGTAGAGGCGCTGGTCGGCGATGCGGAACAGGTCCGAGAAACTGGCTGGCTGGTCAAACACCACCCCGCCAATGCTCACCGATAGCGGGTGCTGGCGGCCATCGGGGGCAAAGGTGGCGCTATTGACCGAGCGCCGGATGCCCTCGGCGATGGCTTCGGCGCTGTGCCGGCCGGCATTGGGCAGATAGACGCCAAATTCCTCGCCGCCCATACGCCCCACCAGATCGCCCGACATCAGTGTGGTGCGGATGCAGCGCGCGATGATGGTCAGCGCTTCGTCGCCCGACTCGTGGCCATAGAGGTCGTTGATGGCCTTGAAGTTATCGGCATCCAGCATCAGCAGGGCGCCGCCCGCCCCTTCGCTGCGATGGCTAAGCATGGCACTGACCTTGTGGGTGAAGGCTCCACGATTGAGGCATGCCGTCAGGCTATCGGTGCGCGCCACCAGGCCCAGATGCAGATTGGTGATCGCCATGCCGCGCAGCCTGAGGCTGAGGTAGAAGAAGAACGGCGCGCCCAGCAAAATCGGCAGCACGATGGCGCTCAGCATCGAGCGGCGCTGTGCCTCGGCGCTCATATCGCCAAACATGGCGGCGTTGAACAGGATCGACACGAACATGCAGGCCAAGGTGCCAAAGAGCGTCCAGCGGCCAACGCTGGTCCAGCTTCGCAACGCATTCAAGGTCTTCGAATAGGTCATCGCACCGCTCTTGGCTTGAGTGAGTTGGTGCCGCCTGCTGGAACAGGCGGAGCCGGCATTGTCAGTCTGGGAAACGTGGAGCGCTGACGCGTCAGATCGGGCCGCTTGCATCGCCGAGGGTGCCGCGTCCACGGCCCCCGTCGCGCAAAGCGCCTGTGATGCGAAAAGTCCCAAGCGAAGCCTGCTTTGGCCGCACCCTGCAAAATCTCGACATGCCGTACCCCTGATTCCCACGGGCGAAGCTAGGGTTCGATATTGAAGAAGGTGTTGCCACAATCGTTGCGATTTTATCCATCACAGGTTATCCACCGGCGTTGTTGCCTTTTTGTTCACACTGGACTTGGTAGGGTGTCGTGGTTTCACTAAGGATGTGGGCATGAACGTTGCCACCCGAATCATCGGAATAGATCCCGGCCTGCGCCGCTGTGGTTGGGGGGTTATCGAGACCCTCGGCAACCGCCTGAGCTTTGTTGGCGCGGGGACGGTAACGCCGCCGGTCGATGGCTCGCTGGCCGAACGGTTGGCCGTGCTTTTTGCCGGGCTGGGCGAGGTGCTCGACCGCTATCTGCCCCATGAAGCCGCTGTCGAAGAGACCTTCGTCAATGCCGGCGTGCGTTCGGCGCTGATCCTCGGACAGGCGCGGGGGGTGGCGCTGTTGACGCCTGCAGCGCGCGGTCTGCCGGTAGCGGAATATGCCGCCAATCTGGTCAAAAAATCCGTTGTCGGCACCGGCCATGCGGAAAAATCTCAGGTGGCCCTGATGGTCAAAACACTGATGCCGGCTGCCGACTTCAAAGGCGCCGATGCGGCCGACGCCCTGGCCATCGCCATCTGCCACGCGCATCACCGCGTGGCCAACCAGCGTTTGAAAGCTCTCGCATGATCGGCAAACTCAAGGGGCTGGTGGATAGTTTCGGCGACGATCATGTGCTGATCGATTGCGGTGGCGTCTGCTACGAAGCGTTCTGCTCGACGCGCACATTGCAGAGCCTGCCGCGTGTCGGCGAGGCCGGGGTGGTGTTCATCGAAACCATCGTCCGCGAGGACATGATCCGGCTTTATGGTTTTGCCAGCGAGGGCGAAAAGAGCTGGTTCAATCTGCTGATGACCGTGCAAGGCGTCGGCGCCCGCGTCGCGCTGGCCTTGCTGTCGGCGCTGTCGACGGCAGAGCTATCGAGCGCGATTGCCTTGCAGGACAAGGCAATGATCGGCCGGGCCAATGGCGTCGGACCAAAGCTGGCGGTGCGTCTGGTCACCGAACTCAAGGGCAAGGTGCCGGCTGGTGGCGGCATTGATGCGGGCACACTCGGCCTGCAATCAGCACTGGGCGAGGGCGTCGCGCCGGGGGCGATTTCGGACGCCGTTTCGGCGCTGACCAATCTGGGTTATTCCGGAGCGCAGGCGTCTGCTGCGTTGGCGCGCATCGTCGCGCGGGAAGGCGATGGGATACCGACCGAAAAACTGATCCGTCTGGGTCTGCGGGAGCTTAGCAGTTGACTGATCTGACTTCTCCCGATGCCGGGCGCGACGATCCGCTCGATGTGTCGCTGCGGCCGTCCGGTTTTTCCGAGTTTGTCGGGCAGGCGGCGGCGCGGGCCAATCTTGAAGTGTTTATCCAGGCCGCCAAGCAACGTGGCTCGGCGCTCGATCACGTGCTGTTCGTCGGCCCGCCGGGGCTGGGTAAAACCACGCTGGCACAGATCATTTCGCGCGAACTGGGCGTCGGCTTCCGCGCCACGTCCGGTCCGGTCATTTCCAAGGCTGGTGATCTGGCGGCGCTGCTGACCAATCTTGAAGACCGCGATGTGCTGTTCATCGACGAAATTCATCGTCTCAGCCCCGCCATCGAAGAAATTCTCTATCCCGCGATGGAAGATTTCCAGCTCGATCTGATCATCGGCGAAGGCCCAGCCGCGCGGTCGGTGCGCATCGATCTGGCCAAGTTTACCCTGGTCGGCGCAACCACGCGTATGGGTCTGCTGACCACGCCTTTGCGTGATCGTTTCGGCATTCCTGTGCGGCTGAATTTTTACACACCCGAAGAGCTGGTGCTGATCGTGCAGCGCGGTGCGCGGCTGCTTGGCATGCCGATGGCGCCCGATGGGGCTATGGAAATCGCCCGCCGTTCGCGCGGCACGCCCCGTATTGCCGGGCGCCTGCTGCGCCGAGTGACGGACTTTGCGCTGGTCGAAAATGCCGGCGAGATCAACCGCGCCATCGCCGACAGGGCGCTGTTGCGGCTCGATGTCGACGCGCGTGGATTGGACCAACTGGATCGACGCTATCTCACGACGATCGCCGATTTCTACAATGGGGGCCCGGTGGGCATCGAGACCATTGCTGCCGCGCTCAGCGAGCCGCGTGACGCCATCGAGGAAGTCGTCGAGCCCTATCTGATCCAGCAGGGCTTTATCCAGCGCACGCCACGCGGCCGCATGCTGACGGGCGCCGCCTTCCAGCATATGGGGCGCGTCGTGCCGCAGGGCTTTGTCGGCATGCAGCAGAGCCTGTTCGAGGAGCCCGAAAATGACTGACCGGATTATCCTCAGCTTTCCCGTCGGCGGCACGTGCTTCAACTATCGCGTGGCGGGCGCTGCGATCCGAGACGGCCATGTTCTGGTCTGCCGCGAAGATGGCGATGACTATTGCATGCTGCCGGGCGGTCGCGTCGAAATGGGCGAGCCCAGCGACACCGCCTTGGTGCGGGAAATGGCGGAAGAACTGGTCATGGACGTGACCGTCGGGCCGCTGCTGTTCACCTCCGAGAGCTTTTATGGCCGCGAGGGTGATCGCTATCACGAGCTCGGTTTTATTTATGAGCTGACGCTGCCCGAGGATGTTCGGCCCGGCGGACCACAGCCTTTCCTCGTCCGCGAAGACGAAGGTCATGTGCTGCAGTTTTCCTGGCTGCCGCTCGATGGCTCGGCGCTGTCCGACGCCAACCTGCTGCCGCCCTGGTTGCCGGAACGGCTGCAAAAGCTATCCGGCGCACCAGAGCATGTGATCTTTCACGAGAAGCAGCCATGACGCTGCACACCTTCCCTGTCCGTATCTATTACGAAGACACCGATTTTTCGGGCAATGTCTATCACGCGGCGTATCTGAAGTTCTTCGAGCGTGGCCGCACCGAGTTTTTGCGCGATGAGGGTGTGCATCATTCCGAGCTGGCGGGGCAGGGGATTGCCTTTGCGGTGCGCGGTATGGACATCCAGTTCGACGCTGCGGCCCATATCGATGATCTGCTGACGGTCACCACCGAAATTGAAGCCATTAGCGGCGCTAAGCTGACGCTGGCCCAGACCATTCTGCGCGACGGCAAAGTGCTGACGCGGGCCAAGGTTGTCGTCGTCGCGATCAAGACGGCCGGTGGCGTGGCGCGTCTGCCGCAGCAGATCCGCGATCTGGCGCAGTCCGCTTCGGACAAGAAAAAGGGGGCCGCGTAGGCGGCCCCCCATCACGATTATTTGGCAGCCGTTACCTGGCCGCGAATTTCGCCGTCAGGGTGGGCGGCGGTGTGGACGTTAAAGTACCACTGGCCGTCCTTGAGCTGACCGGCCTGCTCGTCCGTCAGCGTTGCCGTGCCCTTGATCGGGCTGGCTAGCGCGCCGGTGATCGGCACGACAGGCGGGGCATTGGCGTCGGCAGAAGCGGGACCATGGAAGTGCGCGGCGGTGGCGTCGCCGGTCAGCCCTTCATAGGTCACCGTCCAGGCGAAAGCCTTGCTGTCGGTGTCATAGGTTGCTTCGAGCTTGCCGGTGCCCGCTGAGTCATTTTTCGGCACTTCCGATGCGCCATTGAGGTCAGCGCCATAGTTGATGACTTCGGCAAAGGCCGGCGCGGATGCCAGCATGAGCCCGGCGACGATCACGGCGGAAATAGAGGCTGTACGTTTAAACATTGTCGTCCTCCTCCTGTGAGGTGCGCAGCGTCTGCGCGCTCACTAACGAAGCAGTGATCGACCCGTTCCTTCACAAGTTTAAACAATCACGCCGCTGACTCGGTTTGTTAACCAGTCCTTGACCATAATTGCGGCAAAGGGACCCTGCGTCTGTTTGTCTGCCGCTAAGGCCCGGCAAACTGGGCATTTCTCTTAATTTTGACAGATTTCGACCCCATCGCCTGATGGTGGGTCGGGTAAGTGGACCGGGCCGAAAAGGATCATTACATGGAAGCTGTGGACGCTGTGGGAGCCGTTGCCCCCCATGCTGATATGTCCATCTGGGGCCTGTTCTGGGCGGCAGACTGGATTGTGAAGTCCGTCATGATCGGCTTGCTGGGCGCATCGGTCTGGTGCTGGGCCATCATTGTCGACAAGACGATCACCTATCGCCGCACCAATAGCGAGATGAACAAGTTCGAGCGGACCTTCTGGTCTGGCCAGTCGCTGGAAGAGCTCTATCAGCAGCAGTCTGAAAAGGCTTCGGGCGGGTTGGGCGCGGTGTTTGTCGCCGCCATGAAGGAATGGAAGCGCAGCCACGAGCAGAATGCTGCCAGCTTTGTCGGCATGCAGCAGCGCCTCGACAAGGTGCTCGACGTCGCCATCGCCCGCGAAAGCGAACAACTCGAAAAGCGTCTGGGTTTTCTCGCCACCATCGGTTCGGCCGGTCCGTTTATCGGCCTGTTCGGCACGGTCTGGGGCATCATGAACGCCTTTACCGCTATTGCCGCCTCGTCCAATACCAGCCTTGCAGTGGTGGCGGGCCCCATCGCCGAAGCCCTGTTTGCGACCGCTATCGGTCTGGTCGCCGCTATTCCTGCGGTTATCGCCTACAACAAGCTCAGCTCTGATGCCGGCAAGTTGATCGGGCGCCTTGAAGGCTTTGCCGACGAGTTCTCGACCATTCTGAGCCGTCAGCTCGAAGCCCGGAGCCACTGATATGGGCATGGGTGTGGCATCTGGCGGCGGAGGCGGCGGTCGTCGTCGTCGCGGCCGCAAGAAAGCGGTCATGAGCGAAATCAACATCACGCCCATGGTGGACGTGATGCTTGTGCTGCTGATCATCTTCATGGTGGCTGCGCCGATGATGACGGCCGGTGTGCCGCTTGATCTGCCAAGCTCTGCTGCTGCCGCTCTGCCGAACCAGGCTGACCCGATCACCGTTGGCGTCACGCCAGATGGCGCTGTCTATATCGACAATGACCCAGTCGCCGAAACCGACCTGATCGCCCAGCTGACCCAGCGCGGCGTTAATGGCGCCGAGGACCGCATCTTCCTGCGCGGCGATACCAGCGCCAACTATGGCGCCGTCATGCGCGTCATGGGCCTGCTGTCGGCCGGAGGCTACACCAAGATTGGCCTCATCACGCAGCCGGAACCATAGACCAGTCCGATGCGTACCGGCGTAACCGTCTCGATCGTTGCCCACATCGCAATTCTGACCATCGGCCTCATCAATCTGGGGTTCCGTGAACCGTTGACGCCGGTCGTGGAGTCAATTTCGGTCGACCTCATTCCGATCGAGGAATATTCCAATATTCGCGCTGGTCAGCTGACCAACGAAATCGTCGAGACCGATACGCCATCGATCGTTGAAAGCGACACGCCGCCTGAAGTGGCGCAGCCAACCGGCAATACCGAGCAGGATCAGCCGACCCCATCGCCGGCCGATATTCCAACGCCTGCTCCGGTGACCAATTCCGCGCCTGCGCCTGAAACAGCGCCAGAGCCTGCCCCGGTTCCCGAGCCAGAGCCAACGCCTCCGCCGCCACCCCCTGAGCCGGCCCCAACGCCAGAACCCACACCGGCACCGCCAGCACCCGCGCCGACCCCTGAGCCTATCGTGGCGCCTGTTCCGGCGACGCGTCCGGCTCCTACGCCCGCGCCAACCCCGACACCCGATCCGGTCCCGGCGCCTGCTCCAACTCCGACGCCTGCGCCGACGCCAACACCCACTCCAACTCCGGCCCCTACGCCGACGCCAACTCCGGCAACGCCGCAGGCCAATGCACCGGCTCCGGCATCGCGTCCGAGCAATCTGGCGCAATTGCGTGAGCAGTTTGCTGCTGCCGAACGTCGTCGCAAAGAGGAAGAAGAACGTCGCCGGACCGCTGCCGCAGCGCAAACCGCGCCGGTCACACAGCCGCGCCCATCGACCAGCACTTCGGCCGCCGACGATATTTCTGCCATTATCAACACCGATAGGACCACTGGCGGCACCACCGGACGGGGTGGCACGCCAACGCTGGGCGATACCGGCGGAACTTCGGCGCGCCTGAGCCAGTCGGCAATCGATGGGCTGGTGGCGCGGATCAAGACCTGCTGGAACCTGTTGCCAAGCGACATCAACAGCGGTCTCAACGTAACCCTGCGGGTGACCATGAACCAGGACCGGTCCGTGGCCAATACGCAGATCATTTCGGCTGACTCCTCGCCTGCTGGTGGCGCGGTGGCTCGCGCCGCGCAGCGCGCGGTGACGCAGTGCGGTCCATATGAGATGCTTTCGGCAGATGCCTATAACGAGTGGCGGCAGATCGAAGTGGAACTGAGGCCGTGATGGCACTGAAACGCATTTCGGCCGTCGTGCTGGCGACATCGCTTTTGGGCGGCGTTGCCTTGGCGCAAGAGGTTAGCCAGGCGGAAGTGTCCGGCATGGTCGATCGGCTCAAGACCTGCTGGGTGATCCCGCCTGAAGCGCTGAATTCGGGTCTCAGTGTTACCCTGAGCGTTGCGTTCAATCGCGATGGTTCGGTCGCCAGCACTGAAGTTATCAATCCCGGAACCTCTGAACTTGAACGAAACCTCGAAGAGGGGGCAGTGCGCGCGGTGGAACGATGTGCGCCGTACTCTCTTTCTGCGGATACCTATGAACAGTGGAAACAGGTCGAGATCGATCTGCGGCCGTGATTTTGAATTTGGCTTGTTTGGACCGCATAAAAGCGACCGGCAGCGAGAATGGAGACGTGACATGACCCTGTTGACGCGGCGCAATGCGCTCAAGCTCGGCCTGGCTGGCGGTGCCCTGCTTGCCGGTTCATCGATGGCTATGGCGCAATTGCGCATCGTGGTGGAGGGGGCCAACTTCCAGCCGCTGCCCATCGCCATTCCCGATTTCGCCTCGTCCGACCCGGCTTTTGGGCGCGAGATTGCCGATATCGTGCGCGCCGACCTGCGCCGCTCGGGCCTGTTCCTGCCGCTCGATCCGGCCTCGCTGCCGATCCGCGTTGGCGACGTGAACGCGACCCCCGATTTTGCCACCTGGCGCACGGCTAATGTCGATGCGCTGGTGATGGGCGGCGTCGAGCGCGGCGGAACCATTTCCTCGTCGGTGCGCGTCTGGGATACCCAGCAGGCGGCACAGGTTGTCGGCAAGAGCTTCAGCACCGATGGGAACTCGGCGCGTCGCGTGGCCCATATCATCGCCGACGGCATTTATGAATCGCTGGCGGGTGGCTCGGGTTATTTCGATACGCGCGTGATCTACACCGCCGAAAGCGGCCCCAAGGCCAATCGCGTGCGTCGTCTCGCCATTATGGATCAGGACGGCGCGAACGTGCAGTACCTGACCGACGGCAAGACCATGGCGCTGACGCCACGCTTCTCGCCCAACGGCGATATGGTCACTTACATGAACTTTGCCGACGGCAATCCGCAGGTTTACCTGCTGCAGCTGTCGACCGGTCGCCAGCAGCGCCTGACCAATATCGGCGCCATGACCTTTGCCCCACGCTTCTCGCCCAATGGCAGCACCGTGGTGTTCTCGGTTGAGCAGGGCGGCGCGACCAATATTTATTCGGTGGGCACCGGCGGCGGCACGCCGCAGCAGCTGACGTCCGGCGCGGCCATCGATACCGGCCCATCCTTCTCGCCAGATGGCTCTCGGATCGTCTTTGAAAGCGATCGCGGCGGCTCGCCACAGATCTACATGATGGGCGCCGGCGGCGGTAACGCGCAGCGCGTCAGCTTCGGCCAGGGCAGCTATTCGACCCCGGTCTGGTCGCCGGACGGCAAGCTGATCGCCTTCACCCGCGCCTCGGGTGGCCAGTTCAATATCGGCATCATGAACCCCGACGGTTCGGGCGAGCGCATGCTCTATACGAGCTACCACGCCGAGGGCCCGACCTGGGCGCCCAATAGCCGCGTCATCATGTTCTTCCAGGATCCGGGCGGCAATGACGGCCCCAAGCTTCAGAGCGTCGATATCTGGGGCCGTAACCTCCAGACAATTCCGACCGAAACCTATGCGTCCGATCCAGCCTGGTCTGGGCTGCGGACCTAGTCCAAAAACACGCTACAGCCTTAAAAACGCCCGCAGAATTGCTCTGCGGGCGTTTGCATTTGCCCCGGCACTTAACCTTAACGTGATCGACCCGAGCGGTGTTGCAATTGCGCACCATCTCGAAAAAGCCCGGTTTCCCGCCACATTGGCGCCTGAATAGGACAAGATTAACCACGCTGACAAACTCGGCCTTAACACTAAGCGCGGTAAATGCCGTGCTTAAGATTGTTGCCTTTCAGGAGCCTCCCCGTGGTCATCACCGCACCTCTCAATACCGTGTTGCGCGCTGCCGCGATGCTGCTTTTCGTCGTGGTCGTCGCGGCCTGTTCGCGCACGCCAAATAGCAATGTCGGCATGACCGGCGTGGGCAATGTTGGCCCAGGCGGCGGCGCTCCCGGTAGCCAGCAGGAATTCCTGGTGTCGGTCGGCGATCGCGTGTTCTTCACCACCGATTCCAGCTCGCTGACCCCAGAAGCCATGGCCACCCTCGACAAGCAGGCGACCTGGCTGAACCAGTACCAGAACTACCGCGTCATGATCGAAGGCCATGCCGACGAGCGCGGCACCCGCGAATACAACATTGCCCTGGGCGCCCGCCGCGCCTCGGTTGTGGTGAACTATCTCGTGTCGCGTGGCGTTAATAACGGCCGCATCACCAGCCAGTCCTTTGGTAAGGAACGTCCGGTTGCGATCTGTAACGATATCTCCTGCTGGAGCCAGAACCGCCGCGGCGTGACTGTCGTCCAGTAAGAAAAACCAGGCCACGCCAGCGTCTGGCGGGCCTGATCCATCCAGTGCAAACTGGAGGCAAGAGCGTCCGGAGCCAGTCAAATGGCCCGGGCGCTTTCTTTTGACCAAAATTACCCTTTATCCGCGAACCCAACAGCACCATGTTGGGGTCACTGAGACCATACGCTTTGGAGGCGTCGTTTGAAGCTAGCAAAACTTTCACGAAGGGGACGGACGGCGCTTTGCGCTCTGGCCGTTGGCCTCGGGTTCAGCGTGCCAGGGATGGCCGCGCAGAATTCCATGCCGCCAGCCGAGCTTGGCGGATTGACCTTCACCAACAATGTCGCGCCGGCGCGCGTTCAGGTCGCTCAGGCGCAGGATGCTGCCCTGATGGTCCGTATTCAGCAGCTCGAAGAGCAGCTGCGTTCGGTCAATGGCCAGGTTGAAGGCCTGACGTTCCAGCTCACCCAGATGCAGGAAATCGTCAACCGCTTGCAGGAAGACACAGAGTTCCGTTTCCAGGCGCTGGAAGGCGGTGCTGGGGGAAAAACTGAGGCGGTAACCCAACCGGGCGGCGTGACGCAGCCCGAGGCGTTGCCGCAGACCCCCAATGTCGTGCCGCAGGATTCTGGCGCTGTGCCATCGACTGTCATTCCCGAACAGGGCGTTCAGCCACTGCCGGGCGAAATCGAGTTTGACCCGACTTTCGACGATGGCAGCCTCGAACATGGCGAGGATGAGCTTGGCGAATCGTCCGACCCGCTGGTCGGCACGGGCAACCAGGGTGGCATCGACCTGACCACCGGTCAGCCGCTGAACCTGAACTACAATCCGTCGGCTAAGCCGAGCGACAATCCCGATGCCGACGCTCAGTTCAAGGCGGGCTATGACGCCCTCCAGAGCGGCGACTATCTGTTTGCGGAAGACCAGTTCAGCCAGTTTCTGGAGCTCTATCCAACCAACGCCAGGGCGGCGGAAGCAGCCAGTGGTCTGGGTGACGCGCTGATCGAGCGCCAAGCGTATACCGACGCTGCCGAAGTGCTGTTCAACGCCTTCCAGGCCGATCAGACCGGGCCAATTGCGCCTGAACTGCTGCTCAAGCTGGGTGTGTCGCTGTCGGGGGCTGGCGAGCGGGAAACCGCATGTCGGACCTTTGCCGATCTGCGACATCGCTTTCCGGGCCTGCCACCTGATTTCACAGGTCGGTTGGCGCAGGAAAGCTCGCGGGCCGAGTGCCCGCCCGCATGACACCTGATCTCGACGGGGCAGGAGGGCTCCAGGCCCTCTTTGCCGCCGTTGCCGGCGAGGCCGTCATTGGCCTGGCTGTCTCAGGTGGAGCCGATAGTCTGGCGCTGATGCTGCTGGCACAGCGCTGGACGTCCGGCCTGACCAACGCCCCCAAACTCGTCGTCTATTCCGTCGATCATGGCTTGCGCCCGGAGGCCGCCGATGAGGTCGCCGCGGTGTTGGCCGCTGCCCGCGACCTGGGATTGGCGGCGCGAGGTCTCAAGTGGGTTGGCGACAAGCCGGTCAGTGGCCTGCAGGAGGCGGCGCGAATCGCGCGCTATGGGCTGATGCACGCGGCGATGGTCGAAGACGGCGCCAATGTGCTGCTGACCGCCCATCATATTCAGGATCAGGCCGAAACCATTTTGATGCGCATGGCGCATGGGAGCGGCGTAGAGGGCCTTAGGGGCATGTCGGCCTTCAGCGACATTGAAGGCGTGCGCGTGCACCGGCCTTTGCTGGGCGTTGAGCCCGCTGCCTTGCGGGCCGTGGTCGATGCAGCAGGGCTGGTGCCGTCCGAAGATCCATCCAACACCGATCCGCACTACGAACGCGTGCGCTGGCGTCAGGCCATGCCGCAACTGGCGGGGCTGGGCCTCGACGCTGCGACCATCAGCCAGTTTGCATCCCGGATGGCTGATGCCGATGCGGCCATCGCGCAAATGGCCGATGGCTGTTTCAGCGAAATCGTGCGGCTCGACGGGTTCGGCGCGGCACGTATCGAACTCCCTGCTTTTGTTGGCCTCAGTCCGGCGATTTCAACGCGGCTATTGGGCCGTGTGCTCAATATCGTTGGCGGCCGTCAGAAGCCGCGCGCACTGGGGCAGGTCGAGCGTTTGCGCCAATCGATTGCCATCGATGGGTTGGCCAAGGCCACAACGGTGCTCGGTTGTGTCGTCCGCATCAAGGATGGGGCGGTCGTTATTGCTCGCGAGCCGGGCCGGTCGCTGCCCGCCGATGCGCTGCTCACTCCCAATGGCGAACTGGTCTGGGATGAGCGGTTCCGTATTTTCAACGATTCCAGCGACGCAAACCTCACCGCCAGCGTGGCTGACTATCTGCCGCGTCATCGGCTGGAGGAATTTTTGGGCTTCAAGGTGACCGCGCCCGCCGAAGCCATTCGTACCGCCCCCATCGTGCGCGATGCGGAGGGCGGGGTGCTGTCGCTGGGCGGCTGGTCGTTTGATGACCGCATCAAGGTTCAGCTGCTGATCGACTAAATTGCGACAATCGCGATCTGGGGCGTGGAATTGGCGGAACCTTGCTGTATTCCACGGCGTATTAACCCATTCGCGACAATATGACTGGACGGGGCGCTCAAAGGGCCGCAGGTCTTGCCCTTGTAACGCCCCAATGCCGACCATACATTCGGCACAAGCGCCGCGCCCGCTTTTGCCGGCTTCTCCGGGACAGGATTGATGAACGGAAATTTCCGCAACTTTGCCATCTGGCTAGTCATACTTTTCATGCTGATGGGCCTGTTCCAGGTCTTTCAGTCTTCTTCGCGGTCCGTTTCGGTTTCCGATAAGAGTTATTCGCAGTTTGTCACCGACATCGCTGCGGGGAGCGTGACCAGCGTCACCATCACCGACAATGTCGTTTCCGGCACACTGCGCGACGGTACGCGCTTTGAAACCGTGCTGCCTGCTGGCGCCGATGTCATCAGCCGTCTCGAAAACAGCGGCGTGTCGATCACGGCCCGTGCGCCGGAATCGAGCCCATTCTGGTCGATCCTGCTCAGCTCCTGGCTGCCGTTCATCGTCATCATCGGCGTGTGGTTCTTCTTCATCCGGCAGATGCAGGGTGGCGGTCGTGGCGGCGCGATGGGCTTTGGCAAGTCGCGCGCCAAGCTGCTGACCGAAACTCACGGCAAGGTGACGTTTGAAGACGTCGCCGGCGTGGACGAGGCAAAGCAGGATCTGGAAGAAATCGTCGAGTTCCTGCGTGATCCCGGCAAGTTCCAGCGTCTGGGCGGCCGTATTCCGCGCGGCGTGCTGCTTGTCGGCCCTCCCGGTACCGGTAAGACGCTGCTGGCCCGTTCGGTCGCTGGCGAAGCCAATGTGCCGTTCTTCACCATTTCGGGTTCGGACTTCGTTGAAATGTTCGTCGGTGTCGGCGCGTCCCGCGTCCGTGACATGTTCGAACAGGCGAAGAAAAATGCGCCCTGCATTATCTTCATCGACGAAATCGACGCCGTCGGTCGCCAGCGTGGCGCCGGCATGGGCGGCGGTAACGACGAACGCGAACAGACCCTTAACCAGCTCCTCGTCGAGATGGACGGCTTTGAAGCCAATGAAGGCATCATCCTGATCGCTGCGACCAACCGTCCAGACGTTCTCGATCCAGCCCTGCTGCGTCCAGGCCGCTTCGACCGTCAGGTCGTGGTGCCAAACCCAGACGTGTCGGGTCGCGAAAAGGTGCTCAAGGTTCACGTGCGCAAGGTGCCACTGGCGCCAGATGTGGATCTCAAGGTTCTGGCTCGTGGTACGCCCGGTTTCTCGGGTGCCGATCTCATGAACCTCGTCAACGAAGCAGCCCTGATGGCGGCGCGGCGCAACAAGCGCTTCGTCACTCACCAGGAATTCGAAGACGCCAAGGACAAGATCATGATGGGCGCCGAGCGCCGCACCATGGCCATGTCCGAAGACGAAAAGAAGCTCACCGCCTATCACGAAGCTGGCCACGCCATCATCGCGCTCAAGGTTGCGGGCATCGATCCGATCCACAAGGCCACCATCATTCCGCGCGGTCGTGCGCTGGGCATGGTGATGACCCTGCCGGAAAGCGATAGCTATTCGTTCAGCCGTGAGAAGGCTCTGGCCCGCCTCACCATGCTGTTCGGTGGTCGTGAAGCCGAGATCATCAAGTTCGGCCCTGAAAAGGTGACGAGCGGTGCCTCGGGCGACATCCAGATGGCAACGAGCCTTGCCCGCTCGATGGTGATGGAATGGGGCATGAGCGAAAAGCTCGGCCGCGTCCGTTACAAGTCGAGTGAGCAGGAAGTGTTCATTGGTCACTCGATGACCCAGTCGACCAACATGTCCGATGACACGGCCAAGCTGATCGATCAGGAAGTGCGCAAGCTCATCGAGGACGGCGAGGCTTCGGCCAAGCACATTCTCGATACCTACCACGATCAGTGGGAGGCCATTGCCCAGGCGCTGCTCGAGTTCGAAACGCTGACCGGCGACGAGTTGCGGGCCCTGATGGATGGCATTCAGCCGGTTCGTCCGGACGACAACAGCCCATCTTCGCCCAAGGCGACGGGCGTGCCATCGGCCGGCAAATCGGGCAAGAAGCGCCCCGATGCGCCACCTGAAGGCGGCCTTGAGCCACAGCCAGGTAGCTGATCTATCGAACTGCATTAAGGGTCGCCGCAAGGCGGCCCTTTTGCTTGCGCGTTATTTCCGCTATTTCGCCCGAAAGTGATATTATTCGAAGCGGCTGATTTGCCGGACGGCAGGGGGACAGCACAGATGGTGCGTAAATATTTCGGGACAGATGGTATTCGCGGCCTCGCCAACGGCGACAAGCTGACGCCCGACCTGGCGATGCGCGTCGGCATGGCCGCTGGCCACAAATTCGTTCGTGGCGAGCACCGCAATCGCGTTGTGATCGGCAAGGATACGCGCCGTTCCGGCTATATGATCGAGAACGCGCTCGGCGCTGGCTTCACTGCCGTGGGCATGGACGTCTATTTCCTCGGGCCAATGCCGACTCCGGCCGTGGCCATGCTGACCCGTTCGCTGCGCGCCGATCTCGGCGTCATGATTTCTGCCTCGCACAACCCGTTCGACGACAACGGCATCAAGTTGTTCCGCCCCGATGGCTATAAGCTCAGCGACGATCTCGAACTCGAAATCGAAAGCCTGATCGATAGCGATATGGGCAAGCTTTTGGCGCATGGCCGCGATATCGGTCGCGCCTATCGCGACGAGGAAGCCCGCACGCGATACATCGAATATGCAAAGCGCACCCTGCCGCGTGGCGCCGACTTGGGTGGCCTGCGCGTGGTACTCGATTGCGCCAATGGCGCCGCCTATAAGGTTGCGCCAGTTGCCCTGTGGGAGCTGGGTGCCGAGGTTTTCACCATCGGCGACAAGCCCGATGGCTTTAACATCAACGACAAGGTTGGCTCGACTGCGCCTGAGGCCGTTTCGGCCAAGGTCAAGGAAGTGCGCGCCGATATCGGAATTGCGCTCGATGGCGACGCCGACCGCGTCATCATCATCGACGAAAAGGGTGACGTGATCGACGGCGACCAGTTCATGGCCGTGATCGCCCAGAGCTGGCTGGAACGCGAAATGCTGACCGGTGGCGGCATTGTCGCAACCGTCATGTCCAATCTGGGTCTGGAGCGCTATCTGGGCTCGCTGGGCCTGACGCTCGAACGCACGCAGGTGGGCGACCGCTATGTGCTCGAAGCGATGCGCGCCAAGGGCTTCAATGTGGGCGGCGAACAGTCGGGCCACATTATCCTGTCCGATTTCACAACGACCGGCGATGGCCTCGTGGCGGCACTGCAGCTGCTCTCCGTGCTTAAGCAACAGGAACGCACGGTGTCGGAAATCTGTGCGCGCTTCGCCAAGGTTCCGCAGCTGCTGCGCAGCGTCAAGTTCAAGTCCGGCAAGCCGCTTGAACACAAGCAGGTCATTGCGGCGATTGCCGAAGGTGAAGCGCTGCTTGGCACGGGTGGGCGTCTGGTGGTCCGTGCCTCGGGCACCGAGCCGGTGATCCGCGTTATGGGTGAAGCCGACGATGCCGCACTGGTCAGTTCCGTGGTCGCGCAGATCGAAGCAGCCATCCGCGACGTTGCGTAGTTCGGACCAATAGCCTTAACTACAGACCTCACGGGAAACCGGCGCTGACTTGTTTGGGCGTCGGTTTTACTGTTTTTACGGTTAAACGTTTAGGTTAAGTGAGCTTTAAGGAAATCGGCGGATATTGGGCGTCAATCGACTGGTGTCGTGGCAACCCAAAGGACGTTTTTTCATGCGCAAGCTCATCGCTGCGATCCTGGTGGCAGGAGCCGCCTTGACTGCGGGCCAGGCACTCGCGGCCGACATGCCCTACTATCCCCCCGTTATCGAAATTCCAGACGTGAACTACGGCGTCCAGGGTTCGTTCTACCTGCGCGGCAGCGCTGCAGGGAACACCCTGTGGAGCCGCGAAATTACGTCTCAGGGTTGCCCAACGGCATGTGGTGGTCCAACCACATATCGTTACCCGACCGACAAGCTTGGCTACGGCTACAGCCTGGGCGCTGGCTTTGGTTACGAGACCGGTACCGGCCTGCGTTTTGACGCGACCCTTGACTATCTGTCCAACGACGATGCCTCGATCAAGAAAACCGGCAACCCTGCCGTGAATGGCGTCTATGCCCTGAAGTTGCGTTCGACTGTTGCCCTCGCCAACGTCTATTACGATTTTGCCTTCGGTAGCGACTATGGATATGGCGCCGCTGGCGGTGCTTTCGGTTATGTCGGCGCTGGCGCCGGCGTGGCCTTCAACAGTATCGACGTAAGCTCACCACGCGCTAACCCGATCGCATCTGGTACCAATACCAGCATTGCGGCGGCTGGCATGGTCGGTGTTGGCTATGATTTCGGCGCAGTTGTTGCCGATATCGGCTATCGCGGTCTCTACATCAACGACATCTCGAACGGCGCTGCGGCACCCCAGGGCTTCAATGCTAAGGACAACTGGGTGCACGAGATCCGCACCACGCTGCGCTACCGCTTCAACTAAGTCATCGGTCAGCTCTTATGGGCTGATAAGGACTTGGACCAATCAATCGGCGCTCCTCGGGGCGCCGATTTTTTTGTTTGCGGCGGGATGGACATGTCCCCGGGATGAATGATCTCCTTCCTTTCAAGTGGAGGAGACTATGAGAGTTCTGATCGTTGGCGCTGCCGGTATGGTTGGCCGCAAACTGGTGACGGCATTGCTGGATCGCGGCGTCATTTCTGGCCGCAAGATTGAAGCGCTGTCGCTGGTCGACGTCATCACGCCGTCCGTTCCCGATGCCGATATCGCCATCAAGGCGATCGCGGCCGATATGTCGGAACCGGGTGTCGCCGAAACCTTGCTGGTCGACCGGCCCGACGTGATCTTTCATCTTGCCGCCATCGTGTCGGGCGAGGCCGAGGCCGATTTCGAAAAGGGCTACCGGATCAATCTCGATGGCACGCGCTATCTGCTCGAAGCCATCCGCCATGTCGGTTCGCCGTATCGGCCAAGGCTGGTGTTTACCTCATCTATTGCCGTGTTTGGCGAGCCGTTGCCACCGGTGATCAGCGACACGCATGAGCATACTCCGCTCACCAGCTACGGCACGCAAAAGGCGATTTGCGAACTGTTGCTGGCCGACTATTCGCGACGCGGCTTTGTCGACGGCGTCGGCATTCGCCTGCCCACAATTGCGGTGCGTCCCGGCAAGCCCAACAAGGCGGCATCCGGGTTCTTCTCAGGTATCATTCGCGAACCGTTGTCGGGGCAGGAGGCCCTGTTACCGGTGGCCGATAGTGTCCGGCATTGGTTCGCCAGCCCACGCGCGGCAGTCGGGTTTCTGCTCCATGCCGCAGAACTCGATAGTGCCAAATTGAGTAGTCAGCGCAATCTGACCATGCCTGGCCTTGCAGCGACCGTTGGCGAACAGATCGCGGCGCTGGAACGTGTGGCAGGTCCCAAGGCTGTGGCGCTGATCCGGCGGCAGCCCGATCAGACTATCGCCGACATTGTCGCCGGCTGGCCGCAGGCCTTCGACGCCAGCCGCGCAAAGTCGCTCGGCTTTGTCGGCGAGACCAGTTTTGACGAAATCATCCGCATCTATATCGCCGATGAACTTGGTGGACCGCCAGCCTGAGGCGCCGATGCAGAAGAAGACACTGACTATCGACGGCAGTCATATCACTGACATTGCCTCGTTCTACGAAGAGATCAATCGCGTGTTCATGAGCGAAGAAGACTGGGCGCTGGGCCAGAGTCTCGACGCGCTCAACGACATGCTGTTTGGCGGTTTCGGCGCCATCAAGGGCGGCGAGCCGATTGCGCTGATCTGGACGGATTTCGCCGCAAGTAAAGCCGCGCTTGGCCTTGAGGCGACGCGTCAATTCTACCAGGCCAAGCTATCGCGGCCTGAAACCTATGATGTGGCGCGCATCACCAAGGATCTGGCGGAACTCGAAGCAGGTCGCGGACCGACATATTTTGACATTGTGCTCGACATTGTCGCGGACCATCCAAGCATCGAACTGGTACGGCGCTAACAGCCATTCTGGTCAGGTATAGGTCTTCCACGACCATGACTGCTTTGCATGGAAGCCGAAGCACATGCGTTTTTGAAAGGCTGTGCCAATAAGTTTGACGTCGCACTGGTTTTGACTGTGGGTCATGAACGGTAGTCGAATAGGAATATATGACGAGATTTACTAAAGTATTTCGACAATTTGTTAATTTTCATCCGGTTAACTTGCGCGTGAAAGTGCGGTGTAGGGGCTGACTGTGGGGGAGGTTGCGACCGGTTCTGGTCTACTGGCGTGCGCGGCTATCATAATTGCCCCCAACGCATCATGTAGCAACGAACTGCTGTCGTTGGCGGGGCGTGTCGGATTTGGCGCTGCCGTTGATCATGATCGAACGGTCGGACTTGATCCTGATTTGCAGCCATACTTTGTGATGCACTATGCAATCAGCGATACTGCAAAGGCGAGCTTACTCTGTTCAATAAGACAGTCATCAGTCACGAAGGTGCAGTATGCACCCATCGTTGTCATTATGCCTGATGGCCCATTTGAGCAGACAATTCATTACATAAAAATGGGTTTTGACGACGTAATCTCACTGCCGGAGAAGCCCCGAATTCTGTCGACCCGTCTAGCAGGGCAAGTTTGGCAGGATCGCCTGTACATTGAGACAGAAGACTATTTGGGGCCGGATCGGCGGCGAATGGACCTGATGCCGCACGAGAGTCAGAACCGCCGACAGGGCGGTTCGAAGCACGCACGCATAACGTTTGTTCGTGAGCCAGGTGCGGGTATTAGGATTCTCAACCGTCAGCTCGTTCTTAGGCCACCAATGGAGGTGGGACCGGTCGAGGTATTGAATAGTCGCGATGGCCTGGTCTAGTGATGGATCGACTTGTGGGCGACGCCTCTCGTTTGAACTGGTAGAACATCAAAGAGTAGGGCGTGAAGATCGTCCGGAACAAATTGTGGTTGTGATCTCACAATCTCTCTTGCAGCTACGATGAAAGCTTCGTCGTCAGTCGTATCTTCCAATGTCACCAGCATTTCGTCGACACACTTGCCAGCCTTTATGATCTGAACGATCCTTTGCATCTCACCGACCCCCACCGGAGTGGCGAGATTGCCATATATTAATGTTCTGTCAACAAACTCACATTCTGACAATTTGGTGAACTCAAGCAAACCTCTTCCATGACGAGTTTTTGTTTGAAGGTCGTAGTCATTGCTTTAGGTCCTGGGTGCGCTCGAGCTGGCCCTCAGAGGCTAGTGACTCTAGTTGCCCGGATTGCAGGCTGATCGTTTCACCCGGCAGCGGGTGTCGTGGCGTCGGCAGATCGTCAATGCGTCGGCTTCCGCTTCAGCGCGCGTATATCCCCAGTCCGCACCCCAACCGCCGTTGCGGCCGATGGCCAGCGCGCCGCAGGCATTGTTGAAGTTGACGGCGATTTTGCAATCTCTGGCGTACTGGCCGCAATAATACATCGCCCAGTCCTGGGCATTGCCCCGTGACGCCCCTTTGGTGCTGTAGCCGATGGCGCCGGTTTTCGGCGAAAAGGCGATGGCGCCATATTGGGCCGCATTGGCGGTGACACATAGAAAGAGCGTGGCGCAAAGCGCGATTGTCGTTTTAAGCAAGACCGAATTCCCCCAAGGAATAAGTTCCTTATCGGGGAGAGTGCCGCCGCGCCAATGGTTTCTATGCGCCACTATTCCGGCTCTTCCCCCTGCATTGCGGCCTTCCTCGCTTGCTCCACCATGTTCGCGATACGCCGCTTCAGCGCCTTGTTTTCCTCCGTCAGCGCGTTGCAGGTCATTTTGAACTGTCGCATCCGCGCTTCTGCCGCGGCATGCTGATCAACGCCATATTCATGCACGCGGCGGATTTCCACGCCTCCGCCCCTGGTCTCCTGGCGATCCAGCAATTCCCACCAAGTTACACCCAGCGTCGCAACAAGCCGATGCGCCGCCAGCGCCGCCGACGCCCGTTCGCCTGCATGTTCCGACCCCAGCATGCCCAAGACGCGGGTGAGTTTTATCAAATTTGCCCTGTTCATCAGTGCCCTCCCTTTGGTCCCAAAACTGCGGAGTTAGACTACGGAAAGCCACAGCCAATCGGGCATATCTGATGCAACTCAACCCACCTTGCTCAACGTCGTGGGTTTGATAATGTAAGGTCAACGCAGCAGACGTTGAGCCAACCAATTTTAGGAACTGGCTCCGTCGAGATCCGCTCAATTGCGCCTGCGAAGCTCAAGTTGAAATGCCGCCCTTGCTTTACGCGCGTTTAAGGCCGATAAGGTCTGCATACGTTTTCAGCCTACGACGGCTGCCTTTTGCCGGTCATTTCCGGTCCTCGGCTCACTGCTCTGAAATGCGAACGTTTTTGGCCCCATCAGCATGTGCTGGTGGGTAACCGCTCGCGCGCTAACGCATCGAGCTTAGAAGGACTACTTCCATGGGCGCTATCACTGGCACTGTAAAATTCTTTAACACCACCAAGGGCTTTGGCTTCATCTCGCCAGAATCCGGCGGCAAGGACGCATTCGTGCACATTTCTGCCGTTCAGCAGTCGGGCCTGCAGGGCCTGTATGAGAACGACAAGGTCACCTACGACATCGAGAGCGGCCGTGACGGCAAGGAATCTGCTGTCAACCTGACACTGCTCTAGTACCCATCGGCATATTTGGCCTCTCCGTTTGGACTTGCCGAATAGCCTGGGATTGCAAGATTGGCGTTCTACGCCATGTAAGGCTCGCTTCGGCGAGCCTTTTCTTTTTCAGCGGAATATATTGATATTTGGCTGACCACAGGTGAACTGCGTGCCCATCGCCATGGTGGCAATCAGTTGTCGCAATTTTGGTCGCCGCATCCGTCCATCAAGTCTCTTGCGGAGTCTTCGGATTCTGGCTACTAGCTCGTCTCAGGACACTTCTCCCTAACGAGAAGCGCATAGACCTGGGAGGGTCGCTGAAGATGGCTGTTACGCCCCAAACCGCACCGGCGGTAAAACCGGCTAATCCAAATTTTTCGTCGGGCCCATGCTCGAAGCGTCCTGGTTGGACCCTTGATGTGCTTGCTGACGCGCTGACCGGTCGTTCGCACCGCGCCAAGCCCGCCAAGGCACGCATCCAGCAGGCTATCGACCTGACCCGCGAGCTGCTCGAAGTTCCGGCTGACTACCGTATCGGTATCGTCCCCGCGTCCGACACCGGCGCTGTCGAAATGTTCCTGTGGAGCGCTCTTGGCGCGCGCGGCGTCGACATGCTGGCCTGGGAATCGTTCGGCGCCGGCTGGGTCACCGATGTGCAAAAGCAGCTCAAGCTGGACGACGTCCGCATCCTTGAAGCCCCCTATGGCGAATTGCCCGATCTGACCCAGGTCGATTTCAACCGCGACGTGGTGTTCACCTGGAACGGCACGACGTCGGGCGTCCGCGTGCCAAATGCTGACTGGATTGCGGCTGACCGTGCAGGTCTCACCATCTGCGACGCAACGTCGGCTGCATTTGCCCAAAAGCTCGACTTCGCCAAGCTCGATGTCGTCACCTTCTCCTGGCAGAAGGCTCTGGGCGGCGAGGCTGCACATGGCATTCTGATCCTGTCGCCACGCGCTGTCGAACGGCTCGAAAGCTTCAAGCCAGATCGTCCGCTGCCCAAGATTTTCCGCATGACCAAGGGCGGCAAGCTGATCGAAGGCATCTTCAAGGCCGAGACCATCAACACCGTTTCGATGCTGTGCATCGAAGACGCCGTCGATGCGATGAAGTGGGGCCTCGAGATTGGCGGCCTCAAGGCCATGCAGGCGCGTGCCGATGCCAACTTTGGCGTGCTGGCGGACTGGGTTGCAAAGACCGACTGGGTCGAGTTCCTGGCCAAGAATGCCGACCAGCGTTCCAATACCTCGGTATGCCTGTCGATTGTCGATCCGGCGATTGCCGCGCTCGATGCCGATGGTCAGGCAGCGTTCGCCAAGGCCATCGTGTCGCGTCTCGACAAGCTCGGCGTCGGCTACGATTTCGGCTCCTACAAGGACGCTCCGGCGGGCCTGCGCATCTGGGCTGGCTCGACCATCGAAGCCTCTGACCTCGCCGCGCTGACGCCGTGGCTGGACTGGGCCTTTGCCGAAGAAAAGGCCGCGCTCGCAGCGGCTGCCTAACTTCTAGATCCGAGTACCCCCACCCAACCTCCCCCTGATAGGGGGAGGGGCTGATCGAGTAAGTGGCGAGATGTGCTGCCGACTCGGAGCTGTTCCTCCCCCTATCAGGGGGAGGCTAGGTGAGGGTATCCCCTCAAAAAACCTTTATATTTCAGGGATTACCCCAATGCCCAAGGTTCTCGTTTCCGACAAGCTCAGCCCAACCGCCGTCCAGATCTTCAAGGACAATGGCGTCGACGTCGACTATTTGCCAGATCTGGGCAAGGACAAGGAAAAGCTGCTCGAACTTATTGGCCAGTATGATGGTCTGGCGATCCGCTCTGCGTCCAAGATCACCGAAAAGATCATTGCCGCTGCCACCAATCTCAAGGTGATCGGCCGCGCTGGTATCGGTGTCGACAATGTCGACATTCCGGCTGCGACCAAGAAGGGCATCATCGTGATGAACACCCCCTTCGGCAATTCGATCACGACGGCTGAGCATGCCATTGCCATGATGATGGCTTTGGCCCGTCAGTTGCCAGAGGCCGACGCCTCCACGCGCGCTTCGAAGTGGGAAAAGAACCGCTTCATGGGCGTTGAAGTCACCAACAAGACGCTCGGCTTGATTGGCGCTGGCAATATTGGCTCGATCGTTGCCGATCGCGCCATTGGCCTGCGCATGAAGGTCATCGCGTTTGACCCGTTCCTGTCGCCAGAACGCGCCCAGACCCTGGGTGTCGAAAAGGTTGAGCTCGACGAGCTGCTGGCCCGCGCCGATTTCATCACGCTGCACACGCCGCTGATCGACGCGACCCGCAATATTCTGAGCGCTGACGCCCTCGCCAAGACCAAGAAGGGCGTTCGCATCATCAACTGCGCCCGTGGCGGTCTGATCGATGAAGCAGCGCTCTATGACGCGCTCAAGTCCGGCCAGGTTGCCGGCGCGGCGCTCGACGTGTTCCTCGAAGAGCCAGCCCAGAACAATCCACTGTTCGAACTGCCAAACGTCATCTGCACGCCGCACCTTGGTGCTGCAACGACCGAAGCGCAGGAAAACGTGGCGCTGCAGGTTGCCGAGCAGATTTCCGCCTATCTGATGAGCGGCGAAATCACCAATGCGCTCAACTTCCCGTCGATCTCGGCTGAAGAAGCCCCGATCCTGACGCCATGGGTCAAGCTGGCGGAAACGCTGGGTTCGTTTGCCGGTCAGCTGACCGAAACGGCGATCAAGGGCATCAAGATCGAGTTCGAGGGCAATGTTGCCCAGCTCAACACCAAGCCGATGATCGCGGCAGCCATCAATGGCGTGCTCAAGCCATCGCTGGGTGACATCAACATGGTCTCCGCGCCCCAGATCGCCAAGGATCGCGGCATCACGGTCGAAACCACCAATCGCGACCGCCAGGGCGCCTATGAGGGCTATATCCGCCTGACGCTGATCACCGAACGTCAGGAACGCGCCGTGGCCGGTACGCTGTTCGCCAATGGCAAGCCGCGCATCATTCAGGTCAAGGACATCAACATGGAAGCCGAGCTGTCGCCGTCCATGCTGTATGTCACCAACGAGGACAAGCCGGGCCATATCGGTCGTCTGGGCACACTGTTGGGCACGCTTGGCATCAATATCGCCAACTTCAACCTCGGCCGTGCCGATGTCGGCGCCGACGCCATTGCGCTCGTGTCCATCGACGGCACCCTGACCGAACCCCAGCTGGCCGAAATTGCCTCGCTGGAAGGCGTCAAGCAGGCCAAGGCACTGCGGTTCTAAGAAATTCGGCAGACTGACAATTAGAGCCGGCGCGCAAGCGCCGGCTTTTTTCGTTTGCGCTCCCGTGAGCCTGTCGAACCACGAGGTGGGGACGCAGATCCTGTCTTAGTAGACCTCGTCCTTCGACAGGCTCAGGATGAGGTCTACTGCGACAGACCTATCGTCCGCAGTCGCACAGCTGCCTTTGGCGAAATCCCATCCAGCTCGGCAATCGGCGCCCACTTTGCGGCATGGACTTCTTCCACCTGATGCACCAGTGGCGCGGCCGGATCGGCGATGAACAGATATTGCAGGTCGTGATGCACATGCGGCGGTTCATTGCGCGCGGGCTTGCCGGGAACGTCGTGGCTGTCGATGACAAAGGGGCGGTCCGTGCCCCCATGCCATTGGTGCAGCCTTAACCCGGTGATCCCGGTTTCCTCCACGGCCTCGCGCTCGGCAGACTGCCAGAAATGCTCGGATGGCTCATAGTGGCCGCCGGGCTGCAACCAGCGTCCGATGGTGACGTGATCGATCAACAGAACCTGCTGATGATCGGGCGACAGGACGATGGCGCTGGTCGTCAGGTGGCCGGGCATGGTGGTGCGCAGGTCAAGGCGATCGGCTTGGCCGATCTGCCAACGCAGCAGCGAGAGCATTTCGCCCGGCGCGGCCGTCACCCGCAGATAGTGGGCAATAGTTGCTTCAAGATGGGCGGCAAACTGTGCGTCGCTAAGCAATGTGGTCAGTCCGTTTGCGTCGCGCCGCCCATTCGGCCAGCACGATGCCGCCGATGATGATGATCGCTGCGAGATAGTGGTAAAGCTCAAGCCGTTCCCCCAAGATCAGCACTGAACCCAGTGCGCCAAACACCGGGATCAGGTTATGGCTTGGTGCCGCGCGATTGGGACCAACCAGTTCCACGCCGCGGGCGTAAAACACCTGGCTGAACATGGATGGAAAAATCATCACATAGGCCAGCACGGCCCAGACCGTCGGCGACATGGATGGGATGGTGGTGAACGAGCCGACGCCCGGCCCGAACAGCTGCAGCATCACCAGCCCGGTGATGGCAGCGCCCAAAAATGCCACGGCCATAAAGCTCATCATGTGGATTTGCGGGCGGAAGCGCAGCGCCAGCGTATAGGCGGTGTAGGTCAGGCAGGCGAGCAGCACGAAACCGTCGCCGATATTGATGTCGAGCGTCAAAAGCCGGGTCAGGTCACCATGGGTGGCTGTCAGCATGACGCCGGAAATAGCGATCAGCACGCCCAAAATCTGCAGCCAGGTGGCACGCACCCGAAACACGATGAAATTTGCCGCGAGAATCATCATCGGCAGCGCGCCGGTTTCGATCGATGAATTGACGGCGGTGGTCGTGGTCAGGCCGATATAGAGCAGCACATTATAGAGCGCATAGCCCAGCGCCCCGAACCCCATGACCAGCGGCCAGGTGCGCGCAATGACTGGCCAATCCGCCCGCAGATAACGCCAGGAGAATGGCATGATGAACAGCGTAGCGCCCACACAGCGGGCCGCCAGCAGCAGGAAAGGGTCGATTTCGCCGACCACCAGTTTGGCCGCCACGACATTGCCGCCCCAGAACAGCGGCGCTAAAATCAGCAACAAATAAGGCTGATCGAGCAGGCGGGCGGAAATGCCGCGATTTTCGGTGTCTAGCGGCTTTGTCATCGGCGCCTTGGTGATGTAAGGACAATCGGACTTAGCAGTTATTCGGCCGCGTTCAAAATTGAACCAAAGGCGGCCGGGGGAACAGACGTCCAATGTGGATAAGGGAGCGGCCTGTGCGCCGGGCCCTTTGTGTCGTGCCTATCGTGGAGAAGGTATTTCAATGGCTAATGTGGTTGTCGTCGGCTCGCAATGGGGTGACGAGGGCAAGGGCAAGATCGTCGACTGGTTGAGTGAACGCGCCGATGTGGTGGTGCGCTATCACGGCGGCCACAATGCCGGTCACACTCTGGTCATTGACGGGGTCAGCTACAAGCTGGCGCTGCTGCCATCCGGTCTGGTGCAGGGCAAGCTGTCGGTCATCGGCAATGGCGTGGTCGTTGATCCACACCACTTCGTGGCTGAAATGGCCAAGCTGCGCGCCCAGGGCGTCGAAATCACCCCTGAAATCCTGCGCATTGCCGATAATGCTCCCCTGATCCTGTCGCTACACCGCGAACTCGACGCGATCCGCGAAGATTCCACGTCCGGCCTCAAGATCGGCACCACCAAGCGCGGCATTGGCCCAGCTTACGAAGACAAGGTTGGTCGTCGCGCCATCCGCCTGATCGATCTGTCCGAGCCAGAAACGCTGATGGTCAAGATCGAGCGCCTGCTCGGCCACCACAATGCGCTGCGCCGTGGCATGGGCCTGCCTGAAATCGAAGCGCAGGTTATCTATGACGAGTTGACCTCGGTCGCTGCCGAAATCCTGCCTTTCATGGACCAGGTCTGGAAGGTTCTCGACGACAAGCGCAAGGCTGGCGCCCGCATCCTGTTCGAGGGTGCGCAGGGCGCGCTGCTCGACAACGATCACGGCACCTATCCGTTCGTTACCTCGTCCAACACCGTCGCTGGCCAGGCTGCTGCCGGTTCGGGCCTTGGCCCAACGGCCATCGGCTATGTGCTTGGTATCACCAAGGCTTACACGACCCGCGTCGGCGAAGGCCCGTTCCCTTGCGAGCTTGATGACGAGATCGGCCAGCACCTGGCAACGGTCGGTCGCGAAGTTGGCGTCAATACTGGTCGTCCACGTCGCTGCGGCTGGTTCGATGCGGTGCTGGTGCGCCAGACGGTCAAGACTTCGGGCATTTCGGGCATCGCGCTGACCAAGCTCGATGTTCTGGATGGCCTCAAGGAGATCAAAGTGTGCGTCGGCTACGAGCTCGACGGATCACGAATTGATTATTTGCCTGCCTCAATGGGGGCGCAAGCGCGCGTTAAGCCGATTTACGAGACGCTTGAGGGCTGGTCCGAAACGACCGCTGGCGCCCGCAGCTGGGCCGAACTGCCTGCTCAGGCCATCAAATATGTCCGGTTCATCGAAGAACAAATCGGTGCGCCGGTCGCTATGCTGTCTACAAGTCCAGAACGGTTGGATACGATCCTTGTCGTAGACCCATTCCAAGACTAAGTTTTTTTGTTACAACACGTCGCTGCAATAGTGAGTACCAAGTAACCGATGGCGGACTACAAGGAGCTGTTGCGCCGGGCTATCTCGGCGTTGCCGGAGAATAATGGGGCTGCCCGTCGGGCGGTTTATGAGAAGGCGCGTTCGGCTCTTGTGGGCCAGCTGCGCGCCATCAATCCCCCATTGCCGGCACGCGATATCACCCAGCATCGGCTGCAACTTGAAGATTGCATTCGACAGGTTGAGCAGGAAGCCAGCGAGGCCGTCATCTCGCTGGGCCGCGAAACTGTAGCTGCCGCACGCCCAATTCCGATGCCGCCCATTGCGGCATCGACTCCTCCGCCAGCACCTGCTCCAGAGCGGATTTCTCCAGCGCCTGCGCCGGTCTTGGCCGAAACGCCCAAGGCCGCTGAGCCAGTTGCACCCACGCCAAAGCCGGTTGAAGCAGCGGCTGCGCCCGTGCCGACCACTTCGATCGAAGACATCATCTCGCAGGCTGCTGCCAGCTCCAGCGTGCCCGTCACGCTGACCAGCGAAGAAGAGCCTGAGGACGAGCCATCGCCCGAGCCGCAGCCCACAGCCGAGGTGCGTTCGATCCCCTCGATCGTGGCGCGCGCCGAGGCCAGCAAGCAGGGACCATCGTCGACCCTGTCGCCCATTTCCAACGTCCGGCCACTCGAAGCGCCGCTCCGTGCGCCAAGCTTTGAGCCGCGCCGTGATTCGCTGCCTCTGGCCGCAAATACGGCGTCGGAGTCTGTTCGCCTGCCGGGCCGCATCGAGCCGGTGTCGATTTCGGGCAGCCAGGCCGTTGCGCGTCAGTCGGTGCTGATGCCCGTCGAGGTCTCTGAGCCGGTTATCGATCCCGCGCTGTCCAGCGTTCGCGAAGTGGACGTCGAGCGCGATACCAGCGAGGCGGAAGGCGTTATTGCCAGCGCCATCGAAACGCTCGATCGCGAAGCGCGCGGCGAAAGCACGCCATTCGTTGAAGACCGTCCGCCGCTATCTGCGCTGAACAGCGAGCGCGATGACGCCGCCTTTGCCGTGGCGCCGACGCCGCCGCGCAGCGGTTCGGGCCTGACCATTTTCCTCGTCGTGTTCGCCATTCTGCTCGCCGGTGTCGGCGGGGCAGGGTTCTGGGCATGGCGCGAAGGCTATGTCGATCTCGACCAGATGTTTGGCCGCACCCAGGTTCCGGTGACGGATTCCGCGCAGCCGACCGTCTCGACGCCGACGCTTGATCCTGTCGAGCCCAATGCCGACGCTCAGGCTGCGCCCGGCAACACGGTGCCGACCACGACCGATCAGCCCAATGCCGAGATTACCGATCTGCAGGCTGACGATCGCCTTGAGCCAACGCCGCAGGCCGTTCAGCCGACCGGCAATGAGAGCGTCCTGCCGGACGTGACCAATGGCGAGATCAAGTCGGAAGAGCGTCTGCAGGGTGAAGAAGCGCCGGTGGCGATGTCGACCGACGATCCGGCCGCACAGGTTGATCCAGCGGTCCTCGCCGGTAGCCAGTCGCTGCTGCTCGAAGCCAGCCAGAACGGAACCACCGGCGCCGTGCCTTTCTCGGGCACCGTCGAATGGACCGAAGGCGTTGACGAACTGGGCCTGCCGACCCTTAAGGGCGCGGCGAGCATTCCGGCGCGTAACCTTGGCGTCGACATCACGATCCGCAAGAACTCCGATCCGAGCCTGCCAGCCAGTCATCTGATGGAAGTGAACTTCAACGTCAGCGACACCTTTATCGGTGGCACTATTGCCAACCTTCCGGGTGTGCTGCTGAAGGATCAGGAACTGGTGCCGGGTACGGCGCTGGTGGGTGCCTCGGCGCGTGTCGTCGGCAACTCGTTCCTGTTCGCGCTAAGCGCTACGCCGGGCGATGCGACCAACAACACCAATCTGCTTGAGAACCGCAAGTGGATGGATCTGGCCGTGGTCTATGGGACCGGTCGCAACGCCATCATCACCCTCGAAAAAGACGATGAAGCACAGGAACTGTTCAAAAAGGTCTTCACGGCCTGGGCACGCTAAGGGCGGCTGAAGCACTCCTTTGTGCCCTCGCTCTCCAAGCCCCACCACGCTGCCCTCGGACTTGATCCGAGGGCAACTCACAATCCGGCACAAGCGGTAAGGGACCCTCGGATCAAGTCCGAGGGCAGCACCGTGGATGTCGAGCTATCGTTGCTCATCCCATCACCATTCGCGACCTCCCTGAGACCTCATGGTGAGCCTGTCGAACCACGAGGTCGGGCAACAGAAGCAACTAAGCCGCCACCAGTTTACCACCACTCAGCGCATAGTGCCTGCTCGCCAGCGCTTCGACATCATCGGAGTGATGGCTGACCAAGATCGTGTGCCAGCCATGCCGCACCGTCAGCTCCCGCACCAGTTGCCGAATGACACCACGCGTATCGTCATCCAGCGCCGAAAACGGTTCGTCCAGCAGCAGCACCGGCCGATTGCGCAATAGTGTTCGCGCCAGCGCAACGCGCTGCTTTTGGCCACCCGATAGCGTGCTGGCTGGCTGATCTTCCAGACCGGGCAATCCCACTTCTCCAAGCGCTTCAGCAATCTGGCGCTGCGTTTCAGCTTTCGCGGTGCCTGCCGGCAGCCCCAGCGCGATGTTTTTTGCGGCGCTCAGATGGTCGAACAGGCTTTCCGACTGCAGCAGCAGCGACACAGGCCGGGCTTCCGGGGGCAGGGGAACGAGATTGCTGCCATCAAGGTCAATGCGTCCCGCCACCGGCGTCAGGAATCCAGCCAGCAAATCAAGCAGCGTGGATTTTCCCGAGCCACTTGCGCCGGAAATGGCGGTGACGGCGCCAGCCTCCGCCTCGAAGCTGAAGTCGTAGGATTGGCTTTGGCCGGGATGGGCGAAGGTCAGATGGTCAACGCGCAGCATTGGCTATTCTTTCGAAGAGATTGGGCAGGCCGACAAAGGCGACGATGGTGCCGATCAACAGGAGTGCGGCAATCGCGGCCGCATCATTGCTGCGATAGGAGCCGAGCGCGCGGAACATCATCAGTGGCAGGGTCTGGAAGTCCTGCGTGCCGAACAGGGCGATGACGCCGAGATCGCCCAGCGAGAAGCAGAAGGCCAGCGCCAGCATGACGCCGATATCGCGCCCGAGGAGGGGATATTCGACAAAGATGAATTGCCGCCAGCCCGACAACCCCAATGAGCGGATCAGCTTGCCGCGCGTCCGGGCAATCGCCTCCATGGGCGGGCCAAGCGTCGCCATGGCGAATGGCAAAGCCAGCAGACTATTGGCGACGATGACGACGAATGGCGCGGCGGTGGCAGGCGCCACGCCGAGATTACGCACCAGCAGAAAGAACCCCAGCGAAAGCACGACGGCGGGCACGGCAAGATAGGCGAAGGCTGGCATGCCGAGGATTGTTCGCAATACGCCGCTGCCGGTCGCGCCCCGGCCCAGTGCCAGTGTCAGCGCAAGCGCCAGTGTCAGCAGCGCCGACGCGGTGCCGATGGTGATGCTGCTCAGCGTCGCCCACCAGAAGTTGGGCTGCATCAGCACCCTTATCGTGCCGGGGCCGAGGCCATCAATCAGCACCGATACCAGCGGCAGCATGAAGCCGATGGTGCAGACGCCCAGCGCCAGCCATTGCAACAGGCGCGCCGCGCCCCGGTCGCGCCAGCGCGGCGTCGCCGAACTGCCGAGGCTGGTGGGAATGGGTGCGAGGGCCGATGCGGCGAGGATAACGACAGAGCAGATGGCGATCTGCGTTGCCGCCAGCCGCACCGCGCCAGCCAGATCGAAATCCTGCCGCACGGCGGCATAGATCGCCACTTCCAGCGTCTGGTTGGCCGGGCCGCCGCCCAGCATCAAAACGATGGGGAAGCTGGTGAAAGCCAGAAGGAAAATGATCGCAGCCAGTCCCGGAATGGTGCCGCGCAGAGCCGGCCAGTCGATGATGGAAAACCGCTGCCAGGCGGATAGCTCAAGCGATTGCCCGATCTTGAGACGGTTATCGGGAATGGCATCGAGCCGCGCCAGCATGATACGGGCGGCAAAGGCGCCATCGAGGATGACATGGGCAAAGAGGATTCCCGACAGGCCAAAAGCGGGGTTGCCGATGGAGGCGCCAAACAGCGCTTCGCTGGCCTTGTTGATCCAGCCATTGCGGCCCCAGATCGACAGCAGGCCGAAGGCCACCACCATGCCGGGGGTGACGATGGCCGAGGCAAACAGTCCCACTACCAGATCGCGGCCGGGAAATCGCAGCCGGTTGAGCGCCCAGGCCAGCACGATGCCGACGGCGATGGAGAGCACGGTGGTCAGCCCGGCCTGAATGGAGGTCATCCGTAGCAGATGCGGAATGTCGATGCGCGACGTGCTGCCGACATCGCCAGTCGCGGCGGCAAGGATGGCCCAGAGCACGAGCGCGATGAGCAGCGCAATGCCGATGGCAAGCGCGACGGCTGCGGCGATACGGATTGGGCGGTGGGGAAGGGTCAGCATGGTGGCTCTCGCCCCCCACCCTTGATCCCTCCCCACGAGGGGGAGGGAGCTGACTGAAGACTTGGTTGGCATAACGTATCCGCAGGCATGAGGCTGGCGTCCCTCCCCCTTGTGGGGAGGGAATGAGGGTGGGGGTATATTCGACGCGGAGCGAGTTGCAGGGGCGGCGATACTTGATGCCGCCCGCCTGCGTGCTCAGCCATTTCGGCGCCTACTGCACAGCCTTGAGCATTTCGTCGATCCATTCCTGGCCATGCGCTGCGATGTCTTCGTCGGACAGGGTCAGCGTCTTTTCCGGCTGGGGCAGGCTGGCGAAGGTGGGATCGAGATCGCCGGCGAGGTTGGCCACGGGGAACATCCAGTTGGTGTGCGGGATGATCTGCTGGGCGTCGGGCGAAACGAGATAGGCGAGGAACTGCTTGGCGAGGTCCTGGTGCTTGGATGACTTCAGCACGCCTGCCACTTCGATCTGCGGATAGTGCCCTTCGGTGAACAGCGCCGCCTTGATGGTCTCATCGTGGTCTTCGATGATGTGGTAGGCGGGCGAGGTGGTGTAGCTCAGCGCCATGTCGGCTTCGCCGGTCAGGAACAGGTTATAGCTCTCGCTCCAGTCGCGGGTGATGGTCAGGATATGCGGCTTGAGGCCGGCCCAGATTTCGGAAGCGCGGTCGCCATAGGCGGCCTTGACCCAGAGCACCAGACCAAAGCCGGGCGTCGACGAGCGGGGGTCCTGAATGACGATCTTGACCGAATCCGGCAACGCGATCAGCTCCTCGAACGAGGTCGGGGGCGTCTGCATCGTGTCGGTGTCATACATGAAGGCGAAGTGCGAATAGTCGAACGGCACGAACTGCGCGTCGGTCCATTGGCCGGGCAGTGCGAGGTCGGTCAGCGACAGGCCGTGATCGGCAAAAAGGCCGGTGGCGCGGGCTTCACCGGCTACCGCTGTATCGAGCCCGACGATGATATCGGCTGGGGTCGTGTCGCCTTCAAGCTGCACGCGGCGCAGGGTGCCGATGGAGCTGTCGGCGGCAACCCATTCGACGGTGCAGCCGCCGCAGATGGCCTCAAAGCCGGTCTTGAGCGCCGGGCCGGGGCCCCATTCGGCGGCGAAACCGTCATAGGTGTAGATGGTGAGCTTGGGCGCATCCTGCGCCATTGCGGGCGCGGCAATCAGTCCGGTTAGGACCGCAAGCGCCAGACGAGTGAATTTGACCATAGGTCATTCCCTTCATTGGTGTGCGGCCATGAGTAGAAGGGATGTGTCAATGGTACGGACGTCGAGACGCCCTTGCCATCTCGATCTTCCTCCGCCAGCATGACCTGGTTCAGGTTCAATGGGTAACTCTCAGCTCCGGAAAACTCCGGAACACCCCAGCGAGACACCCCACACTTAATGAGAGCGATGTGACAGTGCAAGACACTTCCGTGCGTGCGGTGGATGCGCCAATGGTCGTATTCGATGGGCCCATGGCCATTGTCGGCGGCGGCGTGGTCGACCCGGCGCTGCTGGTAGAGCTGGTCGAACGCGGCGTGGCGCTGGTGGCCGCCGATGGCGGCGGCAACACCATTGGCGATGCCGGGCTGGTGCCCGTCGCCATCATTGGCGATCTTGATTCGCTGACCGATCGGGCCGATTGGGAGCGCCGCACGCGGGTTATCCACATCCCCGAACAGATCACCACCGATTTCCAGAAGGCGCTCTATTCGACTTCGGCGCCGGTGACGCTGGCGCTCGGCATGACGGGCAAGCGCCTCGATCACACGCTGGCCGCGCTTAGCGCCGTGCTGCAGTTTGCGCCCAAGCGGAAGCTGTTGCTGGTCGATGAGGTGGATGTGGCGCTGGCGGTGGTGGGGCCGATTACGTTTACGGCCGGATTGGGCGAGCGGGTGTCGATCCATCCGCTGTTGCCGGTGGATTTTTTGAGGTCGACGGGGCTGCTTTATCCGATGGATGGGCTGCGACTGGAGCCGGGTGGTTTGATCGGGACGTCCAATGAGGGGACGGGCGGGGTTGTGCAGGTGGTGCCGGCGGATGAGACGCCGTGGCTGTTGATTTTGGGCAAGGAGCGGTTGTGGGATCTGGTTGGGCCATAGTGCCAAGCCCCTCGTGGTTCGAGGCTCGTTGAGAACTCGCACCTCACCATGAGGGCTACCGAACCACTGCACCAAGAGTAGCCCTCATGGTGAGGTTGGAGCGCAGCGACCCTCAAACCAGGAGGGCGTGCCTCCAAGCGCCCAACAAAAAAGGCGGGCACATGGCCCGCCTTCATCATCTCTATTCGTGAAGCTTAGTTTACGTGCGCAGCTTGCTTGACCGCGTCCTGTACCTTTTCAAAGGCGCGGACTTCGATCTGGCGGATGCGCTCGCGGCTGACGTCATACTGCTGGGCCAGTTCCTCGAGGGTCGAGGGGTTGTCCTGCAGGCGACGGGCCTGGAAGATGGCGCGTTCGCGTTCGTTGAGTACGTCCATTGCACTGTTCAGCAGACCCATGCGCTCAGAAAACTCCTGGCTTTCGCCCAGGCTTGTTTCCTGGCTTGGGGTGTCATCGACCAGCCAATCCTGCCATTCAGACGAGCCTTCGTCAGCCCGCATTGGCGAGTTGAGCGAAGCGTCCCCGGAGAGCCGCGCATTCATCGACACGACGTCGGCTTCGGTGACCTTGAGCGTCGTTGCGATCTGGGCGATCTGGTCTGGATGCAGCGCACCATCGTCCAGCGCAGCGATCTGGCCCTTTACCTTACGCAGGTTGAAGAACAGACGCTTCTGGGCGGCGGTGGTGCCGATCTTGACCAGGCTCCAGCTGCGCAGCACGTATTCCTGAATGGCAGCGCGGATCCACCACATGGCGTAGGTCGCCAGGCGGAAGCCCTTTTCAGGCTCGAAGCGCTTGACCGCATGCATCAGGCCCACATTGCCTTCCGAAATCACCTCGGAAATCGGCAGGCCGTAGCCGCGATAACCCATGGCGATCTTGGCGACGAGACGGAGGTGGCTGGTGATCAGCTTTTGCGCTGCGCCGGGATCAGCATGTTCTTTGTAGCGCTTGGCAAGCATGTACTCTTCGTCCGGTTCCAGCATTGGGAACTTGCGAATTTCCTGAAGATAGCGGCTCAAGCCCCCTTCGGCAGAGAGGACTGGAAGATTTGTCTGGGCCATGCACGCACCCCTTTCTTGTTCCCCCACACTGGCTTTGCTGGATTGCGGCAGAATTACCAAACCGCTCAAGCGCCCAGTTAGGGCAGATATTATTGCCGGCGTCCCAAAGGCCCATCGGCATAATACGATGGATATATAATCCGCATTTTGGCTTTTGTAAGAGAGGCAGCCGCAAGAAACGTCAGAAAAACGTTTTGGTTGCACCAATCGGCCGCAGCCACGGATTATATACGCGTTCAACCAAGGTTTGGTTCATTCACCTTGTGGTGAGACCGGGGGCACGCCCTTGTGGTTCGAGGGTCGCTTACGCTCCCACCTCACCATGAGGGCTACTCTTGGTGCAGTGCTAAAGTAGCCCTCATGGTGAGGTGCGAGTTCTTACGAGCCTCGAACCATGAGGGCGTACCACTAGCCTATCGTGCAAAAGCCTTATCGTAATTCTCCAGCGCGTCTTCGAGCGCCTGCAGATCTGGCGGCAGCGGGGCTTCAAAGAACATTTCCTCGCCCGTTACCGGATGCTCAAATCCCAGTTCGGCCGCGTGCAGGGCCTGACGGCCCAGCGCCTGGATCGGGCCGGCCACATCGGGTGGCAGGCGGTTGATCTTGGTGGCGTAGCCTGAGGCATAGACGGCGTCGGCGACCAGCGGGTGGCCAATATGGGCCATGTGGACGCGGATCTGGTGGGTGCGGCCGGTTTCGAGATGGCACTGCACGCGGGTGATGTCCCAGCCTTCGTCACCAAAACGGGCTTCGACGAAATAGTGGGTGATGGCCTCGCGGCCATCCTTGCGCACGGCTTGCTTCAGACGATTGTTCTGATCGCGGCCCAGCGGGGCCTCGACAGTGCCCTTGCCGGTTTCAGTCACGCCCCAGACGAAGGCGATATAGGCGCGGTGCAGTGGGCCCGTGCGGCCGTGGTCGGCAAACTGGTCAGAGAGGTGTCGATGGGCGCGCTCGGTCTTGGCGGCAACCATGACGCCAGAGGTGTCGCGGTCGAGCCGATGCACGATGCCGGGGCGCTTGACGCCGCCAATGCCCTGCAGGCTATCGCCGCAATGGAACAGCAGCGCATTGACCAGCGTGTTGTCCGGCGAGCCGGGGGCAGGGTGCACCACCATGCCGACAGGCTTGTTGATGACGATGAGCTGATCGTCCTCATAGAGGATGTCGAGCGGGATATCCTGGGCCTGCGGCTCGGCATCTTCTGGGGGTGGGGCAACAAGGACGATTGTTTCCCCAGCCGTAAGCCGGTATTTGGGCTCGCTAACGGTTTTCCCGTTGATGGTGACGGCGCCGGCAAGGATCAGATCCTTGATCCGGTTGCGGCTCAGCACGGTATGGACCTTCGCCAGGGCGGCATCGAGCCGTCCGCCGGCAATGTCGGCGTCCACAAGGACTTCGACTTCGTCGCCCTCGAACTCTTCAGCGGTATTTTCGGCCATGAGTGATCCTAATCTGACTGGGCCTGGCGGCCCCAAAGCGGACGAGCCACTGTCCCCCGAGGCGCTGGCCATGTTTGCCAAGGCGCGCCGTTCGTTCGGGATATCGATAGGCATCCTGTTGCTGGGCTTTATGGCGATTGGCTTCGCCCTTGTCTATCGCGTGATGCGTGACTCGCCGCCGCCAAAAGTCGCGGAGCAGGTTGCATTGCCGCCCGGGGCGTCGGTCGTGTCGGCTCTCGTCAACGAGGGCGCGATCAATGTGACCTATGTGATCAATGGCGTGACGACACTGGCGCTGTTTGATCAGGCGACCGGCGAGCTGACCCGCACCGTGGTTATCGGCGAATAATCAGCGGGCCTGGATTTCGCGCAGCGCGGCCATGCGGTCCGATACGTTGCCCTTGCGTTCGCGCTTGGGCTGACGGACTGGCGCGGCTTCGGCCACGACTTCATCGGCAAATCGCTGCACGCGGTCGAATAGGCTTTCTTCCTCGACGCGGGCGACCGGGGCCTCCTTGTCGGCGGCGTAAACCAGGCCGCTGACGCTGGCGGCGATTTCCGCCAGTCGGTCGCGCAGTTTGCCTTCGTCCATGCGTTCGGTATCCCAATCGGCCAATATGGTCACTTCGACATTGGCGACCTGCTTGCGCAGGTTTTCAACGTCGGCTTCGCGGCGCAATTGATCGGCGAGCAGGGGCTCGCTGGTTGCGCCCGGCAGTTCCACCACACGGCCCGTCTCAGTCAAGAGCGAGGTGAGGCTTTTCTCGGCGCTGGCGATGCGCGCTTCGGCGGCACTGAGGTTTTCGGCCGCTGCGGCCTTCTTGTCGTCGCTACCGGCCAGCGCGTCGCGCATCTTGGCAATGGCGTCGCTGGCTTCGGCGCTGCGGCGATCCGAGGTTTCCAAACGGCTGATCAGGCTCTTTGCCTGATCTTCGAGGAAACCGACGCGCTTGCGTTCGACCGCCAAGGCGGTGGTCAGGCGATCGACGTCCTCGTCATAGTCGCCGCTCAGGGTGTCGGCATCGAGCTGGGTGTCACGCGGAATGCCATCGCGCAGGGTATCGCGGAGCTTGCTGACTTCCTCGCCACGCGCTTCGAAATCGCGCTCGCGCATGCGCAGGCGTTGCGCCAGATCGGTGCCTTCGCGTTCGAGTTCGGCAAGACGGGCGGTCGCTTCGGCGTTGCGGGCTTCGAGTTCACCGACGATGGAAACGTGCTGCTCGCGCTCGGCCTTGAGCGCGCCCAGATCGCTGCGCTTCTGGTTGACGTCGCCCAGCTGTTCGGCCAGCCGACCGCGCAGGGTCTCGACATTCATTTCCAGCTTGCGCGTCGACAGGGCAAATTCAGCGCGCAGCTGATCCTTGTCGGCGCGGAATTCCGCCATGGTGATGGGGGTGGCGGCTTCGATGCGGCGCTTGGTCAGCCGGACGGCGCGCTTCCAGACGGCTGGAAGAATGATCAACGCGCCCAGGCCCGCGACGAGCAGGCCGAGCGCGAAATACATCATGTTCTCGATGACCATTGGTCAAACTCCGAAATCCATGTGCGCCCACGGACTTTTGCGACTGTATAGCAACGAAGTGCAGTGGCCATCTTCGCCGGGGATTAACCCTAACGCTTTTTAAACGGCCCGTCACGTGGCGCCTGAGATCGTGACTTCGCGTATTGCAAACATATCTTTGCAAATATTTGTTTGCGATATATGCTGCCGCTATGAGCCAGTCCGAAAAGCCCTCCGCCGTAACTCCCCGCGACCTGTCCCGCGTCGTCCCAGACGCCACGGCGCTCAAGGCGCTGACCCATCCGGTGCGTCTCAAAATGCTCGGCATGCTGCGCATCGATGGCCCGGCCACGGCCACGCAATTGGCCGGGCTGTTGGGCCTCAATAGCGGCGCCACCAGCTACCATTTGCGGCAGTTGGCGTTGCACGGATTTATCGAGGAAGCACCGGGCATCTCGCGCCGCGACCGCGTCTGGCGCGCCCGGCATGAGACGACGCAGGTGTTGAGCGATGTCACCGACGGCGACGAGATGCAGGCCGGGCTCGCCTTCACGCAGGCAGCTCTGTCCTGGCAGGTTGGCCAGATGCAGCAGGCACTCGACGAATATCCGGCCCTCTCAGAGCCATGGCGGCAGGCCAGCACCGCCAGCGATTTCACCATTCCCCTGACACCCGAACAGGCCAAGGCCCTGACCGAGCGAATGACCGAACTCTTGTTTGAAGTCATGCGCACCGCGCCCAAGCTGGGTGAGCCATTGCCTGAGGGCACCGTGCCATTTTCGGTTCACCTCCATGCCTTCCCCTATCCGGGGCGGATGCCCGACCCCGACGACACAAGATGAGCGCGCGCGGGCCCTTCCTTGCGCTGTCCGTCGCGCAGACGCTTTCCCTGTCGGGCACGCGGCTATCGACCATCGCCATTCCCTGGCTGATGCTGACCACGACGCGCGATCCGGTGCTGACCGGTTTCGTCGCCATGCTGGAACTACTGCCCTATGTGGTGGCCAAGGCGTTGGGTGGGCCGCTGATCGACCGTGTTGGCCCCAAGCGCGTGGCGATCGTCTGCGATTTTGCCTCGGTCTTCGTCGTCGGCCTCATTCCGCTGCTGCACACGCTGGGATTGTTGTCGCTGCCGGTGCTGTTGCCCATCGTCTTCCTCATGGGTGTGCTGCGCGGCCCGTCAGACGCCGCCAAGCAAGCCATGGTGCCCGATATTGCCGAACTGGCCGACGTGCCGCTGGAGCGCGTTACTGGCGTGGTGGGGGCCATCGAGCGACTTGCCTCGAGCGTCGGCGCGGCCGGGGCAGGGGCGCTGATCGGGTTGATTGGTTCGGCCGAGGCGCTGTGGGTCAATGCCGCCACCTTTGCCCTGTCGGCACTGGTCGTCTGGTGGGGCATTCCGCGCCTGCAAGCTGCCCCAAAAGAGCAAACCCTCCCCGCCACTTCCTATCGTCAGGAACTGCTCGAAGGCTGGAATTTCCTGCGGAGTGATGCGGTGCTGGTCAGCATCATCATCATGGTCGCCACCACAAATCTGCTCGATCAGGCCTATGCGGCCATCCTTCTACCGGTCTGGACTCAGGATGGCGGACATGGTCCCGAACTGCTCGGCATGTTGCTGGCGGTCTTTATGGCTGCCTCGATTGCCGGGGCCGCCATTGCCGCCATGATCGGCGCGCGCCTGCCGCGACTGCCGGTCTATGTCATTGCATTCCTGCTTACCGGGTTTCCGCGCTTTATCATCTTCGCGGTGGATGTGCCGATGGCGGCGATCTTTGCCACGTTGATTATCGGTGGCTTCGCCTCGGGATTTCTCAATCCCATCATTTCGGCAGTGATGTTCGAACGCATCCCGCGGCCGCTGGTGGGCCGGGTGATGTCACTCAATATGGCGCTGTGCTGGGTGTTGTTGCCCTTTGGCGGGCTGGTCGGCGGGGCGATGATCACCCTTGCCGGGCTGCCCATGACGCTGGTGGTCATGGGCCTTGTTTATTTGGTCGTCACACTGTTCCCGCTGGCCCGCAAGAGCTTTCGGGAGATCGAAAAACGGCCGGTATCGAACCCGGTCTAGATCAGAAGGGGTTCCAGGTCGGCTCGGAGGTGAACTTGAGGTAGCCGACATTGACGCCGAGACGCGCGCCGACACCGGAGCGGATCGGCACGATGACCACGCTGGCGCGCTGGATCACGGTCATGCCGAACCCGCCCAGCACATAGGCCGAACCATCGACACCCGGAAAGCGGCCGAGCACGTCTTGGATCTGGTTGAGGTTATAGACCAGCATCATGACCTTGGAGCCGTCGCCGCCCACGTCAAAGCCGATCGATGGCCCCTGCCAATAGACGTTGTATTCACCGGCATTGCGGGTGTGCAGAATGCCTTCGCCATAGCGCGCGCCGGCGAACAGGGCGCCACCGGCATCTTCACCCAGAATATAGCCATTGGGCAGGCCGAACTGGCTGACAGCGCGTTCCACCAGCGATGCGAGACCCTGCGAGGTCGAGCCGAAGAACTGCTTGCCGTCGTTCAGCAGTTCCTCACCCGAGAAGGTGTCGCTCAGCGAGCCTTGGGCATATGCGACTGATATCGGCGAAGCCAAACCGGCAATAACGGCGATGAGCAGGGCAAGGCGCTTGAACATAAAATTCTCCCGGGCGTGGTGCGATAGCCGGCAATTACGGAGTCATTAAGCCTTCGACACTAGTCTTAGGCAGCAGACTTTTGGCCATCGGCAAGCCGATCATTGGGTCGATGATGAAGCAAACCTCTAAACAAATCTTAACCATCCTCGCCTTTGTTTTGCCTCTTTTGGCCATGGTTTCCGCCACTTTGGGGCCGGTGCTGGGTCAGTCGATGGTGACGCGCTATGTCACCGACCCGCTGACGGGCATCGGTATCTACGGCATGGACCCGGTCAGCTATTTTACCGAAACCGAGCCACAGCAGGGGCGGGGGGATTACGAATATATCTGGCAAAATGTGTCGTGGTATTTCGCCAGTGCAGCCAATCGCGACGTCTTCATGCGCCAGCCCGAAATCTATGTGCCTCAGTTCGGTGGTCACTGCGGCATGGCGATGGCGCGCGGATATGTTTCCGACAGCGACCCCAGAATTTACACCGTCTTCAAACAGCGCCTGTATCTGTTCTACTCAGCCGCAAACCGGGAAGCCTTCCTGTTATCGCCCGATGCCGCCGGCAGTCAGGCCGAAACCAACTGGACGCGGCTTTCGCCGACCCTTTCGATCAATTAAGCCGCGACCGCTTCCTCCCGAAACGACCGCAATTTCATAGCCATATTTGCTGATCACACACTAATGTCGGCAAAACTGATTCTTACGGAGACTGCCCAGATGACCGAAATCATCGAGCTAAAGGCAACCGATCTGGCGGCCATGCTGTGCAGCCGGGTTTGTCATGACCTGATCAACCCCATTGGCGCCATCGGCAACGGGCTTGAAGTGCTGGGCGATCCCAACCAGACCGAAATGGCCGAAGGCGCGCGCGATCTGATCGCCAGCGCTGCCAAGCAGAGCCGCGCCAAGCTCGAATTTGCGCGTCTCGCCTATGGCGCGTCCTCGACCTCGGGCACCGATATCGACACCCGCGAATGCGAACGCGTAGCGCGCATCCAGTTCGAGATCGAAAAGGCCGACCTTGAATGGAATGTGCCGCTGATCCTTTTGCCCAAGCACAAGGCCAAGCTGTTCATGAACCTGCTGCTGATCGCTGCCATGTCGGTGCCGCGCGGTGGCAATGTGACCGCCTCGATCACCGGCGATGCCGGCAATGAGCGCTTTGATTTCACCTCCAAGAGCGATCCGGAAAAGCGCCAGAAGACGCTGATCCCATCTGGTGCGGCAGGCCTTCTGGCCGGTACGCCAGACGAGGGTTTTGTCGACGCGCGGGGCATCCAGCCGTTCTATACGGGTCTTCTGGCACGCATGACCGACATGGAAATCTCCATCGGTATCGAAAACGACGAGTTCTACCTGCGGGCCGTCCCGAAGGCTGTAGCCGAAGCTGCCGAATAGTCAGTATTTTGCTAACCAATCTGTAGGATGTGCGCGCCATAATTGAATGGAGCGTTAGTCTCTGCGGAGCCTTTGATGAAGTCCTGTCTTATTGTCGATGACTCGACTGTGGTGCGCAAAGTTGCGCGCCGCATTCTTGAAAACATGGACTACATTGTCGACGAGGCCGAAGACGGTCAGGAAGCCTTCGACAAGTGCCGCCAGGAAATGCCGGACGCCATCCTGCTCGATTGGCAGATGCCCATCATGAGCGGACTGGAATTCCTCAAACTGCTGCGCGGCTATGTCGGGGGCGAAAAGCCACACATCGTCTACTGCACGGTCGAAAACGACATCGGCGCCATCGCCATGGCGCTGCGGGCCGGCGCCAGCGACTATATGATGAAGCCGTTTGAGCGCGCCCATCTCGAAGCCAAGTTTGAAATCGAAGCCGAAATCGCCGCCTAAGCGGTCTGCTCTGCCCGCCCGAGCAGATAGGCTTTTTCTCGTTCATTGCGGGTGAGTTCGGCCGCGTGGCGGAATTCGAGCATCGCCTCGGTATGCCGCCCCAGTTTGCTCAGCAAATCCCCGCGAACGCCATAAAGCAGATGGTAGTTCTTGAGCGCCGGATTGTCCCTTATCGTATCGATCAGCGCCAAGGCTGCTGCAGGTCCGTCCGCCATTGAGATCGCCACGGCGCGGTTGAGTTCGATCACCGGCGAGGGTGTCACCGTTCCAAGCCTCTCATAAAGCGCCGCGATTTTCGTCCAATCGGTGTCGGTGGCCTTGCGGGCCCGGGCATGGCAGGCGGCGATGGCGGCCTGCAGCGCGTAGGGCGCATTCTCGCCGCCTAGCGCGATAGCGCGATCGAGCGCCGCCAAACCCCTTCGGATCAGCAGGTGATCCCAGCGCGCACGATCCTGATCGAGCAGCAGCACCGGCTCGCCCTTGGCGTCGGTGCGGGCGGCGGTGCGTGAGGCCTGAATTTCCATCAACGCCACCAGCGCATGCACCTCGGAATCGTCGGGCGATAGCTGCGCCAACACGCGCCCGAGCCGCATGGCCTCCTCGCACAGCTGCGGCCGCATCCAGTCCTGCCCGGCGGTGGCCGAATAGCCCTCGTTGAAAATGAGATAAAGCACGCCCAGCACCGAAGCGAGCCGCTCCTCCCGCTCAGCGCCGCGCGGCACCTCGAACGGAATCCCCGCTTCGACGATAGTCTTTTTGGCGCGCACGATGCGCTGGCCGATTGTGGGTTCTGCCGCCAGGAACGCGCGGGCGATTTCCTCGGTGGTCAGCCCTCCCAGCAGGCGCAGCGTCAGCGCCACGCGGGACTCTGCGGTCAGGATGGGGTGGCAGGCGGTAAAAATCAGCCGCAGCAGATCGTCGCCGACCTCGTCGTCCATGCTCTCGATCAGCGCCGCTTCTTCATCGGGCTGGTCTTGTTCCAGCACGCGACCGACTTCGGCCAGCTTGGTGGTCGCCATCTTGCGGTGGCGGAAGTGGTCGATGGCGCGCCGTTTGGCGGTCTGCATCAGCCATGCGCCGGGATTGTCGGGCACGCCGGTTTGCGGCCAGGTCTTGAGCGCCACCACCAGCGCATCCTGCGCCAGTTCTTCCGCCATCGAGATATCGCGCGTCATCCGCGTCAATCCCGCAATCAGGCGCGGCTGCTCGATTTTCCAGACGGAATTGATGGCGCGATTGGTGTCGGTATCGATGCTCATGGCGGCAGCCTACGCCAAAAACCGCAGTTGGCTCCAGTCGCTCTTTTGGTCAGACCTCGTGGTTCGAAGGGCTCAGGATGAGGTCCACTGCTGGAGAGCACCCCAAAGCAAAAAAAAAGCCCCGAACGACCAGGTCGCACGGGGCAGATGGAGACGTCTGAAGCCTGGGAGGACTTAGGCGACGTTCTCGCTGTAATTTTCGCTTTCGTCTGGCTCGCGCAGCACGTAGCCGCGGCCCCAGACGGTCTCGATGTAGTTCTTGCCGCCGGTCGCAACAGAAAGCTTCTTGCGCAGCTTGCAGATGAACACGTCGATGATCTTGAGCTCAGGCTCGTCCATGCCGCCATAAAGGTGGTTGAGGAACATTTCCTTGGTGAGCGTGGTCCCCTTGCGGAGGGAGAGCAGCTCGAGCATCTGGTATTCTTTGCCCGTGAGGTGCACGCGCTGGGTCTGGACTTCGACAGTCTTGGTGTCGAGGTTGACCGTGAGCTCGCCGGTCGAGATGACCGACTGGGCGTGGCCCTTGGACCGCCGAACGATGGCGTGGATGCGGGCCACGAGCTCGTCCTTGTGGAAGGGCTTGGTCATGTAGTCATCGGCGCCGAAGCCGAGGCCGCGAACCTTATCCTCAATGCCGGCAAGACCGGACAGAATGAGAATCGGCGTCTGAACCTTGGCAACGCGGAGGGTGCGAAGCACCTCGTAACCGCTCATGTCCGGCAGGTTCAGGTCGAGAAGAATGATATCGTAGTCATAGAGTTTGCCGAGATCGACACCCTCTTCACCGAGATCGGTGGTGTAAACATTGAAGCTCTCGGACTTCAGCATCAACTCGATGCTTTGCGCCGTTGCGCTGTCGTCCTCAATAAGGAGTACCCGCATTATATTCCCCTTGTCATTCGTTCCTGCTGGAACCGTGGGACCTGGCCTGCCCACGCCAACCCTACTGGATATGACTGAACCCTAAGCTCAAATAGTTAACAAAGTTTAATTCGGTTCGGCAATACGCAAATGTCGTTAGTATGAATTAAGATTAAGTCATTGAAATTTAAGGGTTAATTCTATCAATTTTTCTTAAGAAAATGGTTTAAGTAGGCGCTCTAAGCGACTCTTGAGACTCAAGCAATTGGAGGTGTGTCAGGGGTTTGGAGGGTGGTGGGCGCAAAGCGCCAGACGGACCGGTCCATCTCCCTCAATAGCGCCTTTTGCTTAATGATCGGTTACTCTGTGATTCGTTGTTACCATCGCAGCGGGCTCGCCGGAAACCATATTTCGAGCTTGGCAGTGAAACGGAAGCTGAGGGCAGAATGAAGGCGTTGATCTCGGCTATCGAGGCTATCGACGAGATTGAAGTGTTCGGCCGGGTCAAATCCGTGCAGGGCCTGCTCATCGAAATCGTCGGCCCGGTGCGCGAATTGCGGGTCGGCGGGCGCGTGCAGATCGAAACCACCAATGAAGACGTCCTCGCCGCCGAGATTATCGGCTTCAAGGATGGCCATGCACTCTGCCTCCCGTTCGGTCAACTGTCGGGCGTGCGGCTGGGCTGCAAGGCGGTGTTCCAGCGCAGCGACGGCGCGGCCTTCCCCTCGGCGGGTTGGCTGGGCCGGGTGATCAATGCCAATGGCGAGCCGATCGACGGCAAGGGCCCGTTGCCGCGTGGCGCGACGCCTTATCCCTTGCGACAAAATCCACTGCTGGCGCATGACCGTGTGCGCGTCGGCGATCCGCTCGATCTGGGCGTGCGGTGTCTCAATACCTTTACCACCGTCTGCGAGGGGCAGCGCCTTGGCATCTTTGCCGGCTCGGGCGTCGGCAAGTCGGTGCTGATGTCGATGCTGGCGCGCAATACCAATGTGGATGTCGCCGTCATTGGGCTGATCGGCGAGCGTGGCCGCGAGGTGCATGAGTTCATCCAGGAATATCTGGGTGAGGAAGGCCTCAAGAATGCCGTGGTCGTCGTGGCCACCAGCGACGAGGCCGCGCTGATGCGGCGGCAGGCCGCTTATATGAGCCTCGCCCTCAGCGAATTCTTCCGTGACCAGGGCAAGCGTGTGCTGTGCATGATGGATAGCCTGACGCGCTTTGCCATGGCGCAGCGCGAAATCGGCCTCGCCATCGGCGAACCACCGACTGCGAAGGGTTATCCACCCACTGTTTTCACAGAATTGCCACGATTATTGGAACGAGCGGGCCCAGGGACGATTACAACGGGTTCTGTTACCGGACTTTTTACCGTTTTGGTCGAAGGTGATGATCACAATGAGCCCATTGCGGACGCCGTACGCGGTATTCTTGATGGGCACATCGTAATGGAGCGCGGTATTGCCGAGCGGGGAAGATATCCCGCCGTCAACGTGCTCCGGTCCATCTCGCGCACCATGCCAGGGTGTGTTCCGGTCGATGTTCGACCGGTCCTGGCTAAGGCAAGAGAACTCATGTCCATCTATTCGGACATGGAGGAGCTGATCCGGCTTGGGGCTTACCGGAAAGGGTCAGATCCGAAAGTGGACCGCGCGATCGCTATCTATCCTGCGCTCGAGGCTTTTTTGAGCCAGGAGCGGGAAGAGACGACGACGATTGCCGAGGGCTATAAAATGCTCGAAGCCATTGTTGCCGAGGCGGGCGCGGCAAACTGATGGGACCGTGTATGGGTCCCGGAACTGACTTGGTGTGTAAGGAGTACAGGTCTTGAAATCGCGCAGCGAGAGCCTCATTCGGCTCAAGAAGTTCCAGGTGGACGAGAAGCGACGTCAGGTTGCGCAGATCGAGATGATGGTCAACGATTTCGAACGCATGGCGTCCGAACTCGACCAGCAGATCGAAATCGAGCAGACCAAGACCGGTATCTCGGACGTGGCTCACTTTGCCTATTCCACATTTGCCAAGGCAGCGCTCAGCCGCCGCGACAACCTGCTCAATTCCGCCAATGACATGCGCGGCAAGCTTGAAGCTGCCCAGGACGCATTGGCCGAAGCCCTCGAAGACCTCAAGAAGGTCGAACTGCTGGACCAGCGCGAACACCAACGCGAAGCGGCCGAGCAGCTCAAGGTCGAGCAATCCGAATATGACGAAATCGGCCGCCTGCGCTTCCGCGCGCAGTAAGGCCGATCCCATCGTCAAAATGTAAAAAGGCTCGCGCTTGGCGAGCCTTTTCGTTTTCGGTCGAGGTTGCCGCACGTTAAGCCCATGGGGTCGAAAGAAAATCTCGGATCGCTTAAAGTCCAACTGACGGCGGACGATCTGGCTGATATCGAAGAAGCCAACGTTCCGATCGTGGGCGCGCGCTATCCCGATGCCATGTTGAAAATGAGCGGCCGCTGAACCAACAGCCAGCCGCGACAAGGACGCCTGATGACCACGACGACCATGAGCTCTACCGGTCTGGTAGAGCGTCCCCTGCGCGGCTTTGTTCTCATCCTGGGGGCAACGCTGCTGTTTGCGGCCAATGACGCGACCAACAAGTTCCTGCTGACGGAATACAACGCGCCATTGGTCACGGCCATTCGCTACATCGTCCACTGCCTGCTGATGCTGGCAGTGGTCGCGCCGATCCAAAAGCAATTGATGTTCAAGACGCGCCGCACCGGTCTGGTACTGGTGCGGGCGGTGTGCCTTGCCACCGGCTCACTGCTGATGGCGTTTGCCTTGCAGCGCATGCCGATCGCCGAGGCCACGGCCATTGTTTACCTGTCGCCCATTCTGGTGATCCTGCTGGCCGGCCTGCTGCTGAACGAAGAGGTCGGCATCATCGGCTGGGTCGCGGCCGGCATGGGCTTTGCCGGTGTGCTGCTGATCGTGCGGCCGGGCAGTGGGCTTGATCCGATCGGCGTTGCGCTGGTGCTGTGCAACGTCGCGGCGGCGGTTGGCTATCATCTGCTGTCGCGCGTATTAGCCTCGACCGAGCGCACTGTCGCGCTGCTGTTCTATACGGCTCTGGCGGGGGCAATCCTGTTCGGCCTGGCTTTGCCATGGACGCTTTATGGCGAGGTGCCGACGCCGATCCAGGTCATGCTGTTCATCAGTCTCGGCGTCACCGCCGGGCTGGGGCATTACCTGTTCACCGCCGCCTATCGCTATGCGCCGGCAAACCTGCTCGCCCCGATGAACTACATGCATCTGGTCTGGGCGGCGCTGCTCGGATGGCTGGTGTTCAACCATGCCCCCGAGCCGCTGACGCTGATCGGCATTGCCATCATCGCGCTGGCGGGCGTGCTCAGTGCGCTCAGAACACGCCGCCCAGTTCCGGTCGAACCCGCTTAAGGCGTGATCACCATGCGCTGGGTGTCGCGCTCGCCGGCATAGGTTTGTGGATCATAGGTCGGCTGGTTTTCCAGCTGCTCGCGCGTGGTGTTGAGAAACAGGTAGCGGTGGCCAAAAGTGTCGGCCGAAAAGGCCAGGTTCTCAAAACCAACAGCAACCGGCTTGGCGCCAAGGCCGAGGAACCCGCCCACGTCGACGATCACCGCGTCGAACGTGCCATCCGGATTGGTGACGATATCGCCGATGGCCCCGATCTGCTGGTCGTCGATGCCATAGACGCCAATGCCGCGCAGGTCGTCGGCGGTCAGGCCGGATTTATCGAACGCCGAAAAGCCGGTGCGATCAACCGGCGTTGAGATCGTCGTTCGTTCCGGCTGGTCGGTGGTCAGGGTTGGATCGACAGGCACCGCATTGGGATCGCCATCGACAAGCTGCTCTTCCTGCTGGTCGCGCGTCAACGCGGGCTGGCCGGTGGCTTCTTCGCTATCGGCCCAGATAAAGGCCGGCGCAGCGGACAGCGCTTCGGCAGTCGTCGCCAGCACCCAACGGCGCGAACCATCCTCGCGGCTGGCCCAATCGAGCTCAGCAAAATCGACGGCGACTTCCTTTTCGCCAACGCCGAGGAACCCGCCAACGCTGATCACCACGGCCGAAATGCCGAGGCCGCTGGTCACCACCATGTTGGAAATCTTGCCGATCTCTTCGGCATTGTCATCGATCGAAGAATACACTGTCTGGCCCAGCAATTTGGTCACCAGCACATCTTCGCCCTGGGTCGCAAAACCCTCCGAGACCATGGCGGGTGGCGTCAATCCGCTCTGTTCGAGTTGCGTCGGCGCGGCAGGCGCTGTGACCTGCGCCATGGCGGGCGATGCCAGAACAAGGGCGAAAACAGAGGCGGCGATCATCGGGCGAAACATGGCAGTCTCCTTATTGACGCAAAAAGGGCCGGCCTGATGGCCGGCCCTAAAGTTAGTATCCCGAGGGATTACATGGCTGGGGCAACGGGTGCCGGTGCCATGGTGTCGACTGGTGCGGTGGCATCGACCGGCTCATCTTCGCGCCAGACGAATTCTGGAGCCGAGGTCAGCGCATCAGCGGTGGTTGGAACAACCCAGCGCTCGGTATTGTCAGCAGCGCGGGTGAATTCAAGCGACTGGAAGTCCACTGCAACGGACTTTTCGCCGATGCCGAGGAAGCCGCCAACACCGATCACGACTGCGGTGATGTCACCTTCAGCGTTGAACACGATGTCGGAAATGGTGCCGATTTCTTCGGCATCTTCACCCGAGCTCGAATAGACGGGCTGACCCATCAGGTGCGAACCAAGATTGTCGGTATCGACCGCAATGTAGCCGGCCGAAATATCCCAAGGGGTGTGCACTTCGGTGGTCTGCGCAGCGCCGGTGTTGACGTCAGTGCCAGCTGCCGGAGCGGCTGGTGGCACAACGGCAGGCGCCATTGGTTCAACCACAGGTGCTTCCGTGGTCACGGGGGCTGCGGGATCGGCAGGCGTGGCTTCCTGAGCAAATGCGCCCGAAGTCATCAGGGCAGCAATAGCAGTAGTGGCCAGAAGGGTGCGGATCATAGTAGGCTCCGTATTGTTCATTGTTGAAATGGACGGGCCGTGCGGTGCAAAACTTGCCGGTAGAGTACCGTGCGGCCCATTATGCATCGACAACGCAACAAGCGGCGCAGACGTTCCGAAAACAATGTGTCGCAGTGCCATTGAAAAGGCCGGCGCTCGTAAAAACGAGGCCGGCCCTGTCCGCCTCCCCGGCGGTTTTTTTGTTCTCGGCGCCGCGCTGCAAATGCGCGCAAGGCTCCTGACATCGGGGACAATAGCGCAGATCAGAGGGCAGGGGGACTACGGACCTGCGACAGGCTTAAGCAGTTGCTAACTGGTTAATTTCGCCGTGTCTTTTTCGTAGGTCCGCATGGCGTAGTGCGGCATGCCGCCATCCTGAAACTCGGGACCGAAGGCGACATAGCCCAGCCGTTCGTAAAATCCGAGCTTGTCCGATTGGGCGGTGAGATAAAAGCGATCCCGCCCCTTGGCGCGGGCATGATCCATCGCCGCGATCATCATCTGCTTGGCAATACCATTGCCGCGATAGGCCTGCCGAACGGCGACGCGGCCGATCTTGATATGCTCTGGCTTATCGAGCATGCGCAGCGTGCCGACTACTTCGCCCTCGGCGATGGCGACCAGATGTGTCGCTGTCAGATCGTCGGAGTCGTGCTCCTCTTCCTCGGGAACCTTCTGTTCCCAAACAAAGACCTCACGGCGAAGATTGAAGGCGGCATTGCAGAGGGTGGAAAAGGGCGGAACGATCAGGACGGTGATTTGCATCGCGCGAGAATATCGCAACCGTCCCGCCACTCCAATTGCCTAGTTGAGCTGGCCGTGTACGAGCTGGTGAATATAGCCCAGCTTTTCGATCACCTGCGGCGTCAGCACGAATGGATAGGCATCGGGATGCCCCATCGCCCGGTTGAGGTTGTTGAGCATCGAGGCCAGCGGCACCCAGTTCCTGACGATCACGTCCGCACTGGCGGCCGTATAGGGATCAAAGCTGACGCTGATATCAAGGCTCTGGTCATTGGTTTCTGGATGCGCCCGCACCCCAAAGGCCGAGGCCATTTCCACTGTGTCGGTGATGTGGAGGTAATGCGCGAAGGTTTCGGCGAAATCCTCCCACGGATGAGCGGTGGCATAAGCGCTGATATGGCTCTGGTACCAGCCGGCGGGCGCGCCATTGGCGTAATAGTTCTGCAGCGCCAGCGTGTAGTCGGCGGTCTCGTCACCAAACAGCGCCCGGAACCCCGTCAGCGCCGGGCGGTTGGCCACCAGCAGGTCCCAGTAGTGATGCCCGATCTCGTGACGGAAATGGCCAAGCAGCGTGCGATAGGGTTCGCCCATGCTGGTGCGACGGGCCTCGCGTTCGGCGTCATCGGCCTCGGCCAGCGAAATGGTGATGATGCCGTTCTCATGACCGGTCATCACCGGGCCGTTGGCGATGGGCATGTCGGCGAGAAAACGGAATGACAGGCCGTGCAGCGGATCTTCGTTGCGGGTTTGCAGCGGCAGGTTGAGCCGCAGCAGCGAATAGAACAGGCGTTTTTTGGCGCGCTCGATCACCTGCCAGCGGTGCAGGTTCAGCGGATCGACAATGTCGGGAATGGTCTCGTTGTGGCGGCAGGCGACGCAATAGACGTCCGCGCCGGGTTGGGCCACGAGCAGCCAGTTGCAGGCGCCATGCTTGGTGTTTTCGCAGAATACGAAAGCATCGTCGTGAAAGGCGGGGGTGGACCAGAGGCCACCGTCTTCGACCAATGAAACCAGCGCGTTATACTGGGGCAGATAGCCAAGCTGGTGACCACACCTTTCGCAAACAGCGTTCTCGAAGTAGAGCGTGTTGCCGCAATGGTCGCAGGTGAAGAGTTTCATTGTATTGCCCCGAAGATACCTCGCAACAATGCGCGAGGCGTCGGGATGTTCCGGTGACTAGATGCTGCCGACCGTCTTGAGGCGAATACGGGGATGCACTTCGTTCTGGCTCATCACCACCGTCTGCGGGCGGAACCGCTCGATGATCGAGCGGACATGCGGACGGATCGAGGGCGAGGTGATCAGCACCGGCAGTTCGCCCTGCTGCGCCGCCCGTTCGAAAGCGGTCTGGATGGCGCCGATGAACTGCTGCAACCGGCTCGGTGCCATTGCTAGGTGACGATGATCGCCTTCGCCAACCATGGCTTCAGCAAAGTCGCGTTCCCACTGTGGACCCAGTGTCAGCAGCGGCAGGTTGCCGTCGGGACCAAGATTGGCCGCGCACAGCTGACGGGCCAGGCGGCTCCGCACATGCTCGGCAATGACCTGCACCGAACGGCCGGGGCCGGCGATTTCGGCGATGCCTTCGAGAATGGTCGAGAGGTCACGGATCGAGATGCGTTCGTTGAGCAGGGTCTGCAGCACGCGCTGCACGCCCGAGACCGAGATCAGGCCCGGCACGATGTCTTCGACCAGCTTCTGCTGATCCTTGGGCAGGCCCGATAGCAGCGACTGCACATTGGCGTAGCTGAGGAGGTCCGCAACATTGGCCTTGAGCACTTCGGTCAGGTGGGTCGAAATCACCGTCGATGGATCAATGATCGACAGGCCGCGCAGTTCGGCCTCGTCGCGCATGGCAGGCTCGATCCATGTCGCGGGCAGGCCGAAGGTCGGCTCGGTCGTGTGGGTGCCCGGCAGGTCGATCGGATTGCCATAGGGGTCCATGACCATCAGCTGGTTGGCATAGATTTCGCCCGCACCGGCTTCGACTTCCTTGATCCGCACCTTATAGGCGTTGGGCTCAAGCTGCATATTGTCGAGGATGCGCACCGGAGGCATGACGAAGCCCAGCTCGATCGCCAGCTGACGACGCAGCGCCTTGATCTGTTCCGTCAGGCGATCAGAACCGTTCTCGTCTTCCTTGACGAGGCTGAGCAGGCCATAGCCGAGTTCGAGCTTGAGTTCGTCGATCTTGAGGCTGTCGGTGATCGGGGCTTCGGTGTTGCCAGCCTTGTTGCCACCGGGATTGGCGGTGGCAGCGTCGAGCGCCGTCTTGACTGCCGCATCCGCCTTGGCCTCGTCCTTGGTCCGCGCCGAGCGCCAGGCGACATAGCCGACAGCGGCGGCGAGGCCCAGGAATGGAATGATCGGCATGCCGGGCAGGAAGGCCAGGGCGCCCATCACGGCCGACGACATGCCCAAGGCGCGTGGGTAGCCGGTGAACTGGGCGGACAATGCCTTGTCGGCAGAGCCGGTCACGCCGGACTTCGACACGAGGATACCGGCTGCGGTCGAAACGATCAGGGCCGGGATCTGGGACACCAGACCATCGCCGATGGTCAGCAGGGTATAGACGCTGCCGGCTTCCTGAAAGCTCAGGCCTTCCTGCATCATGCCGATCAACATGCCGGCGGCAACATTGATGAAGGTGATGATCAGGCCGGCAATGGCGTCGCCGCGCACGAATTTGGACGCACCGTCCATGTTACCGAAAAAGGCGCTTTCGCCTTCGAGTTCGGCGCGACGCTTTTTGGCGGTGTCTTCGTCGATCAGGCCTGCCGAAAGGTCGGCGTCGATGGCCATCTGCTTGCCGGGCATGGCATCCAAGCTGAAGCGTGCCGCGACTTCGGCGATACGGCCTGAACCCTTGGTGATGACGATGAAGTTGACGATCACCAGGATGATGAAAATCACCGTTCCGATGACGAAATTGCCGCGAGTCACGAAGTTGCCGAAGGCCTCGATGACGTGACCGGCCGAGGCGGTGCCGTTATGGCCTTCGCTCAAAATCAGGCGGGTGGTGGCCAGGTTCAGGCCCAGCCGCAGCATGGTGGCGATCAGCAGAACGGTCGGGAAAGACGAGAATTCGAGCGGCTTTTGAATGAACAAAGCCGTCATCAGGATCATCACCGAAAAGACGATGGAAATCGCCAGAAGCCCATCCACCAGCAAAGGCGGCATGGGCACGATGAGGATGACGATGAGGCCCATGACGCCTGCGGCCAGGGCGATATCGCCCGAGCGCAGGATGTCGAAGACGGAACCAGCCGACGGGATCTTGAACGGAGCGTGCTGGCGGCCGCCGGGCAGGTCGGTCATGAACGGGTCCGGGCGTTAGCGCGAAAAGTCATCAGGCGACCGATCTGCGTTCGCCGGGTTCTGGCACGTTGGTGCCCTCGTCGGCATATTGGTTGAGCTTGTTGCGCAGCGTGCGGATCGAAATGCCAAGGATATTGGCCGCATGGGTGCGGTTGCCCAGCGTGTGATCGAGGGTATCAAGGATCAGGTCGCGCTCGACATCGGCCACAGTGCGGCCGACCAGCGCGCGCGACATGGCGTCGGCGGTCTGGGCCAGCTGCGAGGACAGCGAACTCGTGGACGCCGCTTCGGTCAGCCCCATGCCGTCTGGCAAAACGATGGCTTCGGGGCCGATCACGTCGCCGGACGACAGCAGCACGGCGCGGTGCAGCGTATTTTCCAGCTCGCGCACATTGCCCGGCCATGGCGCCTTGCTCAGCGCCGTGCAGGCTTCGGCGGATAGCTCACGCGGCGGCAGGCCATTGGCCTTGGCATATTTGGCGACGAAGTGCTCGGAGAGCACCGCGATGTCGCCCGGACGGTCGCGCAGAGCGGGCAGCTTGAGGTTCACCACATTGAGGCGGAACATCAGGTCTTCCCGGAACGTGCCTTCGCGCACAGCCTCGTTGAGGTTGCGGTTGGAGGTCGCGAGAATACGTATGTCGACCGGCACAGGCTTGCCGCCGCCGACGCGGTCGATCAGGCGTTCCTGAATGGCGCGCAGCAGTTTTGACTGCAAACGCACGTCCATTTCGCTGATTTCGTCGAGCAGCAGCGTGCCGCCCGAGGCTTCCTCGAACTTGCCGATACGGCGCGCGATGGCGCCGGTAAAGGCGCCCTTCTCGTGGCCGAAAAGTTCGGATTCCAGCAGCGCTTCAGGGATGGCGGCGCAGTTGACCGAGATGAACGGCTTGTTGGCGCGCTTGCTCCGCGCATGCACGTATTTGGCAATGACTTCCTTGCCGGTGCCGCTTTCGCCGGTGATCAGGATCGAGGCATCGGAGCCAGCGATCTGGTCGGCCATCTTGACGACGCGTTCCATGGCCGGGTCGCGGAACAGAAACTCCGAGGAATCCCGCGCAACGGCGGCGATCACCGCGGCGATCAGCTCGGCATCGGGGGGCAGGGGTATGTATTCCTTGGCGCCGGCGCGGATGGCGTTGACGGCAGCAGCCGCATTGGCTTCGACACCGCAGGCCACCACTGGAATGGCGATGCGCTCGGCTTCAAGGCCGGCGATCAGGCCAATAATGTCCATGGCCACATCGACCAGCAGCAGATCGGCGCCACGCCCGGCGCGCAACGCGGCCAGCGCGATCTCGACCGATGGCGCATGGGCGACCTTGGCGCCGCCGGTCATGGCCATTTTGGTGGCTTCGCTGAGCTGGCCTTCGAGGGCCCCGACGATGAGCAAGCGCATCCTCTTCTCCCTTACTGTGGTTTGATGATTTCGGTCATGGTGACGCCGAGCTTGTTTTCGACCAGCACGATTTCACCGCGCGCCACGAGGCGCTCATTGATGAAAATCTCGACGGCTTCGCCAACCTGGCGGTCCAGTTCGATGACGGTACCGGTATCGAGGCGCAGCAGATCGCTCACCGGCATCTTGGTGCGGCCAAGCACCACCGAAATGCGGACGGGAACGTCGAAAACGGCTTCAAGATCGGCGGCAGTGCGTTCGATATGGGCTTCGGGCGCGTCGCCCTTGCTGGGGGAAGCCATCTCTTCGAAGGTGATACCGTCCTGGGGATCGTTATCGGAAGCGCTCAATGGTCGCTCTCCTGTTGGTTGGTGTCACCGCCATGGGCGCTGAGATAGGCTGAAATCTTGGTGTCGATGTCCTTGGCGATGGCGCCAAGGTCACGCACGAGGCCGCCATCGACCCATTCGAGGCGGCCATCGCCGAGCCGCTGATCGGGATCGCCCATGACGACAAGACGGCCGGAAAAACCGGACGTCTGCATATGGGCGGTGGCGATGTCGCGGATGGCATCGGCAATGGCTGGATTGCACCGCACGACCAGGTGCGGCACGCCATTGAGGTTTTCCATGCACTCGGCAATCAGCGCATCGAGTTCGACAGTGGGGTAGCGGGCCAGCAGGTGCAGCGCGAGCTTGCGACCGATGCTGGCGGCCAGTTCGATGGCGTCGCGCCGGGCCAGGTTGGCGGCGTCGTCGAGAGCGGCAGTCATTTCGGCGGTCTGGGTGGCCAGCGTTGCTGCAGCGGCGGCAAGGGTTTCCGCCGCGACAGTGGTTGCATTGCGCTGACCGGCAGCCACGCCTTCGGCATAGGCTTCTTCACGTGCCTGGGCGATGAGCTGGGCAACCAGATCTTCGGGCACGGTCGGCTTGGGCGGCTGCGCAGCGGTGCTGCGCTGACCGAGGTCCAGATCGAAGTTAAAGCGGGCAGGGGATGCCATGGGTTACGCCACCATCTGATCGTCGGCTTTGGACTTCATGATCATGATCTCGCCCTTTGCGGCGAGATCCTTGGCCGTGGACACCATGCGACCCTGGGCGTCGTCGACGTCCTTGAGGCGTACGGGGCCCATGGTTTCCATGTCCTCCTTGAGCAACTTGGCGGTGCGGGCCGACATGTTGTTGAAGAACATTTCCTTGACCTGATCATTGGCACCCTTGAGCGCCAAGGCCAGTTCGCGCTTGTCCATTTTGGTCAAGACGGTCTGGATTGCAGAGCTATCGAGCTTGGACAGATCCTCGAAGGTGAACATCAGCGCCTTGATGCGCTCGGCATCATCGCGGTTTTGTTCTTCAAGGGTCGTGATGAAGCGCGCTTCGGTCTGACGGTCGAAGCTGTTGAAGATCTCAGCCATCTGTTCGTGGCTATCGCGGCGCTTGGACGTGTTGAGCGTCGACATGAATTCGGTGCGCAGCGTGGTTTCGATCTTTTCGAGAATCTCCTTTTGGATCTGGTCGAGGCCCAGCATGCGCTGAACCACGTCCATTGCGAGCTCCTCCGGAAGGACGGCCAGGACCCTGGAGGCGTGATCGGTGGCGATCTTGGAGAGCACCACGGCGATGGTTTGGGGATATTCGTTCTTGAGATAGGCCGCGAGCACGTCGGCCTGCACGTTGGAGAGCTTCTCCCACATGTTGCGACCGGCCGGTCCGCGGATTTCTTCCATGATGGTGTCGACCTTTTCGGCTGGCAAAAAGCTCAGCAACAGGCGCTCGGTGGAGTCGGTATTGCCCGACAGCGTGCCGTTCGACGAAATGGTGGTCACAAATTCCACCATCAGGTCATCGAGCATGCCCTGGGTGATCGGGCCGAGCGTCACCATGGCGCGGCTCAGCTGCTTGATTTCCATCTCGTCGAGTTCGTCAAAGATCGGCTTGCCGTAATCGGGGCCAAGCGCCAGCAGCAGCACGGCCGCTTTTTCGTCGCCGGTCAGCACCCGCTGGTTCGACGAGCCGCCCAAAATCAGTTGCTTGGGGGTGCCCAGCTCTGGAACATCGAGTGATTGGGAAACAAGGGCCATGGCGGTTACGCTGCACTACTCAACCAGTCGCGCACGATCAGCGCGGCCTGCTTGGGGTTTTCTTCGACCAGTGTGCCGACGGTCTTGAGAGTTTGGAGTTGGGTTTCGCCCATCGAGCGGGCGTTGGCGACCCAGGCAGGTGTCTTGTCCTTTTCCGTGTCGGGCTGAGCGTCGTTCACAACGATGCCGCTAGCGGTCAGAACGCCATTGTGGCCGACTTCGGCAGCGGGTGGCAGAGCGAGGGGCTGGGCTTCGGGCGAAAGCACCTTCTTGAGCAGCGGGCGCATGACGAAGAACACCAGAGCCAGTGCGATCAGCAGGGTCACGGCCATTTCGGCGCCGCTCATGATGTCGTCGCGGGTGAAATCGAGCAGACCACCAGCCGCATCTGTGCCTGGAATGGACAGTTCAGGCCGCTCGGCAAACTGCATGTTGACCACTTCGACGCTGTCGCCGCGCGCCTGCGAATAGCCGACGGCCGAGCGCACCAGCGTCAGGATCTGCGCAATGTCTTCAGCCGAACGCGGGGCATAGGTTGATGTGCCGGATTGGTCGGTCGTGTAAACGCCATCGACAACCACGGCCACCGACAGCCGCTTGATCGCGCCGGCTTCGGTCACTGCCGTCTGAGTGGTCTTGGAGATTTCGTAATTGGTGATCTCTTCGCTCGACGTGCCCTTTTCGCTGGGGCCATTGGCGCCGGCATTCTGGCTCGCGCCGGGCAATTCATTGGCAACGCTCACCTGCCCACTGGCACCGGCGCTGTTGTTCTCAGTCTCGCGGGTCTGGCTGGAGCGAACGACCTGACCATCGGGATCAAAGGTTTCCTGCGTGGTGGTCGAGCGATTGAAGTCGATCTCGGCCGAAACTTCGACGCGGGCGCGACCGGCGCCCACGACATTGGCAAGCATGTCCTCGACCCGCGTGCGCAGGCGGTTCTCAAAACCGAGTGTGCGTTCGGCCGCTTCGCCAGCCAGTGCGCCCTGCTGATCGTCCGCTGTGCCCGAAGCCAAGAGATTACCCTGGTCATCGACGATCGAAACCCGGCCAGGGGTCAGACCTTCGATGGCGGAGGCAACGAGATGCTGGATCGAGCGGATTTCGCCGCCCGAGAGCGCACCGCGCACCGACAGAACGATCGAGGCGGATGGGTCGGAGCGTTCACGGCGAAACAGTTCGCGCTCGGGCAGGACCAGATGCACCCGGGCCGACTTGATGCGGGCAAGCGAGCCGATGGTGCGGGCCAGTTCGCCTTCGAGCGCGCGAACGTTGTTGAGGTTCTGCACGAAGCTGGTGGCGCCCAGCGTCGACTGCTGGTCAAAGATTTCGTAGCCGACCTGGCCACGAGTTGGCAGGCCGGAGCCGGCCAGCGCCATGCGCACGGTGGTGATCTGGTCGCGCGGGACCAGAATCGTGTCGCCTTCGCCGCGCAATTCGTAGGGGACATTCTGCGTTTGCAGTTCGCTGATGATCGCCGATGAGTCTTCGAGGCTCAGTCCGGTGTAGAGTGGCGCCAGATTGGGAGTCTGCGCGCGGAGAATCAAAAAGCCGAAGAAACCGAGCATTAGGGCCGCAACAACGGCCATGGCTGCCATGCGGGGCAGTCCAATGCGGTTGATCAGCTGGGTAAAATTGTCCACGCCGGCACTCGATTTGATGGGACCCATGCCGACGCAAACGCACGTGGAGGTCGCTGGGCAAAAATTACCTAGCGGATGGTAAACATTGTCTTAACTACTGGTCGCAATTTGCGAATTCCGGCAGAAAATGCCGAGTGAGTGAAAGAAAGGTGAACTTGATGCTGACCATTTTGGGACGGGTGACCTCGGTCAACGTCCGAAAAGCGACGTGGGCTGCCGACGAATTGGGACTTTCTTACAAGCGGGAGGACTGGGGCCTGCCGATCCGGGACCCAAAAGTGCCGGAGTTTCTGGCTCTGAACCCCAATGGCACCGTTCCGGTGCTGCTCGATGATGATTTCGTGCTGTGGGAAAGCATCGCCATCATGGTCTATCTCGACCAGAAGGCGGGCGGCGACGCCCTTCTCCCGGCCGATCCACGGCAGCGGGCCATCGCCATGCAGTGGTTGCTTTGGCAGACGGGCGAGCTCGGACCCAATTGGGGCTACGCGCTTAACGCCATTGTTCGCAAGACGCCCGGCTATGACGATCCGCAAAAGCTGGCCAATAGCCTCAAGGGCTGGACGTCGGCGATGGGGATACTTGAAGCCCATCTGGCGCAAAGCGGTGATTTTGTCGGCGGGTTCCGCTTCACGCTGGCCGATATCGGCATCACGCTGGGGCTGCATCGCTGGTTCACGACGCCGTTCGATCACCCGCCAATGCCCGCATCGCTTGATTATTACGAGCGGATGAAGCAACGCCCGGCTGCTGCGCCCTGGCTCACGCCACAAACGCCCTGATACAACAGAAAAGCCCGCCCGGACGGATCCGGACGGGCTTTAAAACTCTGGGTAGCCTTTAAGGCTAGCCTTCGCGGTAGTGCTGGATCCAGGTGGTCCGCAGCCCGGCAAGTCCATGCTTGTCGATGGCGGCCTGCCAGTTCAGAAATTCATCGACGCTGAGCGTATAGCGGTCACAGGCCTCTTCAAGGCTTAGCAAACCGCCGCGCACTGCTGCGACGACTTCGGCTTTACGGCGGATGACCCACCTCCGCGTATTGGCGGGGGGAAGATCTGCGATCGTGAGCGGACTTCCGTCCGGTCCGATAACGTACTTAACGCGAGGACGCATCTGTACGGTCATTTTACTCTCTACTCAACCTGACCATATGTGATGAGAGTAGGGCAACGGCCTTAAAATTCGACTAAGGGGAAACTTACAACAGGTTAAGAATGGTATTGGATTTCAAGGGATTGGATTCAAGTCTTGGAGAGACTTGGTTAATCTCGCAGCAGCGGAAATCAGCGCCACGCCCTCGTCCTTCGACAGGCTCAGGATGAGGTCTACTGAGCTTGCAGGAGGGCCAAAAAACCACACGCCCGCAAAGACGTTATGCCCCCAGAGCCCACACGCCCCCAGAGACCTGATGGTGAGCCTGTCGAACCACGAGGTCGCGCGAGTGGAGACCGTCGATCAGGCAGCAGGTGCTGCTGGTGGAACGCGCACGTCGGTGACGTCGGTGATGGTCACCTTGCGGGTGCCAACGGTCAGCACGGGCACATTGCCGGTAAAGTCCACACCGGTCACGATGCCCACCGAAGAGGTGTTGACCGCGATGGTGTTGCCCTTGAGGTCGGTGCCCTTGATCTCGATGGTATAAAGTCCGTTGGACGCGATGTTGCCATCGTCCTTCTTGCCATCCCAACGGAACGTGCCGGGGCCAGCCGCGAGCGAGCCGGCCTGGTTGTAAACCACCTGGCCCTGCGCGTTCTTGATGGTCACCGTGGCGTTGGCGACGGTGGCCGGGGCGTTATAGTCCCAGAACACGGCGTTCTGGTCGGTCAGCTCACCGGTCTTGCCCGAGGCGGTCACCTGCTTGCCGATATAGGACACGGCATCGGACTTGGCCGAGTTCTGGCCCGACAGCATCAGCGTTTCGAGGAAGTCATTGGTCTTGAGCTGCTGCTCGACGCCGGTGAACTGCACCAGCTGCGAGGTGAACTGGTTGGTATCGAGCGGGTCGAGCGGGTTCTGGTTCTTGAGCTGGGTGGTCAATATGCTCAGGAACGTGTCGAAATTGTCCGCTATGGTCGACCGCGATGTCGCTGTCTGCTTTGCACCGCTGCTGCCGGAAACGCCGTTGACTGCCATGGCTCGTGATCCCTATGCGATGATGTTGACGCCGCTGGCGCTGAGGCTGCCGCGGTAAAGGTTGACCTGGGGCGGTGGGGTTTCGTCCGTCTCGTCGAACGGGCCATTGCCAAACAACGCCTGGCGGCCGTCGTCGCCCTGACCCTGCTGGCCACTGAACGGGCCCTGCTTGAGCGAAAACTCAAGGCTGGTCTTGTTGCTGTCGAGCCCGGCCTGCTGCAGGGCTTTTTCGAGCCCGCGCTGGTCGCGCTGCATCAAATCGAGCGTTTCGGACTTCTCGACCACCAGCCGCGCCTTGACGTGGCCGGAGGTATCGATATCGAGCCGCACGTCGATCTTGCCAAGGTCGGCAGGGTCGAGGCGGATCTGGAAGCGAGTATTGCCGTCCGTGACCTGCCGAGCGATCTCAAAGGCAAGCTGGGGCAGGTTTAGCTGCTGTTGGCTTGTCTGGTAGCCCACCTGCACCACGCGCGGCGCTGCAACAGCATCGACACGCGCGGTCTGCGCCGTCGGAATGGTTGGCTGGGCATCTATCTTGTCGTCCGCAACAACCGGCGCTGCGACAGCCTTGGTTTCGACCGGCTTATGGGTTTCGGCGGTGACTTTGACCTCAGCCGGCGCCGGCTTGTCGCTTGTGGGTGCCGCAGTCGCGCCGATCTGGCGCACGGCATCCGGCGTCTCGGTCTTTTGCGCCGACTTGTCCGCCGGTGCAGCGGTTGGCTGTTCGGCGGTCTTGGTGGTCAGCGCGGATTCGGGCAGCTTGAGTTCGGGCGTGCCGAGCACTGGCGGTGCTGCCGCGTCGATCTTGACCGCAGGCTTCATCAGCCGCGCCAAGGCCGCGTCCAGATCGGCGCTGGCATCCGAGCCGAGTTCGGCCAATTGATCGACCGGGACGTCGCCTTGATTGATCGACTGCAGTAGCGCGCCCAACTTTTTGCCGATGGAATCCATCAGTGTCGCAACGTCCGCATCGGCGCCCGTGCCGGCCGAGCCATCGAGCAGGCTCTGCGCCAGCGGGCCAAGCGCCAGCATCATCTGCCCCTGCAGGCTCGCATCATCGGGCAGCACGCCGCCGACCATGCCGGCCAGAATGGTCAGCGAGGGAAAGGCGCTCAGATCAATACCGAGTTCGTCGGCCAGATCGGTCAGGTCGGCATTGAGCTTTTTGAGCTGTTCCGGATCGAGCTTTTCGCCCGCTTCGAGCTTTGAGCGGACATCGGCCAGCTGATCGACGATCTTGGCGACCTTGCGGCCGGTTTCGTTGCGGTCGCGCGCTGGGATGGTCGCATCGACGGGGGCGGCAATCGGGTCGGTATCGCGGCGACGTTCGCGGTCCTTGGTGTCGGAACCGAACAGGTCGACGCGTGCAGTGGACGAGGATGTGCTTTTGGTCTCGGTCTTTTGGCCGGACGAACCCAATAGCTCCGCAAAGGCATCGCGGCCCTTGTTGGCATTGTTGGCGGCGTTGCTCGACCAGTTGGAACTGGTGCCGCCGGTGTTCATCAGGAATGACAGAGGTGTTGCCACGTAAGCGGACCCGCAGAATGAGACTAATCCGGGCTCAACAATGCAAGCGCGGTGCCAACTGGCCATTCCGCGGCAAAGCCCCATGATTTCAAAGCCTTGGCAGCCCGATGCTAGTCCTGTCGACAATGTGAGTTTGTCCCAACGGCAAAAGCTGCCGGGCAAATGTTGCGAGGCAAACCGGAAAGGCGTATGCAGCGCGCTGTTATTCGTCCGCTGGCCCTTGAACCCAACCGGATAGAGGAAAATGTTGAACTCGCTTGATTTTGCCAAGCGTCCCGAAGACACGCGCATTGTTGTCGCGATGTCGGGGGGCGTGGATTCGTCGGTCGTCGCCGGGCTGTTGGCTCGCCAGGGCTATGACGTCGTCGGTGTTACCCTGCAGCTTTACGACCATGGTGAAGCCACCCATCGCAAGGGTGCCTGCTGTGCCGGTCAGGATATTCACGATGCGCGCCGCGTGGCCGCAACGCTGAACATCCCGCACTATGTGCTCGACTATGAAGAGCGCTTCAAAAAGTCGGTCATCGCGCCCTTCGCCAATGCTTATCAGCAGGGCGAAACGCCGGTGCCGTGCATTGCCTGCAACCAGTCGGTCAAGTTCGTCGACCTGATGGCGGTGGCGCAGGACCTTGGGGCCGACGCTCTGGCCACGGGCCACTACGTGCAGTCCCGCCTCGGCGATGATGGCCGTCGCCAGCTGTTCCGCCCGGTCGATGCCGAGCGCGACCAGACCTATTTCCTGTTTGCCACCACGCAGGAACAGCTCGATTATCTGCGCTTTCCGCTTGGCGGCATGGGCAAGGCCGAAGTGCGCGAGCTAGCCCGCGAAATGGGCCTCGAAATCGCCGAAAAGCACGACAGCCAGGACATCTGCTTCGTGCCGCAGGGCAAGTATGCCGACATCATCCGCAAGATGCATCCCGAAGCGGTCGCCACCGGCGAAATCGTCCATCTTGATGGCCGTTTGCTGGGCAGCCATGAGGGGATCGTCAATTACACCATCGGCCAGCGCAAGGGCCTGGGCGTTGCAGCGGCCGAGCCGCTCTACGTCATCAAGCTCGAGCACAAGACCGGCCGGGTGATCGTCGGTCCGCGCGAAGCGCTCAAGACCCACACCGTGCGCCTGCGCAACGTCAACTGGCTCGGCGGCACGCCGCTGGCCGAGTTGAGCGCCGGCAATGGCGCGCCGGTCGAGGTCAAAGTGCGCTCGACGCGCGGCCCACAGCCCGCCGTGATCCAGATGCAGGGTGATGATGTGTTCGTGACGCTCGTATCGGGCGAATACGGCATCTCCCCCGGCCAGGCCTGCGTGTTCTACGCCGACGACACGGCAACCTCGGAAGTCTGGGGCGGCGGCTTTATTGCCGAAGCCGTGCCACAGGTCTTCGCGGCCTGAGGGGCACACACTCTCCCACCCACAATCGCTGCCCGCGGACTTGATCCGCGGGCCACTCTCAACCCTGCACAAGCGGCGATTGGCCCTCGGGTCAAGCCCGAGGGAAGCGGCGGTGCGTGGGGGCGGTTCTTAGTTCGCTGGTGCCACGTCCGGCACCTGCTCAGGCGTTGCGGTGGTGGCTGCCGCATTGGCTTCGCGCAGGGACTGATACGCATTGATCCCGCCCAGCGAGGTCGAAATGGCGATCACCACCAGAACGGCGCCCAGAACCAGCAGCAAGATCCGGCCACGGTTGAGAGCGAAGGGACTTTGTTTGTCTTGTTCGACCATGGGAACGGCTTTCAAAAAAATCTGCGGATGACACCCAAGGACTGGGTACGCCACGGCGTCTTACCACTAAGGTGCGACTATAGGTAGGCACAGGTGCATGCTTCGGTGATGGGACTGACTGCCGCAGGACCGGTTGAGGTAACGGCCGCGATCACGCGGGCGCTGGTTACCCGTGCCCAAAATGGCGACGCGCAGGCTTTTGGCGAGCTGATCGAGGATCATTACGACCTGATCCATCGCACTGCCTGGAAGTGGTGCGGCAATCGCAGCGATGCCGAGGATGTGGCGCAGGATGTCTGCGTCAAACTCGGCAGTGCCATTGCCGGGTTCGATGGGCGTTCGGCGTTTTCGAGCTGGGTCTATCGCATCACGCTCAACACGGTGCGCGACATGCAGCGGGCCGGGCAGCGGCGCGGCAAATATGCCGATGCCTATGCCGAAATATCGCCCGAAGATCATCCACCCGATCAGGAAGAGGCGGCCACCAGCCGTCAACTCTGGGCGGCGGTGCGGGACTTGCCGGAAAAGCAGCGCGACGCGGTGCTGCTGGTTTACGCGGAGGAATTGAGCCATGCGGCGGCGGCCGAAATCATGGGCATCAAGGAGGCCACGGTCTCCTATCATGTGCATGAGGCACGCAAGACCCTGAGGGGGCTGCTATGAGCAACGACATGCCAAACGATCCGTTCAACGCCCTCAAAGGTGGCGCGCCAGACCCGCGCGCCGAGGCGAAGAAACGCGCCATGCTGGCCGGAATGGCCGCGTTCGAAGCCTGCCAGAAGAAAGTTGAAACCGCTCCCAAAGGAAACATCTGGGGTCAGCGTCTCAGTTCCATCATCACTTCCTTGAAAGGGAAATCGATCATGGACATGCGTATTCCCATTGGAACCGTCGCCATTGCGCTGGTGGTTTTGCCGCTTGGCTATCAGCTCTATTCCTCAACCTCCATGACGCCCGCACAGAGCGTGGCCGAGCGTCAAGAATTGGCTGAACCCGTCGTCGCTCCAGCACCAATCGCCCCGGCGCCGATTGCGCCGGCCCCAATCGCAATCGAAGCGCCTGAGGCGGCTGCCAAGGAAACCATCGCCGTCGCGCCCCCGCCGCCACCACGCCCCGCGACGACGCCAGCCCCGGCACCCGAGCCCATTCCGCAGGCGGAAGTGAACAATCTGGCCGGCCAAGCTGCCGATGAAGCGCAGGTTGCCGCCGAGCCGGCCCAGCAAGCCCCGATGGCCGATATGGCCACGCCGCCACAGGTTCTGCGCCCGGCGCCGATGGCCGCTCCATCGGTGATGAACCGCGTTGCGCCACAGGGCGTCATGCTGCCGGAAACCATGGCCATCCAGCGCCCGCAGCCAGATGGTGACCAGTTCACCAGCTTTGACGAGCAGCGCCTCAAGGTGGTGGCCAGTGACCCCGTGTCGACCTTCTCGCTCGACGTCGATACGGCCAGCTATTCCTATGCCCGCCGCTTGCTGGAAGAGGGCTATCTGCCCGCGCCGGACTCCGTTCGCATCGAAGAGCTAATCAACTATTTCCCCTACGACTACCCCGCCGCGCAAAGCGCCGAGGTGCCGTTCCAGCCGACAATGGCGGTCTATCCGACACCGTGGAACCCCAAGACGCAGCTGCTGCAGATCGGCATCAAGGGTTATGTGCCCGTCGCTGGCGAAGACAAGCCGAGCAATCTGGTGTTCCTGATCGATACCTCCGGCTCGATGGACGCACCCGACAAGCTGCCCCTGCTCAAGCGCGCCTTTAGCCTGCTGGTCGATCAGCTCTCGGGCAATGACACGGTGTCCATCGTCGCTTATGCCGGTTCGGCTGGCGTCGTGTTGGAGCCAACCGTCGCCACCAAAAAAGCCGAAATCCTCGCCGCGCTTGACCAGCTGTCGGCTGGCGGCAGCACGGCGGGTTCCGAGGGCATCGAGCTGGCCTATAAACTGGCCGAACAGGCCAAGGTCGTGGGCGGCACCAATCGGGTGATCCTCGCCACCGACGGCGACTTCAATGTCGGCATCGACGATCCCGCCAAGCTCAAGGACTTCATCAAGGCCAAGCGCGATAGCGGCGTGACGCTATCGGTGCTCGGCTTCGGGCAGGGTAATCTCGACGACGCCACGATGCAGGCTCTGGCCCAGAACGGCAATGGTAATGCCAGCTACATTTCCAGCTTCCGCGAGGCACAAAAGGTGCTGGTCGAGGAAATGGGCGGCACGCTGCACATGATCGCCAAGGACGTCAAAATCCAGGTCGAGTTTAATCCGGCTCTGGTCAGCGAATATCGCCTGATCGGCTATGAAGCCCGCGCGCTCAACCGCGAAGACTTCAACAATGACAAGGTCGATGCCGGCGATGTCGGCGCGGGCACGACGGTCACCGCGATCTACGAAATCACCCCCGCCGGCTCGGGCGCAGAACTGGTCGACCCGCTGCGTTACGGCCAGACCGCCAATGAACCGACTGCGGCAGGCGACGAAATCGCGTTCCTGCGCATGCGCTACAAGCTGCCCGACAGCGATGTCAGCCAGCTGATCGAGCAGGCCGTCACGCCAAGCGTGGTCTATGACAATATTTCCGAGGTCAGCGATGACATGCGCTTTGCCGCCGCAGTGGCGGCCTTTGGCCAGAAAATCAAAGACAGCAACTACGGTGGCTCGATGACCTGGGCCGAGATCGAAGCGCTGGCCCGTTCGGGTCGCGGCGCCGATGAAAACGGTTATCGCAGCGAGTTCATCCAGCTGGTCAAAGCTGCCGCTTCGCTCAAGCCCGACACGGCATCTGCCAACTAAAACGACAAAGGCGGCACGCTCACAGCATGCCGCCTTTTATCTGTCTGCAACCACAGCCTACCCGACGCACTGCCGGACGCGTTCGATTTGCGCGGTTGACAGGTCGGCGTCAGAAACAACGTGGAAAATGTCGCCGGTCGACTTGGCCTCATACATGCAGCGGTCCGCCCGATTGAGCAAAGTTTCGGCGGTATCATTGGCGGGATCGAATGCGGCGGTACCGATCGCCGCCCCCACGCGCACCACTTCGCCGTCGATCATCATGGGCTCAAAGGCGTGTTTCATCATGCGATGAAAGGCCGGGAAAGCCGATGCTGCGCCGCCGCTTGGCAATTGCAGCACCACCACGAACTCGTCGCCGCCGAGCCGCCCGACAAAGTCGCTGCTGCGGCAATTGTCGCGCAGGCGAGCGCCGACATGCTGCAGCACCTTGTCGCCAAAGGCGTGGCCGCGCGTGTCGTTGATGGTCTTGAAGCCGTTGAGATCAATGAAGGCCAGCAGCACGCAGGCATTGTCATGCGCCAGTTTGCGACCGATAAAATCGTCGTAGGAGGCGCGGTTAGGCAGGCCGGTCAAAGCGTCGGTGCGCGCAGCCTGGATCAGCGCCTGATCGAGTTCGGTCTGCAGCCTGACGCGCGCCGAAATGTCGATGATGATTTCGATGTCGTAGGATTGCTCGCCGATTTCGGTGCGCTGCGCCGAGATCAATGTCGGAATGACGGTGCCATCGACATGCTTGATATCGACTTCCTGCAAGCGAAATGCCCCTTCGACGTCGAGCAGGCGGCGGCGCTCGTCGCGCGCCGGACTGTTGATGGCCGATCCAGATGCGGCCAGTTCGCGTTGCTTGATGTCGTCCCATTTGTAGCCCGTCAGCTTCAAATAGGCGTCGTTGACCTTCACATAGCGCGAGTCCGCCTTGTGGCTGGTCGTGATGGCCATGGCCACTGGCGCGAATTCAAACATCCGCATCAGCATTTGCGACAGGATCTCGGGTGAGATGGGATCATCTGCAGCCATTGGAACAAGACCTTTCGCGGCGCTAGGTTCACAGAACGGATCGAGGCGAAATTCTACCTAGGTGTCAGTCTAAGCAGCCAAGACCCTAATTTAAGCTGAAGGATGGGGTCTGGTACTTCCAAGTTGATTGGGTTGAGCGCACTTGGTTTCTTTTGTGTTGCCGGAAGAATTCTCATTAGTATTCAATTTACCATAATTGTACTCACAGGCGCCCAAGGCAAAACACCCCCGGACGGAGGTCCGAGGGTGTCTGGCTATCGCTGATAACCCATGTTCGCTGTTAGACGAGCGGCTTGAGGTTGGCCTCGATGCTGGCGCGGCGACCTTCGAGGAAAGGTGGCAGCGCCAGGCTTTCGCCTAGCGTTTCCATCGGTTCGTCGGCGGCAAAGCCGGGCACGTCGGTGGCAATCTCGAACAGGATGCCGCTTGGCTCGCGGAAGTAGAGTGAGGTGAAATAGAACCGCTCGACTTCCCCGCTCGACCGGATACCGGCCTTGGTCACCCGATCGATCCATTGGCGCAGGCTGTCCTGATCCGGCGTGCGGAATGCCACGTGATGCACGCCACCAGCGCCGGGCCGGGCAGGGCTCAGGCTTGGGTCTACCACCACGTTCACCTCAGCGCCCGGACCGCCGGGGCCCATCTCAAAGACATGGGTTTCGGCATTGCCATTGGCGGCAGGGTACGAGCGCACCTTGCGCATGTTCATCACCTGCGTCAGCACGGCCTCGGTCCGGTCAAGCCGCGGCACCGACATCGAGATCGGACCCAGCCCGATGATCTGCCGTTCAGCCGGCACAGGCGACTTTGCCCAGGGCACGACCTTGTTGACCTCGTCGATTACCATGCGGAAACGCTGACCCTCGAAATCCTCGAAATCGAGCGACAGCCGGCCATTGCGATCCTTGATCGCCGAAGTGCCGACATTGTTGTTCTGCAGATGCTCTTTCCACCAGTTGAGGCTCTCCTCGCTATCGACACGCAGACCAGTGCGGCTCACCGTATGGTTGCCGCGCTGTTCGCGGGCCGCGTCAAAATCAAAGAAGGTCAGGTCCGCGCCGGGCGAAGCGACGCCATCACCGTAAAACAGGTGATAGGCGGTGGGGTCGTCCTGATTGACGGTCTTCTTGATCAGCCGCATGCCCAGCGTCTGCGTATAAAAAGCCAGGTTCTTCTTGGCCTCGGCGGTAACCGCCGTGAGGTGATGGATGCCTCCGAGTTCGAGCGTCATGGTGATTGTCTCCTGCTGGGGCGCGATTGCCGCGCCGCTGTTGAGACAAGATGTAGAGCAATGCGCTGGGTTTGTGCAGACTGACAATCCCAACAGACTGGTGTCGATTTTTGAACGATGAGCGATGAACGATGAGCGAACGCGATGCTGCCCCCTCTCCCCTGAGGGGAGAGGGTTGGGGTGAGGGGTTCAATCTCTGAACGACCACTCTGCCTCCACCAACCCCTGAACCCCTCACCGGCGCTACACGCCGACCTCTCCCCTCAGGGGAGAGGTGAACCTCAGCGCACTCTTGCTCATTTGAAAAAGGTCTTCATAGGGAGGGGTATTTCTCCGAGAATGCGGTGTGCGTGGCTCACCCCCTCGCTTGATCCCTCCCCTCAAGGGGGAGGGTGTCGACTTTGGCATCGCGGAAAGGACGCTGTGAATAGGCGTCCAAGTTCACACATCCGCCGGCCTAACTCCCTGTCCCCTCAGGGCGAAGTGAAGGCCCCGACAAGCCACCAGTAGCCCTCATGGTGAGGTGCGAGTTCTTACGAGCCTCGAACCACGAGGGCGTGGCACAATCCGATCACAAAACCCGACACATGTCTTTTTGCCATGCATCCCCCCGCCAGATGCGCTATCCCTGCACATGAACATAAAGGGAACGAAATGGCAGCCCTCACGCTTCGCCGCAAACTTGCTGTCCTGTCCGATGCGGCAAAATACGATGCGTCCTGCGCCTCCAGCGGCTCGGAGAAGCGCAATAGTGCGGGCACCGGCGGCATTGGCTCGACCGAAGGGAGCGGGATTTGTCATTCCTATGCGCCGGACGGGCGCTGCATCAGCCTGCTCAAAATCCTGCTGACCAATTTTTGCGTCTACGACTGCATCTATTGCGTCAATCGCTCGTCTTCAAACGTCGAACGCGCCCGCTTCAGCGTCGAGGAAGTCGTGCGCCTGACGCTCGATTTCTACAAGCGCAACTATATCGAAGGCCTGTTCCTCTCCTCCGGCATCATTCGCTCGCCCGATTACACGATGGAAGAACTGGTCCGAGTCGCGCGTTCGCTGCGACAGGACCACAAGTTTGCCGGCTATATCCATCTCAAGGTCATCCCCAATGCCACAGCCGAGCTGCTGACCGAAGCGGGGCGCTGGGCCGACCGGCTGTCGACCAATATCGAAATGCCCACCGACCTCGGCCTGGAAGCCCTCGCGCCCGAGAAAAAGCCCAGCGAAATCCGCACTGCAATGGCCCGCGTGCGCGGCAAGCTCGATGAGGCAAAGCCCGATCTCAAGTCCAAGGCAAAGCCCGCCAAATTCGCCCCCGCCGGCCAGTCCACCCAGATGATCATCGGGGCCGATGGGGCCGACGATGGCGCCATTCTCAATCGCGCCGCCGGGCTCTATTCCGGCTACAAGCTGCGCCGCGTCTATTACTCGGCCTTTTCGCCCATCCCCGATGCCAGTTCGCGCCTGCCGCTGCGCGCTCCGCCGCTCATGCGCGAGCACCGGCTCTATCAGGCCGATTGGCTCATTCGCTTTTACGGCTTTGACGTGCCCGAAATCATCTCGGGCGGGGAAGGGGGCCTGCTCGATCTCAGCATCGATCCCAAGCTTGCCTGGGCGCTGCGTAACCGGGCGCGCTTCCCGGTCAACGTCAATCGCGCCGATCGCGAAATGCTGCTGCGTGTGCCGGGGCTTGGCACCAAGAGCATTGATCGCATCATCACCACCCGCCGACACCATCGGCTGCGGCTCGACGACGTGGCGCGCATTGCCGGCAGCATCGACAAGGTGCGGCCCTTCATCGAAACCGAAGATTGGACGCCGGGTGGTCTTACCGACGATCAAAGGCTGCGCGCCCGGCTGACGCCGCAGCCGGAACAATTGAGCCTGTTCTGATGCACATCGTGCGGGTGCAAGCGCTCAATGATTTTGCCGAATGGCGCGGCAAGGCGCGCCAGCTTCTGGCCGCCGGATTATCCCCTGAACAGGTCGAGTGGCGTATGGTGGGCGAAGCGGGAGGTCTTTTCGGCGATGTCGAAGAAGTACCCCTGCCAGCCGCATCGGGTCCCGTCGGGTCCGTGCCGCGACAGTTCCTCGATCTGGCGGCGCAAGCCATCTGTCACAGCGATCCCGCGCGGTTTTCTGTGCTCTATCGGCTGCTCTGGCAACTGCAAAGTGATAACCAATTGCTGGGCAATGCGGTGCTCGATGATAACAGTCTGTTAACGAAATGGGCCGCTGCGGTCCGTCGTGATAGTCACAAGATGAAGGCCTTCGTGCGCTTCAAATCCATCGTCGATGATAGCGGCCTCGAACGTTTCGCCGCCTGGTTCGAGCCCGATCACTATTGCCTCGAACTCACCGCGCCGTTTTTCGCCCGCCGCTTCGATGGCATGATGTGGGCCATCATCACGCCTTATGCCTCCGCCTTCTGGGACGGCGAAAGCATTGCCTTCGGCCCTGGTGGCCGCAAGTCCGACGTGCCGCAGGACGATGCCGTCGAGGGTGACTGGAAGACTTATTTCTCCTCTATCTTCAATCCCGCCCGCCTCAAGGTCGCGATGATGAAATCGGAAATGCCGGTCAAATACTGGCGCAATCTCCCCGAAGCCGAACTCATCGCTCCCCTCATTCGCGGCGCCCGCGAAGCCGAAAAATCGATGATCGAACGCGCCGCCAGCCAGCCGCCATCGCGCCATCTGCGTCAGGCTGCCCGTGAAATTGCTGAGGAAAAGCGAAGCGATATCAAGTCTCTGACGGACGTCCGCTCTGCCGTCCAAACCTGCCAACGCTGCCCGCTTTTTGAACACGCCACCCAGCCCGTGTTCGGTGAAGGCCCCGAACATGCCGATGTGATGTTCGTGGGCGAGCAGCCCGGCGACCAGGAAGATCTCGCCGGCAAACCCTTCATCGGCCCGGCCGGCGCGGTGTTCGATGAGGCACTCGCCAAAGTCGGGATAGACCGTAGCCGGGTCTATGTCACCAATGCCGTCAAACACTTCAAATTCGAGCCACGCGGCAAGCGCCGCATCCACCAGCGACCCGACGCGGGCGAGGTGCAGGCCTGCAAATTCTGGCTCAACCTCGAACGTGATTTAGTCAAACCAAAGATCATCGTCGCCCTCGGCGCCACCGCCGCGCAAAGCCTTTTGGGCAAGTCCGTCACCGTCGGCAAACTGCGCGGCGAATCGCTGAAAATAGAAGACGGAACAACGGTTTATGTCACCAACCACCCGTCCTATCTGCTGCGCATTCCCGATGCCGAAGGCCGCGCCCGCGAAGCCATCAAGTTCGAGGCCGACCTTGCTATGGTGCGCGACGCCATCGCTGCATCATAAACGTTGGTTGAAAGTGCTAAGGCTGGCGCTTGACAGGCAAGCCCGCTAAACTTAGTTAGTGCAAGTCGCCGGGGAAACCCGCGTGCCCCTTGGGGCGGAGTAGCTCAGTTGGTTAGAGCGGCGGAATCATAATCCGTGTGTCCCCAGTTCAAATCTGGGCTTCGCTACCATTTCAAACCCCCGGGAAACCGGGGGTTTTTTGTTGCGGTTGATTTCCGCGAAGCCTGATCCCAGGCTAGCACAGTCAAGCACAGCGACTGAGCACCCCCATTGAAATCATTAGCAAATCACCCGCGCAGCACCGAAGTCACCTCGTTCAACAAGGTTTGCCTCAGCCCTTCCTCACAACTTGGCGCGGCGTGCATAGCTGTAGAATTGTCCCGTAAGTACTACCAATTGAAGAGCAGAATGTTTTGTAGATAGTGCACGAATGGATTGGCGAGACGAGGGAGACCGGTGGCGATGATCAAACCCAGAGCCATGGTCAACCAGAGCCAGTAGTGCTTGAGGCGATAGGAGGGGATGGAACGAAAAGCTGCGATCCAGTGCCCCATGGAAAAGGGGGGTAAAGGGATGAGGTTGAACAGCGCATAAGAAATGCTGATTTTGCCGAAGGCTTCAAGCACGCCGACCGCGACCACTGCGGGCATGCCGCCAGGAAAGTGGCGCACCAGCATCGGGCGCAGCTGCCACGCCAGGTTGGCAGAAAACACCAGGATGAGCAGGCTGCCGGCAGTGACCATCCAGATGCTGGCGCGACCAAAGCGCAGTTGGGTGACGTCGATCTGTATCGGCTTGATCCAGCCTATTTGGGCCAGACAGACGCAGAACGTGCCAACCAGATCGAAATGCACCAGCGGATTGAACGTTAGGCGGCCGTCATGTTGTGGACCGCGATCCCCCAGCGTTCGCGACATGAAGGCGAGCGCCCAACCGTGAATGGAAATGACCAAAAGGCCTGCGAAAATGCTATAGGCCAGCGTCTGGCCGGAGGTCGCAAAAAAACGCTGCAGATCAAACATGCTGGGCCTTGAGTGGAAACGGGAGTGGCGACGTAGTTGGCTCAGTTGTCGCCGGGGATGGCGGCAACGCCGTAGCGGGCGGCGAGTTGGGTGAAGCGGCCTTCGTGCTGCAGATCTGTGATGATGGCGTTGATGCGGCGCTTCAGGGTGAGGTCGCCCTTCCATAGCCCGAAAGCGATCGAGTCGTGGGTGTCGCCGGGTAGCCATCGGGCGGTCCAGCCGTGTTCGGCAGCGATGGCGCCGCCTATCAGCGCCTCGGTGACTACCAGATCAAATCCGCCATTTTTCATGTCGGCGACTAGCTTGTCGGGGGCATTGACTAGCTTGATCTGGGCCTGCTGATCGCGCAGCAGGCGGCTGAGCTGGATGCGGTCGCGTCCGGTAATGCCTACATAGACACCGACGCGCTGATCCTGGAGGCTTGGCTCATCGTCTCCGGGCGAAAGCACCACCCAGCCCGTTTCGAGATGCGGCGGGGTGGTGTCAAGAAAGCTGCGGATAGTGGCATTGTCGACGATGCCACCGCCGATGATCTGGCAATTGGCGCGGCTGACTTGCCAGTTACGCGGATTGAGCTCGCGGCCAATGGCGGCATTGGTGTTGAGCACTAGGCGGACCCCAAGGCGATCGGCGACATCCTGCAGCAACTCGATTTCAAAGCCGGGAAGATCGGCATTCGGCTGGACCAGAGGCGGATAGTTTTGCGGCACGCAGGCGCGCAGGTAGCCGTTGCGCTCGAGCTCGGCGAGCGAGGTATCGGGGGGCAGCAGATAGATCCCGGCAAAAAGCACCAGCACGACGATGGCCCCAACCAGGTTGCCAAGCCAGCGCGGGCGCTCGTCTTTGGAGAAGGTGGTGGTCACGGTGTCAGCTCTTGCCCATGCGGGTAAAGTCACGCAGGCCGACGAGAAAGAAGACGATGGCGATGACAATCATGATCAGGGGGCCGCGCAGCGGGTCGAACTGGTTGAAATTGATGAAGACTCCGCGGAAACAGTCCACCGCATAGGTCATCGGATTGTATTGCACCAGGAGCACCAGCCATTCGGGATAGAGCACGCGGGTCTGGGCGCCGCTCAAGGCGGGATCGAGCGGGAAAATCGAGCTGGAGGTGAAATAAAGCGGCAGGATGACAGCGTTGGAAAAAACACCAAAACCCTCAAAACTGCGCACCCGATTGGCGATGACGATGCCGAGGCAAGTTAGGCCAAAGGCGAGCAGAAACATCAGCGCGAGGCCGAGGACAAGATCGGTCAACCGCAGGCTCACATCAGTGAACTGGGCCAGCAACAACACAATGCAGCCATGGAGCATGGCGACGGTGGCGCCGCCCAGCACCTTGCCCAAAAGGATCACCCAGCGTGGCTTAGGCGAGACCATGATCTCGCGCATGAAGCCGAATTCGCGGTCGGAGATCAGCGAAACCGCCGACTGGATGGCGGTGTACATGATGTTAAGTACGATCACTGCGGGGAAGATGAACTGCAAATAGGTGTAAGGTACGGCGAAGCGTACCTGGCCGAACACTTCAGCGCGGAAATAGGGATTGAGCCCGATGCCCAGGATCAGCACCCAGAGCAGGGGACGGCTGATGCCGCCAATGAGCTGTCCTCGATCGCGCAGCGAGCGTTTTACCTCGCGCAACCAGATGGCATAGACCCCCACCAGATTACCCATCACGCGCCCCTATCGTGCCAAAGGCCGCGCCAGACTGGCGTGGTCGCCAGGTTTGGTTTCGCGCAGATCGCGGCCGGTCAAACTGAGAAATACAGTTTCAAGCGATGGCCGATCGAAGGAAAGATTGCGGATCGAATTGCCGTAATGCGACAGCAGGGCGTCGATCATGGCTTCGCTTGAGCCGCTGGAGGGAATGACGATCTCTCCGCTGCGCAGTTTTGACGCTCCGGCATAAGCGCTAAGGATGGCGGTTTCGGTGGCGGCATCGCGCGGGCGTACCCGAATGATCTCGTGGCCATGGCGGTCGCGCAGGGCGTCGGGAGTGTCGAGAGCGAGTACCTTGCCGTGGTCGACGATGCAGACGCGGTCGCAGGCGTCGACTTCCTCGATGTAGTGGGTCGAGATGATCATGGTCAGATCGCGCTGGCGCTTGGCTTCGGCCAGATACTCCCAGATGCGATCGCGCGACTGGGCGTCCAGCCCCACTGTGGGCTCATCCAGAATCAGCACGCGGGAATCATGGACCAGGGCGCGAGCGATCTCGACACGCCGCCGCATGCCGGGGGAGAGGGTGCGCACCAGTCGCTGGCGCACGTCGGAGAGTTCGACCATGGCCAGCAGATCGGTGATGCGCTGACGGCGCAGGGTCTGAGGGACATCGTAGAGCAGGCCGTGAAATTCGAGATTTTCCTCGACCGTCAGGCGGTTGTCGAGGCTGGGCTCCTGAAACACCACGCCGAGTTGGCGGCGCAACTGGAGCGGCTGGCTGCGGGCATCGAAGCCCAGGACTTTGGCTGTGCCGGAATCGGCCTGCAGGATGGTGCACAAGATGCCCATTAGCGTGCTTTTGCCGGCACCATTTGGCCCCAGCAATGCGAAGGTTTCACTGCCCAGTATATCGACCGAGATTTCATCGAGCGCCTGGGCTCGGCCAAATCTTTTGGAAATGGAATGCACGGAGACGGCAATTGGGGCCGAGGCTGTCGGTGAGTTGCTCTGGTCTAACCCGGTGCCATCCAAAACCAATGCATTTTCTCCTCTAGAGTGATGCCGCCTATCCCACGATGCTGCGAGCGCAGCTCGAGATATTGGACTAAGAAATTGCGCCACTCCCGATGCTAGAAGTAGCGCTCTATCGATGCACTATAGCAGTAACGCGCTTGCTATGCTCTAGCGCATTCCGAAAAATATATAATAGTACGAATACGATTATGAATCTTTCTTGACGTTGCCTATTGATTAGTTGGTCATATTACCAGTAGATTTTTTAAATGAATCGATGTTTGGTTGCTTTGTTCCAGACTGAGAGGTTTCTATGTCGATGTATATTTACATCTGAAGATATATATCTTTTGTATGGCGAATCTAATATTTTAGATGTCTCAGTTGTACTGTAAAGGCGGGGTTGTGGACTAGTAATGATTGAGATAACAAAAGCACTGCGCAACGCAGGCCTTGGCGTGATGGTCGGAGCCGTTTCACTTGGGAGCGTGAGCGCTGGCGCGGTGGCGCAAGACAGCGGCTGGTTCTCGGCTGAGCAGGTCAAGCGCGGCGCAGGTTTGTACGAGCGCCGTTGCGCTTCCTGCCACGGTGATGAGATCGCCCAGAGCTTTGGCGGCACCGCCTCATCGGCAGCCACAATCATCGAAACCATCGTATCGATGGGGATGCCGCAGGACAATCCAGGCGGCTTGCCGAAACAAGACTACACCGACATCGTCGCTTACATCATGAACCTGCATGGTCTGCCAGAAGGTGTACCCGTAGAGGCAGGCGCTGCCGAGCTCGAGACGATCCATCTGCCATAAATGACGCTGCGGACCCGGTTCCGCAGTCTGATCGCTAGTCTATCCCCAGGGCGGTTGTCCGCAAAACGTCCCGGGAAACCGCGTTCCTGCCGTCGCTGGCAGGAGCGGTGCTGGCGCCGGTCACTTTAGATGACCGAGCTCGCGCCACTGACTGTCAATCTGTAATGAGGATAAAAAGTACGGATTGATCCATCGGCAATAGCCCATGAGAACTATGGGCTTCGCTATGTTAACTAGTTTGATAGGGGGTAATTCTAGTGATTTCTAGGAAACTAATGTCGGCATCATCGCTTATGGCGATGGCAATGCTGATAGTACCAACTTTTGCTCAAGATGTGGCCCGTGAATACTCTCCGGTTACGTCTGATATGATAGTGAACCCGAATCCGGGTGACTGGCTGCAATGGCGCCGGACCGTAGATAATCATGGTCACAGCCCGCTGAAGCAGATCAACCGAGACACAGTGTCCAGCCTTGAGCTTGCCTGGTCATACCCGATGGGTGTGCCTGGGTTGCACGAAGTTGTGCCACTGGTGCATGACGGCGTCATGTTCCTCGCTACCAATCAGAATTTCGTTCAAGCGGTGGACGCCGTGACCGGCGATATGCTGTGGTCGTATACGCATGAGCGTCCCGACTTCGAGGGCGCTTACCACGTCAACCAAGCGGCGCGTCAGAAAAACTCGATCGCCCTGTGGGACGACAAGGTTATTCTGACCACTGTCGATGCCAGGTTGATCGCCCTGAATGCCGTCACCGGCCAAGTGGAATGGGACATTCAGGTCAATGAATGGGAAAAGGGCTATAGCTATACCGCGGGCCCGCTGATCGCTGCCGGGAAGATCTTTACCGGCACCTCGGGTTGCTCGATCGTGGGCACTAATGGTGGATGTTACATCACTGCGCACAACGCCGACACTGGAGAGGAGCTGTGGCGCTTCAATACTCTCGATGATCCGAACAACCCAGAAGTCGATGCCAGTTGGAACGGCGTACCGGCCGAGAACCGTTGGGGTGCAACGCCTTGGGCCACGGCTTCTTACGATGCCGAACTGAACATGGTGTATTATGGAACCGGTATGCCGGTTCCCTACACCGAAGTGACCCGTGGCACTGGTGATGGAGACACGCTTTACACGAACTCGACCTTGGCGCTTGATGCCGACACAGGCGAGCTGAAGTGGTATTTCCAGCACCTGCCGCGCGATAATTGGGACATGGATTCCCCGTTTGAGCGCCTGATCGTGGAAACCGAGATTGATGGCGTGATGCGCAAGCTGATCGTTACCACCCCGGGCAAGAACGGGGTGACTTTCGCGCTCGACGCCGCCACCGGCGAGTTCGTCTGGGTCAAGGAAACCATTTATACCAACATGATCGGCGACATTGACTCCAAGACCGGCAAGGTCACGGCCAATGTCGACACCATCCCGACCGACTTCGGGGACATGAAACAGTTCTGCCCCGCCATCAATGGGGGCCGGCTGTGGCAGGCTACCGCATACAGTCCCGATAGCGGCAATTTCTACCTGCCCGCTGCCAACACCTGCCAGAGCCTCGCGCCGCGCCAGTTCGAGCTTGCCCCGGTCGGTCAGTCAATGGCAGTGGTCCAGTACGGCCCAACAGTTCTGGCCCCCGGCTTTGACAATGTTGGTTCGCTCCACGCCCTGAACGTCAAAACCGGCGAGCACGCCTTCGAGCTGCAGCAGGGACCACGCTTCACCAGCTCTGTGCTTGTCACCGGTGGCGGGCTGATGGTGGTCGGCGATGCTGACCGTTGGGCTTACGCGATGAACGACGAGACGGGTGAAGTGCTTTGGAAGCAGCGCCTGCACGCCCCGATCGGCGGCTCACCCATCACTTACGAAGTTGATGGCGTACAGTACCTGGTGATCCCGGCTGGCCAGTCCGGCACCACCCAAGCATCGCTGACCCCCGGCATGGTGATCCCACCAGTCAATGGCTCGAACCTGATCTATGTGTTCAAGGTTCGCAGCTAAACTTGATTGATCCGACTTCGGGGGAGGAAACTCCCCCGAAGTCATGTCTGCCCCAGTCCTCGAAAGTTTGTTTCCATGCACATTTTTCCGGCCGTTGTTCGTTCTCTAACGCTTGTCAGCGCGCTTGCCATGGTAGCGACGGGACCTGCATTCGCGCAGATACTAGAAAAACTGGGAGATGCGCACCGACTGACCCCTTGGTTGCTCAACACCGGCAATACGATCAGGTTCTGCTCCTATGCCAGTTCGGAAACTCGCGATCTCGATATCGCGGTGGGGGAGGCGATCGCCGACAGGATTTTGCTCGACAGCAGCTTTACAAGCTTGAAGTCAGGCTATGGTATCGGCGGAGAATTTGCCGATGAGGACCTCTATATTTCGCTGACCAATGATTGCGACGTGGTGCTGGGAATGGGTTTGGGTAGCGACGCCTATCCGGCCGAATTCACCATCACACGGCCCTATGTTAGTTACGGCTATCTGACCATTGCTGCCGATGCGGAGCTGAACAGTCTCAACGATCTTGCCGCCACGCGAAAAGTGGGCACCCAGATGTTGTCTTATGGAGCATATCTGTTTCGCCAGTACAATGCCGTACGGCCGGCGGACCAGCGGTGGACCCAACTTGTTTACGCAGATATGGATCTGATGCTGACGCGGCTCCTCGAGGACACTGTGGGTGTCGGCATCATCTTTGGGCCTAGCTGGCGCCAACTGCGGCAGCAGCGCAACGATAGTGCTCAGGTGAAGGTACTCGACCCTGTCCCAGAACTGGCCTCAATGCTCAATGTCGGAGCCGTGCTACTCAGCAATAACGTCTTTATGCGGACCGAAATAGACAAGGCAATCACGGACCTCGTGGATGACGGCACCATGGCAGCAATTCTTGTTCGGACCGAATTCGATGCCATCGGAGCCAATGCAGGTGGCTTCTAGCCGCCAACTACCGCAGCGTTGTGGTGTTTGTACGCGTACGGAAACCAGCAACCTCATTGCCAAGCCTCCCGGTGGCAAACAAGACGGCAGTAAAATGACTGGTACTACCTAGTCCTTAGTGGATTTCCGACCGTTCAGCTCATCGCGCTATTGCACGGCGGCAAGCCTACTATTCCGTTGCAGGCACTAGTATGTCACCCAGCACCGCCTCATGGGACTGCCCCCCCTAGGAGCAACCCAACCATACTCGATCAGATGACATTGGATGGCGTTGAACCATGTGCCGATTGGATATTCTTAGCGGCTTGACGACGGCCCTCGCGCAGGACTTGGAGGCGTAGCGTCACCTGCAACGGACTCATATCCCGTTAGAAAGCCGCTTTTAGGCCGAGGCCGATATCGTGGCTGTCGCAAGTTTAAAATACGTTGTCCGACCAGCTTTTGCTGTATTGATAGTTCACCGTTGGCATAAACGGGCCGATCTTGAGAGCGCGGTGACTAACTTCGGTGCGAGCGCTTACGAAGGTGTCTACCTGGTTTTGACCGAGGACAAATGGAGCTGGTCGGGCGTGGTAGCGTTGGCCGATTGTGCCTTCGACGCCCAGCAGCAATCCACCCTCAAGCAAAGTGTCTATCCGCGCTGCCGCTGTTGCTTCCAGTGAGCGCAGGGTTTCGTCGGCAGTGTGATCGTATAATACTCGTGCGGAGGTCGTCAGGTTGACGTTCGGCGCGAGGACGGTTGATGCGGACGCACCGCCATCCACGACAACGCTATTGCGAGTAGGGTTGAGTGGCCTTTCTACCGCTGCGATACGAAGGTTGAGAACCAGCCGGCTATGCGCGGATATCGGCAGCGATATAGATGTCTTGCCGCCGGCCTCACTTCGGGTGTGCTGGCCATCGTGCAGCCCTACGGCCACATAGGGAGTGAATACAGCATTGATAGATGCCGTAGAGCGAAAGGTCAGGGGCAATTCTGCCCCAAAGCTGGGTTGGAAGACCTGATCTGCCGTAGAATATCGGACATCGGTGCGCAGCACGCCCGCAATGGTCAGGTTTTCAAGCGTGGCGAGCTGTACGGTCATGGTGCCGCCTGCATCGAAAATAGTACCCGCCTGGCCTCTGGCTGAGTTTGGAATAGTGCCAACACCCCACGGCCCACCGTTGATCGTGGTGGCGTCCGTCTGGCGATTGACGTTACTGGACGGGCTTGCGCTGGCGTAGGCGCTGAACGCGGGGCGGTCTTTAGCGCGTTCGTTTTGTAGGATCTGGGAGATAATATCACGTTCGGTGCCTTGTGGCAGAATGGCGATCAGGGTTTCCAGCCGCGCCAGGGCCGCAGGCCGGTTCCCCAGAGCCATAAGGCAGCGGTAAGCAAGGGAATACGGAGCCGCGAACAGTGGCAGGACCCTTGTCACGACATCGGCCAGTACAGCCGCTTCTTCGCACTGGCCTTGTGCCGCATGGCGGACAGAGGCCGCATAAGCCGCCATAATGTCGCCGCGCTGAGCTCTTTCATCGAGTTCCTGCGCAATCTCTGCGGCTTGTTCCCATTGCCCGACGGCCAGTGCGCTGTCGAGCGTGTTCAGAGAATTGGCTTGTGTTGGCATCGGCAAAGAGACCGCGCTGCAAAGACACAGCGCAGCCAGAGAGATCGCAATGTGGCGCATGCGGAACTTTCGGCTGGAAAGGGATAGACTGCCAAAGGGGGCGATACGGCGGAAAAGCCGCCGTATCGTCTCCGTGCTGATCAACGGTGGCCGTAAACTATGCCGTAGGTCTGTTCGCCGTTGCTTTGACCTTGGATGATGCCGCCCAATTCTTCAGCATTTGGCCCGTAAAACTGGCCATTGACAGTGTTCTTGGAGACGAAGCCACCCGTCGTATTAAAGCTGCCTGCAAAAGTGGTGCCTGTGATGGTCCCGCTTCCTGTTCCCGATACAGGGTTAACAATCGTAATGTTGCCGCCGCTGCCGCTGGCACCCTCGGCGTTCATTCCTGCTAGATTCATCGACCATGTGCGGCTGTTGAAATCTGCTGTGCTCGTGAACAGGCCATTTGCGCCAATAAGGTCTGAATAGGCGCAGAAGGTCTGGCCCTGGCAATGGGCGGGAGTCGTACTGCCCACATAACCTGACGCCTTCGCGGTCTGGACGGCCCATTCGCCCACATAATTCGCCGTCTGGGTGGGAAGCGATTGGGTTTGCTGGCCGCCGATAATAATCGACGCTTCGTCCATACCAGTGAATGCGCCAGAGCCAAACCTTGTGGCACGAGGATCTATCGCTCCCCACAGAACATGTTGCCCAGCAAGGACGGTTGCTGCCGGACCTTGCGGGTTCTTCGGGTCATAATCGGCGAGCAAGGTATACCCATCATAGTATGGAGATTGCCAGTTCGACGCTGGAGCTCCCAGATTTGCCGCGAGAGGAGCCACGACATCAGGCGGACGAGTGCCCGCAGTTTTCTGGGTATGACCCGTCAAATTGTAGGTGGCACCACCTGCTGTAATTGTGCCGGTGGCATTTGAGCCATTCTTATCCAGTACGATGCTGGCTGGACCCGTTGTGATTTGCGGGTTTGTCAGCGCATGCGTAACATTAATCGCAGAATAGGCTGTCGTAGGCGCAGACGGTCGCCCGCCACCATTACCCCCACCACCTGGGCCGTTCGCCGTCGGGTTGCACGCGGCCAAAAGCACCGTTGCTTCGGATACACCCAATACATACTTAAGGTTCTTCATACCTATCTCACCCGTTCTCAGGATTCGTGAAAATGGGCAAACTGGTGTGAGGCGCTAAACGCCCAAGCACACTACAGACCCACGAGCTCACGCGGACGGGCTGGTCACCAAAGTGTACTGGCATGTCCGCGTCATACGGGGACTAAAGCAAAAATGCGAGGATCGTTTACCTAGCGAGTCTGATAGTCTGCACCTACAAAGCTCGGTATGATCAGCCCGTAGCGTAGCGCTTTCACTACAGCCAGAGTGCGTTCATTCACCCCTAGTTTCGCGAAAATGTTCGCCATGTGGTAGCGAACAGTTGGGTAGGAAATGCCTAGGAGTTCTGCAATGACCGGGTCGCTTTTTCCTTCGGCGGCCCAGAGCAGGATTTCTCTCTCGCGGGCAGTCAGATGCACCTGGCCAAGAGGGTTCGGAGGGGCTTCATGGTCCCAATAAGCTAGGTGAAACTGGTAGGCCATCGCGCGGAGTAGATAGAGCGCTGAACGATCAAGGTTTGTGCCTCCTTCGCTACTGGCCAGGCCGAGGCCGGCAATCTCGCCATTTGGGCCGTAGAGTGGCATACCGACCCCATCTCTTAGGTGGGCTTCATGAGCTTCAAGCATCACCTTTCGTTCCTCGTCGGAAAGTGGAAGCTCATTCGTAATCCGGTCCCACGTGAAAGGGCGCGATGAAGCGAAACAGTATTTGGGTACTGGGTCGATTCTCTCATATCCGTTGCGTGTGTAATGCTCCATCCAGTCTTGAGGGTAGCTGTGCTGTATCCCGTGACCGGCCAATTTGTCGAGCGAAGGGGGATCTGTGATGAGGCTGTAGACGACTCTATCAAAGCCCAAATCAGCAAGAGTAATTCGAAACAGTTCGAAAACAGCGCCCGCGTCGCTTGCTTCGTTGGTTTTAACGACAAAATCCTCGAAGCTTACCATTTTCGCTAGTACCCCCGTGTAACGAAATTTTAGTCATATGACTGATCGGAATGAATTGCAAAATGCCCCTCCTCACATGAACGGCGATTGAAGTCGCGACAGAGCTGGCGGCGAGTACTTAGGAATCAATCTCAAATGGGTCATGAGTGGAACAAATAGCAGAATTGCACATGATGTCCGATTCGTGGGCCACGGGGGCTTAGACTTGTGGGGGATGGGTTCTGTTGTTGGACAGACGATGTGTAGTGTTTGGACTGATGCCAAGCAGCCGTCCCCCAATATCGACAATCATCGGATATTACAGAATGCCGATGGTCCGCTCCCAACTCGTTTTCGTCTTTCAGGGCTGCGATTTCGAACGGCAGTTTTTGGTAACTCGCTGATGCCGCCTGAATTGCTGAAAAAGGGCGCCGAGCAAGGTCAAAAAGCTCCAGCCAAGCTTGGCGCCGTGGATAAGCCAAGGCGCTGACGGAGAGTTGGCTGATGGTCCACGGCGAAAACCGCCCTTGCAACAAGCGCTGGGACGACCAGATCTACGAAGCTCTGCAGGTCGGCGGGCATGAGGGGGGCCATGACATTGAAGCCGTCAGCTGCGCCATTTTCGAACCAGAGCTGCATTGTGCCAGCAATATCTGGACCTGTGCCGACGGTGAGCAGATGGCCCCGGCCGCTTGCAAGGCGCATAAGGAGTTGCCGCAGGGTCAGGTGGTCGCGGCGGGCGATATTGACCGGAATTGCGGCGCGGCTTTGGCTTGACTGGTTATTTGATGCGTTGGCGCCGATCATGGCGGGCAATGGGGCATCGAGATTGGCATCGGAGAGATCTGCGCCGAGGAATTCAGAGAGCTTGGCGAGCAGGTGCTCAATGACCATGAAGTTGTTCATTTCCAGAGCCGTTTTTCGGCCTCTTGGTGTGTAGCGGCGGCGATGGGCACGATGCCGGGATAGATCAGAAGGCTCTCGGGTGCGCGGCCATGGTGGACGGCACGGGTTTTCATGTCACTGTAAAAGGCCTGCGCGCCGCCAAGGTCGGACTGCACGGTGAAGACGATATCGGCATAGCGGGCGGCGAAGTCGCGACCGGCTTCGGAGGCGCCGGCTTGCGCAAGGACGGGGCGGCCTTGTGGCGGGCGCGGCACGTTGAGCGGTCCGCGACTACGCACGAAAGGACCGTCGTGATCTACGGTCTGCACCTTTGCGGGGTCGAGGTAACGGCCCGATTGCTTCTCGGCAATACGGGCGTCACTGTGCCAAGAGTCCCAGAGGGCAATGGCAGCCTGGGTGACATCGGCAGCCCGGGCATGGCGCTCGGCATGGTCGGGCATGGTGTAGAGCCCAAAATTGTAGGCTTCGAGCGGATTGGACGATGTGACGATATCCCATCCTGCGCGCCCCCGTGTGACGTGATCGAGCGAGGCAAAGCGTCGGGCGAGGTGGAACGGGTGATCGAAGGTCGTCGAGGCCGTGCCGATGAGCCCGATGCGCTGGGTGACCGCGGCGAGGGCCGAGAGGATGACCAGCGGGTCCATTGCATCGGAGAGATGCCGATCGGCACTTTGTTGGAGGGCCAGCACGTCGCCGAGAAAAAGGGCATCAAAGCCCCCATTCTCGCAGCGGCGGGCTATGTCGATCCAGTAGTCGAGATCAGTCGAGGCAAGAGCATTGCTCTCGGGCATTCGCCAGCCTGATTCATGGCTGCCCAAGCCGAAAATGACGGCATTGAGCCCCATGCGCCGGCTGTTGGTCATGGTGTTGTGCCCAGATAATCGTTGGAAAAAAAGGCGCTGAAATCGGGCTTGGTGGTGATCGGCGTACCATTGCCGTCCTTGAGGATGCCGGCGTCGAACAGAAAACTGCCGACGGCGTCCATTTTGGCGGGGTCGATTGTGCCGACGACGCCGTTTTCCGCCTTGAGATAGTGGCCGTCGATCAAAGCTTGCAGCGAGGCTCGGACGAAATCTCGGTCGAGCAAAACATCGGCATTGGCAGCGACGAGAATATCTGTGGCCTCGTCGGGATGGGCGACGGCATAGTCATAGCCGCGCTTGCTGGCAGAGATGAAGGCCTTGGCAGTTTCACCATTCGCGGCGAGATAGGCGCTGCTGGTGCCGATGAAATTGGTGTGCTGATCGGGCACGCCGAAATCTGCATAGCGGAAGGCGCGATGCGCCGGGCCATCGCGCTCCGCTTTGACGCCTTCCCACGTATAGACTTCGAGCGTGAAATCGACGGCGCCATTGGCGAGGGCTTCATAGGCCGAGGTGCCAAGGGTGACGGTTTCGAATTCGCCAGTACCGCCATCATGGCGGATGATGGTATCAATGAGAGCAGTTTCCCAGGCGCTGCCGAAGCCGCCATACACTTTCCCATCAAGATCGCTCGGGGTCTGGATGTCCTGCCGGTCGGCATTGAAAACCAGACGTCCCGTCTCGGTCTGAACCAGCGCATAGGTGGCGACAAGATCAGCCCCCGCTGTGCGCTGGGTGAACAGGCCTATCGAGCCCAGAATACCGAAATCGGCGACATGATTGGCGACCAGCGTGCCGGCGGATGTATCCGTATAGGGCAGGATTTCGACCGCGACCCCGGCTTGCTCGTAAAAGCCCTTAGCCTCGGCGACATAGAGGCCGATATGGTTGGTATTGGGCGTCCAGTCCAGCGCAATGGTGACGGGGTTGGGCTGGGCGAAGGCTGGGCTTATCAGCAGGCTGGCGGCGAGGCCGAGCGTTGGGATGAGGCGTGAAAAGGGCATAGTTTAGTCCTCCGGATTAAGCAGTGTCTGCAGGATTTGGGCTTCGATGGCGGCCAAGGCCGTCGCGCCGGCGCCTTGGCGGGGATGGTCGAGCGGCACCTCGAATTCGTGCGCGACGCGGGCGGGCCGGGCTGACAGCACATAGATGCGGTCCGACAGGAGCACGGCTTCTCGCACGTCATGGGTGATGAGCAGGACCGTCCAGCGGTGGCGGGTCCACATCGTGGCGAGCCAGCGCTGCATCTGTGCGCGGGTGAGGGCGTCCAGCGCGCCGAAGGGCTCATCGAGCAGGAGCATGGGTCGCTGCTGAACCACGGTGCGCAGCAGCGCCGCGCGCTGGCGCATGCCGCCAGAAAGCTGGGCGGGATAGTGGTCTTCGAAACCTGCAAGGCCAAACTCGGCGAAGAGCGGCTTCACTTTGGCTCGGGCGGTCTGGCGGCTGAGGCCCTGAACTTCAAGGCCAAGCGTCGTATTGTCGATGATACGGCGCCAGGGCATGAGCGCATCGCCCTGCGGCATGAAGGCGAAGCGGTGTTGGGATGGCGTGAGGGCCTTGCCATCGAGCAGCATCTGGCCGGCATCGGGCGCGGTGGTGCCGGTGAGCAATTGCAGAATGGTGGATTTGCCGGCGCCGGAGGGGCCAAGGATCGAGACGAATTCGCCCGGTTGTACGCTGAGGCTGATATCGGCCAGGACGTGGGTGGAGCCGAAGTTTTTTTTCAGGTTCTTGAGCTCGAGGCGGGCCGGGGTCATGGGCGGGTCTCCGTCAGGCGGGCCCAAGGCATGGCGGCGCGTTGTAGAAGCACGGTGGCGCCGAAGAGCAGGAGCGTGAGCGTAGCGCTGACAAAAACCGCCGCGAGCACGAGATCGGGACGGAAATTGTTTTTGGCATTGAGGATGTAGATGCCAAGGCCCCTGGCCGCGCCGGCATATTCGGCAAAGATGGCGCCGACCACGGCATAGGTGATGGAAATCCGCAGGCCCGCAAAAAAATAGGGCATAGCCGAGGGCAGGCGGGCCAGGGCAAAAATACGCCAGCGCGAGGCGCCCATGGAGGCCAGGAGCGCCGAGATATTGCGGTCGGTGGCTTCATAGCCCTGGGCAAGCGCGACCAGCATGGGAAAGAAGGTGACGAGCGCGACCAGCACGATCTTAGGTGTGAGGCCGAAGCCGAACCACAAAACGATCAGCGGCGCGATGGCGACGAGAGGCAGTGTCTGGGTGATGATGAAAACGGGAAACAGAGCCCGGCGCAGGGGCCGAAAAAAATCGATGAGGATCGAGAAGAAGAAGGCGGCCGTAAGCGAAGAAGCGAAGCCGAAAGTGGTGGCCAGAAACGTTGCGCTGGTGTGGCGGGCGAGGGCTTCGCGCTGCTCGAAACCCTGGACCATGATGCGCGAGGGCGCCGGCAGGGCGGTTAGCGAAATCCCCGAAAGCTGCACATAAGCTTCCCAGCCCAAGATCAGGGTTGAGACTGATGCAATGGCCGGGCCGGTATGACGGAAAAAGCGCGCGAATAAGCGCGACGAGG